>MFCS01000001.1 GCA_001776975.1 Candidatus Daviesbacteria bacterium RIFCSPHIGHO2_01_FULL_41_45
ACCGAGGTGTGCACTATCGGTGATCCCGCTAGTACCTTAAACAGACTGCGAAATTTCTTTGAATTGTTCGATCAGAAAGCTCTAATGTCCGATTTTGCCTATCTTTTTGGCTTAAATGATGCATAATAAAGTACAATGCCTTTCTATTTTATAGAAATTCAAATATTTTCTTCTAGCTCATCGATTCTTCTGTTTAAAGATGTATCCTGCTGATCGCTCCAAGTCCAACCTTTTGAATTATCTATCTCTTTAACCTCTCCTGTCTCTAAATTTAATGCAATTCCTCTGGGATGAGGATTGTACTTATCATCGATGAGTATTATTTTAGGATGATGCGTAGTTACATCATTAACTAACTGTTCTGGTGTCGGCCAAAAACGGCGCTCTTGTGTTCCAAATCCTGCAGCATCCGCCGTTCCTTCGCTAGAGCCGACAACAACACAAACAGTAGCTTCGTCTAGCGTCCCTTGAAATTCTGAAAATAATCCTTTAATGATTTTATCTAAATCTTTAACAGCCGAAAAATGAGCAATTAGCCCTTTATGGTCTTTAGGATCATACATAACTACAGCCTTACAAGCCGAAAGACCGTACGTTATTAAATATGGCTTTTCTGGAGAAAAAGAAGCAATTCCATATCTTCCCTCCCCAATTCTATGGGCATTTAATGGTTCAAGCATTTTATCTTCAGATAAATCTACATGTCTAATTTGAGTAGGGTTAGGAACAGAGACTTCATTGTAAATTTTTCCTGGATCTAATGAAAAAATAATTTGTTCTTTGTCGTCAGACATATTGATTAAATTAGTAAGTTTCTGTTAACTTCTTTCATCTATTTTTAACAATTGTTAACTAGTGAGCCAACCGCACTTTCTTTCGAACCAAAGCTAAATATTGCTGACTTCATAAATTGGATTTGGAATCTGATGAAAGTATACCAGAAAAATGACGTAGATTTAGATATAATTGAAGCATGAAAAATGAACAGCAAGAAAATACGAGTAATAGGATTCAACCGGGACTTGTTGTATTGATAGTTGTAGCTGTTTTTCTCTTATTCACCTTGGCATACCAATGTCTCCCACTAATTCAATTTAACCTACTTGTGGATAGCTTTAATAAAATTGCTGTAGGTCTAGCAGCTCTTCTTGGCGTATTTGTTGGTTTAAATTGGGTTAGTAGACAAGAAGAGAAGGAAAGAAAAATAAAGGAATATATAAAGAAATACCCCCATAATAAATTCAGACAAGACTGGGAAATTGTTGAGCCTCAAAGTTCTTCTGGTGCATACTATGTTTTTGAAAAAAGTAGCCAAATTGTACACCATATACTTAATATGAAGACCGTATATGACCTGGGGTGGCATGTATATCTAAATACATCGAATAAAATTAATGATGATGAATTTCGTTCTTTTGAAGTAGGAGAAAGAATACGCACTCAAGGAGAAGCAGGAGAGTAGTTAATTGAATTAGAAAATGAGGATTTCGAAAAACTAGCAAGAAATATAAAATTTAGACCCCGAATGTACTGTTCGAACCAAAATGAAGCTAAATATTAAGAACTTAAACTATGAAAATATCATTTTCAGAACATTCTGAGACAAGCGGTTCGAAACTGGTTCGAAACTCATGCCTGAACGTCCCATTCGGTGACCCGACTAACACTACTTCTCGTTTCACTCGAAGATGTTGTCCTTCACTCCATTCGGGATGTAGATTCGAAGATCAAATCCTCGGGATGAATCAATATTGAAATTTGCGTCCGAAAGACCGGACTCAATTTCAATGTGACCCGACTCGGATTCGAACCGAGGACCAAGAGATTAAAAGTCTCCTGCTCTACCGCTGAGCTATCGGGCCATAGGCCAACACCTGTATTTTAACCGATCTATGGGGTTTGACTCAAGCCTGAAGATATTTAGGCTGCTCTTGGGTATGTAGGATATCTCCTAGATGAAGGTGTAATAACCCAACCATCTGGACTCCGTTTTAAGGAAGCAATATCTTTGCTGTAATTATCTCTCGGATCAGAAACATATCTCAATTTTAAGCTCTCTTTTTCCGCCGATTGTCTGGTATCAGCATCAACTTGCAGGAAATCACTCCCTGCTCCCAATAAAATATTATATCTTCTGAGTGCACCTACTTCATAACGGAGACTGCCTAGAAAGGGATGAATGGCAATGGTTGGGATACCCACTAAATCTTCTCTACTCTCCCGCAAACGGTGAAGCCGAGTAACTCCCGATATTGATGGACTTAAAATCTCCCAGTTCCCAGCAGGATCGAGTAGTTCACCACTTCTACGCACGTTTTCGATAGATATCCAAACTTCCCCAAGTCCTGTTCCTGAAACGCAAACCGTTGGGAAAGCAGCCGATTCCCAGGCTACAGGAAAAGGGAGATGAAAGCTAATGGCACTCAGAGTATTAACTTGCATCCCCCATCTATTTCTATCAAGACCATTCCTCATCTGATTCCAATGCCGGGGAAATTTATCAATATTATGTACCGCTAGCTGTCTACCTTCTGGAGTTCTACTAAAAGTTAATGCAACCTCAGGATATAATTCTCGTAACATCTTATCGTGGCAAGTACCAGCACTCTAACTGATAAACTATTTACTGTCAAGCGCAAAAAAGGCCCCACTGCTGGAGCCTTTTTGTCAGGGATCCATATGTTGGTACCCCCGAACTAACCTATATATAGAGCCTACGCGCAAACTCATTTATTTATATAACCTATTTTAGTCCCTGTCAATACCTTAAGCTAAGGTAGCCCTTAATAACTCAATAATTTTGGTATAGGTCCGCAAATTATGGATACTAGCCAGTCTTCCAGCAGTAAATTCTTCTATTTTAAATAGATGGTGTAAGTATGCTCGGGAATAATTCTGGCAGGTAAAACAATCACAATATTCACTGATGGGTCCAGAGTCCTTAACAAACTTCTCCCGGTTCATATTTAAATAGTTAAACACCGGTTCATGTAAGACATCTAGAGTTTTAGGGTCTTTGCTTAAAACAGACAACCTTTGATGCCGGGCATCTCTGGTTGGTAACACACAGTCAAAGATGTTGTATCCCATTTTAAATCCCTCAACTATATCTTGTGGTGTACCCACCCCCAGAGCAAATTTAGGTTTATCATCAGGCATTAAACCCGCTACAAATTTTAAGGTTTCTGTTCTAAAATTCCCCTGTTCATCCATAGGAAACCCACCATAGCCAAAGGCGTCAAAACCGATCTTAATTAATTCTTGAGCACACTCCTCCCTTAAGTGTAAAAAGTCCCCACCTTGGATAACCGCCAAAAGTAACGGTCTATTTTTGTGATCCATCTTTCTAGATTGCAGTTGTTTGGCAAACTCTTCTTTACACCGCTTAGCCCACTCAATGGTCCGCTTTACCGATAATCTAACCTGATCTTCTTTGGCATTAACCGAAGGCACATCATCTAAACAGATAATAATATCTGAGCCCAGGACAAACTGAACCTGGATGGATCTCTCCGGAGTAAAATGATACTTTCTCTTTTCTCCCTTGGAGGATTTATAAAAAGTTACCTCAGCATCGCTAATTTTTCCAAATTTAGGATCCTGATAAATTAAAGAAAACACCTGAAAGCCTCCTGAATCAGAAACTACCAACCCATCCCAATTCATAAACTTTTTTACCCCACCCACTGTTTCCAAGATTGGTGTTCCTGGCTCACTCATTAAATGATAAGTATTAACCACCACCCCCTCTATTTTAGATTTTTTTAGATCCTCTGAATCTAAAGACCTAGCCACAGCCCTGGTAGCATCTGGTAAATATATCGGGAAATTATAATCATTTCCTCTAATCGTAGTTGTTTTTAAGTATCCCATAGACAAAAGGTGATCGGCATTATATTATACTTGAAGTTAGCCAGCATATGGAACCTCGTCCAGAAACTAGACATTCGAGCTCCGACTTCACACCTATCAGCCAAGCAGTACCTGCACGAAGGCTCTTAGATAGATTTCGCCAGTTGTTACGAAGATAGTCTCGCAATGAAAAAATTCTGGATTCAGTTTGTTGTTTTATTGGTGATAATCCTGGGCTCTTTGTATCTGGTTTATCATATCGAGATACTTTCTGGCTATGTTCCCCAAAATACCTCCCAGATAAAATATGCTCAAAGGAATATCACTGTTGGGGCTACTACAATCAAGGTAGAGATTGCTGATAGCGCTGACAAACGAAGGGTGGGGCTTTCTGGTAAAGCTGAGATGCCAGCTGATCAGGGTATGCTATTTGTTTTTCCGGAGGAGAAACAGTATCAGTTTTGGATGAAGGGTGTTTTATTACCACTGGATTTTATCTTTATTAAAGATGGTAGAGTAGTTGATCTACTGAAAAACATCCCTATCCCCAATCAAGACCAAAAAGACTCTGATTTACCTATTTATGAGCCAATTACTGTTGTGGATATGTTATTGGAGGTCAACAGTGGTTTTATTACCCAAAATAACATTAAAGTTGCTGATGTGGTAAGTTTAATAGAGTAATGCTAATTTTGCCCATCGAATCCATCTCAGAGGTTGATCAAGCCTTATTTGGAGCAAATATCTACAACCTCTCCCAGCTAAAAAGATCAGGACTACCTGTTCCTGATGGGATTGCCCTAACCCCACCGGAGTTTATCTTAAAAACCGTACTGGAACACACCAGAGATCATCAGATTGAGTTATTTGAACAACGATTAACCCTACTTAGGGAAACTCTACTTAACACACCTATTCCAACTGAGCTACTATCTATCCTGAAAACTCATAAAAAATTTTGGTGCCAAAGTTCCCTTTATGATGACCCAAAACAACTCTGGGAATCGCTAATCGATCGCTGGTTGGCCCAACTAAGGGCTAAGATCTGGAGAGATGGATTCTCTACTCCAATTGAGGAAGCGTTTTCCCCCTATCTTATTTTTTTTGCCGATAAAACTTGGGTAAAAACAGACGTTACAGCTTTTATTGATCCAGACTCGAGTGAGGTATTACTAAAAACAACTCAAAAACTTACGGTGCCAACTATTCAGCAAATTCAAGACGCTGTACGTTTGGGTGACAAAAAGCTTTACCTGCCTCATTTTTACCAATTTACCATCAATAATAAACCTATCTTAATAGGAATTTCTCCCTATACTAACCATATTGAAGGCAATGATGTTGAGATAGAGATCCCTTTAAAACAAGAGAATAAACTAATCAGGTCTGCCACCAAGTTGTTTGTCAATGCTACCTCGGGAATAACATTAGCAGATTCCCATGTTGATGGAGTGTTAGTAGAAACTGAGAGGTTTAACGATCCTCATGAGGCGATTATTAAGGTCGGAGAGATGGCGATATTAAATATCCATCTGCCAATCATTCTGAGGCTTCCGGATTTTAAAAACGGTGACATTCAGGGTAGTTTACGTTTAATTAACCAACAAAGCCTGCTTGATACCTCCTCGTCAACCTATCTTTTTTTAAGAAACAAAAAGAGACTACTTAACATCTCTTTGGGCATCCCTACTGTCAGATCGGTTGAGGAGTACAAAGAGTTAAAGAACCAACTTGCCAAAAGAGGTATTAATAGAGGGCCAACCCTGAAGTATTGGTTAGAGTTTAATGTCCCAGAAAATATTATTAGGGTAGATGATTATCTCAAAATTGGTTTAGATGGCATAATTTTGGATTTAGATATGATACAAACTCATCTTTGTGGAATTAATACCCAGGAGGGTGAGTTTTATAAACATAACATTGGGGTAGTTATGGATTTTTTACAGCCATTTTGTACTTCTATCAACAACCAGAGTCTATCCTTAATAGCCAAAGGACAACTGGCTCTATACCCACAGATACTGGATTTTTTGATCTTACAGGGAGTTTACGGAGTAGTTGTTAATACTTTAGTTGAATCATTTGGACTTGGAGAGCACTTGGTAGAGTCTGAGCAGCGTTCAATAATTAGAAAACTTACTGATTTGAGCTTAAATTAAATAACAATACAAACTCACCTCTTGGTGGGGATTTTGCAAAAATTTTCAGGTGTTCACTTATCAACTTTGCTGAAATATTCTGATGTATCTTGGTAAGTTCTGAGGCTAATACAACATTAATATCTCCCAAGACAGTTAGTATCTCTTGAAGGGTTTTAATTAATTTGTGAGGGCTTACCAAAAAAATTGATGTAGATTTGATATTTTGTTGCTCCTGTTTTAATCTTTTAAACAAATCAGCCCGGTGCCCGGGTTTTTCTGGGGGGTAACCCAAAAATAAAAATTTATCTGGAGGTAATCCACAAAGAGTTAAGGCTGGTAGGATTGAAGATGGCCCAGGAAGTGAATCCAGCGGGATATTACCTTCCAGACAACTTCTAATCAGCTTGTACCCCGGGTCAGAGACCAAGGGGGTTCCGGCATCAGAGACTAAAGCTAAATTTTCCCCTTGTACTAGCCGTTGGAGTAATTTTGGAAACTCTTTAAGTTCATTAAAATCATTTAAAACAAACAGTGGTTTTTGAATCTGAAAATGGGCTAAAAGAATACTGGTCCTTCTGGTATCTTCACAGATGATGGCATCAACCTCTTTTAATACCTCCAGAGCCCTGAGGGTAATATCTTTGAGGTTGCCAATCGGAGTTGGTACTATATACAACATGAGTAGTATTGTACCTCTTTGCGCTTATTTTTTCAGCTTTAGCAAAGCTAAAACTTTATTTCGAGATTCTTTAGTCTTCAAAGCATGATATAAACCTGGAGAGATGGAGAGGAAGATAATCCCTAGAGTTATTAAGATAATAAATTTATCTGCTATCTCAGCTGGGATTAAAGTGCCTAGAAAATAGCCCGCCAAACTTATGCAAACTGCCCACAAGAAAGCTCCAATAAGATTATAAATTATAAATGTGCTGTAATGCATTGATCCAATACCAGCCACAACCGGAGCAAAAGTCCTGATCACCGGCATAAAACGGGCTAAAATAATAGTCTTGCCACCATGTTTCTCATAAAAAACCTCAGCTTTTTTGAGATGATCTTTGTGAAACAAGACTGAGTTTTCTCTATTAAACAACCTTCTCCCAAATTTATGGCCAATAAAATAGCCACCTGAATCACCTAAAACCGCTGCAATAAAGGTCCCGATTGCTAAAATTGTGATATCAAAAAAACCCTGGGAAGCCAAAAAACCAGCGGTAAATAAAAGAGAATCTCCTGGAAAGAAAAAACCAATCAATAAACCTGATTCCAACAAAATCATAGTAAACACCCCAATGTAACCAATCGTTTGAATCAAGCTTTTTAAATCACCATGGAGCAGTGAATTGAAGTCCATTATAAAAGTATATAAAAAACAAGGAAATTTTGCACCATCACAATTTCCCACTAAAAAAGCCCCTTGCGGGACTTTCTTAGAGAACTCATTCCCTCAATCACAAACTTGCGTCTGCAACCGTTGTGCTCGAAGCACAAGGAAACAAGTAAAGATACTATACTTTGTATTTTGAACCTTGTCAACCCCCCAAACTCACCTAGAGTTAAAGCTTTTTAAAAGATTAATCATCTCTGATGAGTTTTGTTTAGTTAGCTGCAGATTAATCTTGGCGCTCTTGAATAAATCACGGATAGTAATAAAATTAGCTTTGCTTTTGGCGATGGACTTTAGCCTCTCCACCTCACTGAGTTTAGCTTCTGCTGAGGCTACCCTAGAACGGGATTCATTCATCAACCTATCTAGCTGGGCTGTACTACTACCCTTAGCTTCAGCCTTGACCACTCTAGTTTGAACCTCGTCTAATAAGCCCTCTGATCTATCTATTATCTTTGTCATTTGATCCAAATACTTATCTACTATAGCTATTAGTTCCAAAACTGATTTATTAAAACTACTTACCTCAATATTAAACTCAGATTCTAAATTATCAGCTTCATTTAAATCTCTATCCAATGCTGTTAAATCTAATTCCAAGCTCAGAACTTCTATATCAGAAGGTGATATGTTTGGAGTTGGGGATATGCTGATCAAGGATGAATTTAGTGGGGAACTATTAAAGTAAGGGGTAAAAAAGTAAACCCCAAATCCCAACAAAATAACTCCAATAATAAAAATAAGAAAATACTTCACCACAGATTAATCATAGAGTTGAGATCATTTTGTGTCAACGAGTGGAGATTCACCCAAAATTTAGGTATAATTCATTAAATATAAACATGCCGCCATCGTCTAGTGGCCTAGGACACAGGATTTTCATTCCTGGAATCGCGGGTTCGACTCCCGCTGGCGGTACATTTCGACTCAGTGCAGACTAAATATGGTATGATCCCGGTGTGCCAAGGATAGAAGATTATCAAGATCAACCAATACAACAGGTAAATGTATCCTGGAGCAGTACAGCAGACAGAGCCAGTAGATCATTAAGAATGGATCTAGCAATCCACCCCTGCTTTTCGGAGCGAATAATTATTAATTACCCCGGTTATAGAGGAGATATTGATGGGTATCAAGCTAAACATAGAAATTTAGCACGATTCATGCAAGGAGAGGGCTTAGGGGCTGTGGTTCGTGGCAAAGGCCCGGGACACCCAGATTTTAATGGACTCACGGTTGATATCCAGCTTCGAAAAATGATTGACTTTTCTATTAAAAATTCCTTGCGTATTTGTGGGACAGTAAAACCTGAGATTTTTCTAATTGGTACATCAGCCGGTGGGAGTGCTGTCGCTGCAATCGCCCATGAGTTCTCGGCAGTTTCCCGAATTTTATTGATGGCTCCATCGGGTGATATGGAACCTAGAGCTCTTCATTATGGATTAGGTCAATTTTCAGGTGAAGTGTACATCCTTATGGGTTTACAGGACAGAGTTGTGGGCGGAGAGAGAACCGCAAGATCATTTTATAATATGGCAGCAAGATCCAGAAAGAGAGAGGTATTTTTACTTGATTATTGTGATCATCATTTTTCAGGCACGCCTAATGGAAGAATTATGAGTCAGGCCCCTTTTTATGCTTTTGCCAGAGGAGATAGACCCAATTTTCCTGATCCTGAGGGTGGCATGGTGCTATATTAGTAATTTACTCAGTAATATTCTTAATTAACTCAATTTGGGGATTAGTGATATCTCCCGCGTAATCTATACACACAGCATCTAATCTATAGGGTTTATCTCCCCACTTGATCTTTTGGATATAAAATAAAGCTGATTTTAAGATAAATTTAATCTTCCAAGGAGTAATTGATTCAATGGGTAAACCATAATCATGAGAATACCTAGTTTTTACCTCCACAAATACCAGTATCTCCTTATCAAAAGCTATAATATCAATCTCCCCACCTCTAATTCTAAAATTCCTTTCCCGAATCTGATAGCCAAACTGTCTTAAATACTCACAGGCCAGTGTCTCTCCCTGATTGCCAGTTATTGTGGTAGTCACTTACCTTAGGATGACAGAATTAAAGAAACTTTTCCAGACTAAAAGACCTGCGGTGCTGTTTACTTAAACCATACTGTTTCATAGCCTCCCGGTGAGCTCTGGTTCCATATCCTTTATTTTTATCCCAGCCAAATTCAGGATGTTGTTTAGCTAAATCCTCCATTAATCTGTCTCGATACACCTTAGCAATAATTGAAGCAGCAGCAATTGATAAAGATAGCTGATCCCCATGAATAATTGCTTTTTGCTTAATCTTATCAATCCCAGAAATATACAAACCATCTATTAAAATAAAATCTGGCTGAACTTTTAAACCCTGAACACAATTAATAAATGATAGTTGGGTAGCCTGACCAATTCCCAACTCGTTTATTACTGGCACATCAACTAAATCAATAAACCAAGCCAGAGCCAACTGTTTAATCTGACTATCCAATTCTAAACGCTTTTTAGCTGACAATAACTTGGAATCATTAATTCCAGCAGGTAACACAACCTCTGGTTGAAAAATAACTGCTGCAGTCACTACTGGACCAGCAAAACTACCCCTACCAACCTCATCAACACCGCAAACTAATTTATAGCCTTGCCTCCAGAGATGTCGTTCTTCACTTAAGGTGGGAGTTTTAATCACTAAACAATGGTCGCTTGCCTACCGGTTCTCTCTCGAAGGAAATACAGCTTAGCACGTCTGGCATTTTTAGCTCTTTTTTGAACCTCTATTTTTATTAAAGAGCGGGAATCTAGGGGCCAGATTCTCTCCACACCGATCCCTCCGGAACTAATTTTTCTCACGGTAAATGTTTTATTTACGTCACGGCCAGCAAAACGGATAATAATACCCTCAAAAATCTGAACCCTTGTTTTCGGGCCTTCAACTACTTGAGTATGCACCCTAACGGTATCTCCAATACGAATTTCAACTTCATTAAACTTATTTGTTAACATCTTGGATGATATTGTAGCTTAAACAGCAGATTTAAGTCAATCTGACAGTCCCTTTACCCAAAATAACCTCAATTGATGCAAAAACATCGGGATTAGAGGAAACTCCAAAAGGCAGCTCCATTCTATTTAAATTACTACCTCCACTCGGCAGCAAGATGGAGACCCTCGCCTGGCCAGGATAAGATCTTAAAGTCTGATTTATTCTTTTCAAAAGCTCGGCTCCACCAGGAGAGGGAACAGTGATCTCAATTGTTTTTTGTGATAGATTTAGATTATTTGCTTCAAACTCCACAACTGTATCGACTAAAACCGAAAGTTTGTCCTCCCTTTTGTCTATCTTACCAGTCAAAATCACTACCTTGTCTTGTTGTAAGCAATCCAGGCTTCGTTCATATACCTTGGGAAAAACCACCACCTCGATACTTGATATTCCATCAGATAATGTTAAAAAAGCCATCTCAGAGGAAGTTTTTTTGGTCATCACTTTTTTAACCTCCGTTACTACCCCTCCCAAAGTTAGCTGTTTACCAATATACTCCTCAGATAATCCAGCAATAGAGACTGTTGTATAGTCACCCAGTAGCTTTAACAGACCCAAATATGGAGGCTCATGAAGATAAAAACCTAACAAATCTTTTTCAAAACTTAATAGCTCACTAAGTGGTAACTCCTCTATCTCTGGTAACTTAATATTTATGGTTGTTGCCTCTTCAGTGGAATCAGCAAATAAGGAAGTCTGTCCCGCTAAGACGTCCTTTGACCTCTTGTGTGCCTCGTTCAAACACTGATCTAAAACCATCAGTTGGGCGGACCTCGTAGCGAATCCATCCATGGCGCCACTTTTTATTAAACTATCTAAGGTTTTTCGATTAACCAACCTATTATCTACTCTGGAGCAAAGATCGCTGATTGACTTAAAGGCGCCTTTTTCCCTAGCCTTGATAATAGATTCAATCGCCGAAACTCCAACATTTTTAATCGCTGAGAGACCAAAACGGATCCCTTGTGGGTGGGTATTTTTGAGAGCACCGTCCACATCCTCAATACTAAATCCAACTACTGATTTATTAACATCAGGTGGCAAAACTACAATTTCTAGGTGCTTACACTCCAACATGGCATGGGCGATTTTTTCTGAATCACCATACTCAGCTGTCATGACCGCTGCCATAAACTCAACCGGGTAATTAGCTTTCATATAGGCCGTTTGATAGGAAATCATGGCATATGAGGCAGCATGAGCTTTACCAAATCCATAAGCAGCAAAAGGCTCAATTAACTTAAATAGCTCATCCGCCCGGTCATGGCTTAGACCGTTTTTAATACACCCTTCAATGAAATGATCCCGCTCTTTGCGCATCTCCTCCGGAATTTTTTTACCCATGGCTTTTCTTAACTTATCTGCTTGCAGCCAATCATAGCCCGCGATATTAATGGCTGTTAACAAAACATCCTCTTGGTATACTAATAATCCTAAGGATTGCTGCATGTACTCCTTCATTCGCTCATCAAAGTACTTAATTTTGGCAGGATTGTGTTTACGGGAGATATAATCCGGGATGCTGGCAATCGGCCCAGGACGGTAAAGTGCAATCATCGCCATAATATCAGAAAAATTAGTTGGTTTTAGCTCCGTTAAGTATCTGGTCATCCCAGATCCCTCTAGCTGGAAAAGTCCCATGGTGTCTCCCCGCCCCAATAATTTAAAAGTAGTTTTATCATCTAGCGGTAGTGAACTCAGCACAATTTCAATGTCTCTATTTTGTTTAACAATATCCACTGAGTGACCCAGGATAGATAAATTCCTGATCCCTAAAAGATCCATCTTAATTAGCCCCACTCCTTCATAATCCTCCGTTACCGAAAACATATCGTATTGAGTAACAATCTTGTCTCCATTTGCCTCTCTTTGCAGTGGTGTGTAGTTACTTAAAGGTTCAGGAGCAATGACCACCCCGGCAGCATGAACCGAGGCATGTCTAACACTACCCTCGACTTTTTTAGCTAGATCAATTAAGCGCTTTACCTCCAAGTTTTTAGTGTAGATATCCTTTAACTCCGGTACCTCAGCCAAAGCATCATCCAGTGTTTTATGAAATCCCTGTTTGGGGGGTGGGACTAATTTGGCAATAGTATCCACCGAGGCATAACTCATGCCTAAAACCCGGCCAATATCCCTAATTGCTGCCCGTCCCATCATCGTTCCAAAGGTGGTGATGTGGGCTACTTTATCGTGGCCATAACGATCCATAATGTAACGGATAACCTCATCACGCTTATCATCAGCGATATCACAATCAATATCGGGCAGTTTGGGTCTTAGTGGATTCATAAACCTCTCAAAGGGCAGGTTAAATGAGATTGGATCAAGATTGGTAATTCCTAAAAGATAAAGCACTAGCGACCCAGCTGCGGAACCCCTGGTGTTAGTGATTATCCGCTGTTGGTGCGCCCAATGAACAAAATCGTGGAATATTAAAAAATAGGTTGAAAAGTTTTTTGCCTCAATTACTGATAGTTCATACTCCATTCTGGTTTTGTAAACTACTTGGTCTGGATATTTCTCAGCTAGTGATCTGGAACACAGCTCTCTTAAGTAGTCTACAGCGGTCTTTTTCTCTGGCAGGTCAAAAATGGGAAAGATTGGTTTGCCCAACTTTAGCTCTAAGTTTACCAACTCCGCTAATTTGACGGTATTTTTGGTAGCCTCAGGAAAATCTGTGAATAAGCTATCCATCTCCTCTGGGGCTCTGATATAAAAATTTGGTACATCAATCATCCTTAATCTATTTATATCGGAGATAAACTTACCAGTTTGCACACAAACTAGTGCATCCTGAGCCGGAGCATCGTCTGGACTTACATAGTGGAAATCATTAGTGGCTACAACCGGTATACCAAGCTTGGGAGATAGTTTTTTAACCGCCTCAAATAAGATTTTTTGTGATAACTCTAACTGTTCCAGGTCCCTCCTAATTGCCGGATCAAGGTTGGCTGCTTTTAAATATCTCCCATATTCATGGTTTTGTAGCTCAAAATAATAATTTCCCTCTCCAAAAATAGATAGATATTCTTTAGCTGTCTCCTCCCCTTCTTGGTAATCTCCCTCTTTTAAACTACGGACGAATTGACCAGCTCCACAACCCGATAGAACAATCAGTCCTTCGTGGTATTCTTTTAAGAGCTCTTTATCAACCCGGGGACGATAATAATAGCCATCCAGATAACCGATACTTACCAATTTCATTAAGTTCTGGTAACCCTTAAAATTTTTGGCCAAGACAGTTAAATGATACGGTTCACTATCAACCTTGCCTTCTTTATCTCTATGAGATCTTTTGGCCACATACAACTCACAGCCAATAATAGGCTTGATACCCTCTGCCAAACATGACTTGTAAAACTCAATGGCTCCATACATCGCCCCATGGTCAGTAATAGCCAAAGAGTCCATCCCCATCTCCTTGACCGCCTTAACCATCTTTTTTATCTTTGATAAACCATCCAGTAGTGAATACTCGCTGTGGCCGTGCAGGTGGACAAAATTAGACATAAAGGAGTTTTTCCAGCAGCTGTTTTACAATATTTGCATCAGCTCTACCTTGTGATTTTCTCATCACTGAGCCCACCAAAGACATTATGGCATTGGTTTTACCATTTTTATAGTCACTAACAGCCTGTGGGTTTTCAGTTATTGCCTCTTTGGCCCAAGACCTAATAGTTTCATCATCAGAGATTACAGCCGATCTTCTTTGGACTAGTGAGTTAACCAGCTCAATTATTGATGTTTTTTGAATATCCACACCCCGATTTAGAATCTCGTTTGCTACCTGTTTAGGTGAAACCTGTTCGGCTATTGCTAGCTCTACGGCTTCTTCAAAATAGGTCAGCTTTTCCGCATTTTCTGTCAAGATTTGTGCGTCAGAAACTGTGATACCCAACTTTTCTACCAACCTTTTTTGTGCCTGTAAAGGTAACTCCGGCATCTCTGATTTTATCTGATCTATCTGATTCATAGAAATCATAATTTCCGGCAGATCTGGCTCCGGGAAATACCTATAATCATGAGCCTCTTCTTTCTCTCTTTGTGGATAAGTTACTTTTTTATTATCATCCCAGCCACGGGTTTGCTGAGTTAGCTTGGTACCTTTTTCTAGCTCTTCACTTTGTCGCTTTATCTCATATTCAATCGCCTTAACCATAAACGAGAAGGAATTAATATTTTTCAGCTCAACTCGGTAGGCTGGCAACTCTGTTTGTCCCTCTGGCCTGAGCGAGATATTGGCCTCAAGTCTCATGTCACCCCGCTCCATGTCGGCATTGGAGACTTTCAGATATCTAAACAGTTGCTGTAGAGATTTAGCATACTCTCTAACAGCCTCTGAGGTTGTGAAATCTGGCTCTGTGACGATCTCGACTAATGGCACTCCAGAACGGTTAAAATCTACTACCGTGTCTTCTCCTTGATGCATTAACTTACCGGTATCTTCCTCCTGATGGACTCTATTGATATTTACTATCGTTCCATCAGAAAGTTTTAATTTACCGTTTTTGCATAAGGGCCAACGGTATTGAGAGATCTGATAGCCTTTGGGTAGATCTGGATAAAAGTAATTTTTCCTTTCAAATCGGGATTCACTCGAAACCTGACATTCCAAAGCCAGACCAATCAATAAACATTTATTTATAGCCTCCTGATTGATATAAGGCAGAGCTCCTGGTAATCCCAGACAGACCGGACAGGTATGGGTATTGGGTTTTTTAGCAAAATAGTCAGCCAAACACCGACAAAACATCTTTGTTTTAGTGTTTAACTCAACATGGATCTCTAAACCAATAACCGGAGAGTACTTCAAAGTCTTGGCTTCTCCTTGTGCCAATTAGTATTCTGCTCATAAACTTCAGCTACATCTAAAACAAGATCCTCTCTCATGTACGGAGCAAGGATCTGCAAACCTACAGGTAATTCATTAGCATAACCCCCCGGTAGAGAGATGCCGGGAATCCCCGCCAAAGAAGCAGGAACGGTATAGATATCAGATAGATACATTGCTAAGGGATCACTTATCTTCTCACCGATATTCCAAGCAGTGGTTGGGGATACCGGACCAACAATGACATCAACTCCGCCGGTTGACGGATTAAAAGCCTCCTCAAAATCTTTTTTTATCAAGGTCCTAACTTTAGCAGCTTTATTAAAATAATCATCATAATAGCCACTTGATAGAGAAAAAGTTCCCAACATTATTCTTCGCTTAACCTCCATCCCAAAATTATCCCGGGTTTTACCAAACCTAATTCCATCAAATCTGGCTAAATTAGAAGATACCTCCGAAGACATTAAGATATAATAAGCTGCTATGGCATACTCTGTGTGTGGTAAGGAAATATCTATAATCTTTGCCCCTAATTCGGCTAATTTTTTTATAGCACCTTGTATGACACTTTCTACTTCTGGATTTAAGCCCTTGCCAAAATACTCCTTGGGTACCCCAATTTTTAAACCTTTTAAATTTTCTAGTTTTGAGCTTTGATCTTTGAGTTTTGAGTTAAAACAATTACTATCATAGCCATCAGGTCCACTGATCCACTGTAAAACTTGCCTGGCATCCCTAACTGATTTGGTAATTGGTCCCGGACAATCCAAGGATGAGGCCATCGGGATCACCCCATACCTGGAAACTCTCCCATAAGAGGGCTTTAAACCCACCACTCCTGATAATGAGGCTGGCTGCCTAATGGAACCACCGGTATCTGTGCCTAATGAGAAAACACACAGATCTGCTGCCACCGCGACTACTGATCCTGAGGATGAGCCACCAGATACTTTTGACTTATCCCAAGGATTCTTGCTGACCCCAAAACCAGAGTTCTCACCAGATGATCCCATGGCAAACTCATCACAGTTAGTTTTGCCGATTACCCCCACATCTTTGGTCAAAAGCCTCTCAACCACTGTGGCATTATACGGAGGAATAAATCCCTCCAGGATTTTGGAGCCGGCAGTGGTTTGTAAGCCTGCTGTACAAAAAACATCCTTAACGCCCACCGGAATTCCGTCTACCACCTCATTTTCAGAGATAAAAGCATTTAGCTCCCCGTTATATTTTTTAATCCTCTCACTGTATGCACCTGTTAACTCATTAAGCGAAAACTGCTTGTTATCTAGGGCGTTTATGGTATCGATTAGATCAAGATCAGAGATATTCACTTTTCCTCAAATACTCCTTTGGTTACAAAAACCCCCTCTTTAATATTAGCAGCGTTCCCCAAAGCCTGTTGTTGAGTAAGTGATGTACTCTCAATATCATCTCGAGTAATATTTGTGTTCTCGGAGATGTTGTATGTTGGTTTGATGCCCACTATATCAACGCTATTTAATTGATCAATATAACTAATTACCTTAGAGAGTTGCTCAGCATACATCTCTTCCTCTTCAGTGGTGATTGGAATATTTGCCAATCTGGCTACTTTTTTTATCTGAATCACCTTAAATCTGACCCTCCATACTCATTAAAGCTTTAACTCTGGCCTCTACAGGTGGATGTGTTAGAAAGAGTCCGGCAAACCAGCCTATGGCATCTTTTTGTCCCTTCAAAGGATTCATAATATACAGATGGGCGGTGGCTTTATTAGCTACCTCAAGAGGTTCTCTATCTTGGGCAATTTTTTGCAGAGCATAAGCTAACTGTTCTGGATCTCTGGTTAAGTAGGCACCACTAGCATCAGCTAAAAACTCCCGCCGTCTGGAGATTGCCAATTGAATCAAAGTGCCAATTATTGGGGCTAAGATTGCAGCTAGTAAGGCTACAGCAAAAAACAAAGCATTACTCCTATTATCCTCGCTATCCCGATTTCCATACCAAGTTATGCGAATAAACCAATCTGCCAGCAACGCTATTAAACCCACCAAGATAGAGACCACTGTCATTAGTAGCGTATCCCGATTGTTAATATGGGAAAGCTCATGGGCAACCACCCCTTCTATCTCTTGTTTGTTTAACTTATCTAAAATACCACTGGTAAAAGCTACCGCTGAATGCTGGGGATCCCTACCGGTAGCAAAGGCGTTGGGAGCAGAATCATTAATAATATAAACCCTAGGCATCGGTAGTCCCGCAGCAATGCTTAAATTTTCTACCGATCTAAATAACTGTGGATGGTCTATCTTTTTAATCTCCTTGGCTGCCGAGATTGATAGCACCATCTTGTCGGAAAAATAATAGGATACAAAGTTCATCACTCCAGCTAAAATAAAGCTCATTCCCACTAGCCCCAAACTGCCAACAGCGTCATAACCTAAACCCATTGCCATGATATAAACCACCCCCACTACAAACACTGAAAACAAAAACATTATCAGCCAGGTTTTAAATATATTCGCCGAGATTTGGTTTTGCGGAGTAGTCATGGGTATATTCTAGCCCTTACAAAGTAAACGGGCAAGGTTCTGTGAGATAGATTCTTACCGCTCTGAAAGTTAAAACTTAACTGCTACTTCTTTTTTATCCTGATCGCTGGCGGTAAAAAATTCCTCTTTTTTAAAACCAAAGGTGGTAGCTACCCATATTGTAGGAACAGTCTCTAAAGAATTATTTAGATCTAAAACGTTGGTATTATAAAACTGCCGGGCAGCAGCTATCTTAGTCTCAGTATCAGACAACTCTTCCTGTAGAGTTTTAAAATTCTCTGAAGCCTTTAAGTCTGGATAAGCCTCAGCCACAGCAAACAGAGATTTTAGAGCTCCAGTTAGTTGGTTATTGGCCTCCGCTTGAGAGTGAGGATTATCTGCCCCCATCAAAGCTGACCTGGCTTTGGTAACATTTTCTAAAACCTCCTTTTCATGCTTGACGTACCCTTTAACTGCCTCTACTAAATTGGGGATTAAAGAAGACCTTCTTTTTAACTGGACATCAATATGGGAATAAGCCTCTTTAACTCTATTTCTTTTAACAATCAAAGAGTTAAATGTAGCTAATAACCACAGAATCAATAAAAGTAGCCCTGCAGCAACAATCCAAGTTGTTTCCATAAGCCCAGTCTACTGTAATAGGCAGTTAGAGTCAATCTATCGCCAATATTAGTAATCCTACGTGTTTTCTAATCTCATCATTAGACTGTTTAACCCCTTTAAAATCATCATGAACCCCTCCGACTTGGTTTTGTAAGTCAATTACATCAGAGCTCATTCTTGCAATTTCTCTTCCTTGATCATTTCCCTTCGAGTTAGTCCGCATGGTGTAGGCTTTTAGATCACGCAATTCTGAGGTAAATCTGGCAATTTCTCCATGAACCGGTTTTATCTCCTCTTGCAGAAGTTTTCTTAATAGTTTTCTACCTTCATCATTCACAGTCTGATATTAAAATAGATGAGCAATAAGATCAATAATCTGAAAGTGCATCAAGCGGGACTAGGGCTACCTTCACCTTCGGTGAACGATCCTGTAATTTCTCGAAGACTCGAAATTATCGAACCAACCTGCGGTAGCTTCAATTCACGAGGTGCAGTTATCTTCAGAACCTCACACAAGGTGAGAACCTGAAGCTAAGCGGGAGTAATGAGTATTCGTTTGAACTCAACTTCCCAGATATTTTAATGAGGTTAACCAGGTTGATGCAAGTTTTCCCTGATTATGCGACTCACTTCTTCTCGACAAACTTAAACCTTGGTACTGCTTGACCATCTACCTCAATTTCTTCTTGAAACATTTTAAGAGGTCTTACCCATAAAGCATTTTCTCCAAACTCCTCACTCTTATATAAAGCTCGATATACGACCAACTCTTCCAAAGTTTCACTGTGTCTTGCGACGCCAATCACCTCATAAAAGTTTCCTTTATAGTGTTGGTATCTGCCAGGTTTTAACTCTGTCATTGTTGTTTAATTATGTAATTATTTAAAGCGGGACCGACGGGACTCGAACCCGCGACCTTCTCCGTGACAGGGAGACGCGCTAACCAACTGCGCTACGGTCCCAAACAAGTGTATTCTAACAATTTGAATAGCTTAATTCAACGAACGGACTTGACAAACTATTATAAGTTTAGTAAATATACCCTAGAGAATACAAATGCCAAGAAAATCATCCACTTCAACGCTGGCAACTAAATTTCAGCCTGAGTTAAACTCTGCCAGCTCCTATTTAAATCTAATTTTGGGCCTATTAATAGTATTGGTTATTGGGATTCTAGTCTTTAACTACTTCAAGAAAGATGTTGGCACTCTGGGCCCAGCCGGTCAAACATCTGGCACTACAGGTCAAACAGTTAAGGATGTCGAGGTAAGTAATCTGCCAGGAAAATACACCGTTAAAGAAGATGATACCCTTTTTGCTGTTGCTGAAAAGTACTACAGTGATGGATACCTGTTCTCGAAACTAGCTGAGGCCAATAAACTAGTAAACCCTGATATTTTACTGGTAGGACAGGTTTTAGAGATACCCGAGATTGATCTCGCTACCGGGGTGGGTGGAGCTCAAAATCAAACTACCTGGGGTGAGAAAATTACCGGTAATACCTACACCACAGTTGAAGATGACTGGTTGAGCAAAATTGCCGGACGGGCTTATGGTGACCCAATGGTTTATCAAAAAATAGCCGAGGCCAATAATATAACTGACGTTAATTCATTAGAGGTTGGCATAACTCTTAAAATTCCCCGCTAACTTACCCCAACATAAGTATATTGGATGTGTTACACTGCAACCGTGCAAGAACCATTCTATGTAAGCGGTTTTCTCTACAATCCTAACTCGGAAAAACTACTCTTAATTCAAACTGAGGCAAATGATGACCTGATTACTCTGTGGAAGATGTTGGTTGGAGAAGGGAATAATGGTGAACCAGCTGAGGCTACTTTTCAAAGAGTTATTAATGAATGCTTAAATCTAGAGGTAAAACCCAAAAGTATCTTTCCTATCTACGATTATTTCGATGAGGCCCAGCGAAAAACTAACTATGTTTTTTATGCCGAGGTGAGAAGATCTCCCAGTTTTGAGGCTCTACAACAGGGCACTCCCAGTTGGGTCAGGTTTAGTGATATCTCCAAGTTTCCCTTCTTTGCTAACACCAAACAGGATATGGTAGTCGGAGAACGGGTTATCAACCTTAAGCGCCGTATTGCCCTTAATATTCAATAACAGATTTACTCGATAACAAATCCTTTTTCTTGTATAATTTCACCAGCGCGCGAGTAATTCAGTGGTAGAATGTCTCCTTCCCAAGGAGAATGTCGCCGGTTCGAATCCGGTCTCGCGCTCCAGACGGGGCAGTTAGTTTTCTATTTAAAAATTTCCGCACCGAGAGACTTGATAAGATCGAGATAAAACTTCTCCATGTCTTTTTGGTCAAATTCTACAAGCATGGTAGGTAGTTCAGTAATTTCATTTACTCTCGCAAACTGGCTGGCTAAAGTAACCCTATCTACATTCCAGTCAAATTTATTTCTGGCATCTTTCATAAGTTGTTCTAAAGAATAGTTTAATTTTTTCATGATAAAATATAAGTCTATAAAGTCTCTGCTTCTTATGCGGGTTAACATCGTCTGGATTTTATTAACAGCAATATCGTAAATACTATCAACCTCTAAGTTCTTATACTTTTTCCCTTTATGAATTCTAGGAAAAGGGTAATAATTAAAATCGACCTTAAGTTGTTCATTGTCATTGAAAACTAAAAGATAACTAAACAACCCCATAAATTGAGTAGGTTGAATTTCTTTAATAGAAAGCTGAGGGGAGATTTTTTTCAAAAAGGCGTTGACCGTTATCTGATTAACCTCTTGCTCTTCGGTAAAAAGGTCAATGTCTTCAGATAGACGATGTTGGAGGTAAAACTCAGCAAGAGCAGTCCCTCCTGTGAAGTAGAACCTTTTTGTTATTTGTTTGTCTTGCTGGATAAACTCCAGAAAGTTAAGTTGTTTGGGAGTGAGTATAGATTTCCCCATAATAAAAATTCCATTACCCTTCTTTTGTATGGATCAAGCTGCTCTTTAATCTGTGGCCAAGCCTTTTTAACCTCCTCCCGGTCTAGCTTTGCCCCATCTAATCCGTAGTTTATGAGTTGTTGAAGTCTCCAGAGTTTATATTCTTTAGGATTCTCTTTTTTGAATTTATCTTCGTTTATATTCCAGTTAATCATACTTAATATTATATCATTTTTCGGCTTATTTTTCTTGATAAACCGTCACCAAATTGTTGAAATAAGATAGAAAATTGACAAGGATTAGTTCAAAATAACTTGCATCTCCCGCTCCAGACGGGGCAGTGTGCCTTTTTAACATAATTCTCTCATCCTTAGCTTCAGTTTCGAGTTCAATGTAAACTTATCCTTTCCAATCGTCTTGTGCTTAAACCACTTAAGAAGGAGACGGGATTTGAACTATCTCCTTCAGTATTGGTCTAAAATCACTAAATCTCTCAATTCCATCCTCTTTTCCCAAATGTCCTCTTGGTCCATGGCAAACTGCCAAAGCTTTTCCATCCTTATTTACTAAAGGTCCGCCACTATTTCCCGGGACAACTCTACCTGTGAAGTAAACATGTAAATCTTGTCCCTCTTTTCGTCTTGTCTTTTGCGAATACTCATCCAGGATAGCTCTGAGAGCGGGCGTAACTTCCTTTGGCTTTTTCTTATATATGCTTCCCATAGAAACAAGTGGATCTAATTTCTTTTTCCAAGCTTCATGAAATTCTCCAGGAAAACCAATTGCAGCTCCAGCCTGGTTATCATCTGGATTAATATCTAAACTCGACATTTCTACTCCTTCATTGTCACCTTCAAAGGGAAATATTGCTACATCTGTAGCTTGTAATCCTTTTTCTTCAGCAGTAGTACTCTCATATAGCAAATCTGCCTGAGTTAAGTCAACTTCTTTTATCTCTCCCTTTCTATCCTTGTAATAGCAGTGTTCGACAGTATTAGCATCTACAATTAAGTCTCCAATTACATGGGTTGCCGTAATTACATATTTTTTACCTTCATAGTTAACTATTACTCCGCTACCACTGGGTAAGTTTCTATCTTTACTTATTAACACAGTTGCTTGGATAGCCTGTTGAAGCTCAGGGACTATGCTTTTTTCTGATCTAAAATAATGAATTACATCTTCGGGTTTAGGATTTTTAAATATCTCTGTAGTTAATACTCCTTTTACTTCAGTTGCAGGTCTATAACCATTTTCAATAATATCCATAGCTCGATTCTATCAAATTTTCTCAATTTCTGTATTTTGGTAAAACTTCATTAAATTATTAAGTTGAGACAGGAAATTAATGAGGATTAGTTCAAAATAACTTGCATCTCCCGCTCCAAAAAAAAATAGCATTTTTATTTACAGGGCACAGGCAGGGACACCTTTTCGGGTTATGGGTCCATTACACCCCACCATCTCGTGATGTAACCTTACTAGGCTAGTAATATTTGAAGCATTAATTGCTTCCATCCGTTGTTTAATTTGCATAGCTCTCAAAGGGCAATTCTTTATACAATCCCTTCTTGCCTGTGCTCTAGCCCTAATCAGATTTGAAAGATCAATCAATGGACTGTAGGGCTCTCTTTTACCTACCAGACGGTTAATATCATATAATCCTGTTACTTCCAAAGAGGGTACGGTATATCCAGTATGGATACGACTTGCACAACTTATTGCAAAGAACTTTTCAATTTGATACACAGTAGTGGAACGAGCCTGTTTTAAAAATATGGTTAACCATTCCGTACGAACCTGCATGGGTTCTGTTCTTAATAATCTTTCATCGTAAGCATTCTTGCCAATAATATCTCGTCTTTGATCATAATCAACTAATGTGATTGGACCTATTACTCCCTCTGTTTGGCTCCACTCAATCATAATCTGTAGACTTGTAGTTTTCTCCCTCCCTTCAACCCCAGGATCATTTTTTGACCCCTTGGTATAGCCAGTCCTTTCACCACTACCCTCAGCACCCCTGTGTGCGTTTGCATGTGGATAAACTGCACTTAACTCAAATCCCGTATTTGTTAACATACTATTTCCCGTGCCATGTCGATGAGTATTAGTAAAAACTATATCTCCACCCTTCCACACCTGATCTCGAATCTCTTCTAAACTTTTAGGAAAACCTAGGGAATTAAGAATAGATACACACTCTTTTTCCTCTTTGCAGAGTTCAGTTGGGACAGGAGGTGTTATTCTTCCTTGTGAGTATAAACGAGCTCTTTCAATCCAGTCTGCCATAATAATAAAAACAATCTCTATAGTATACCATAGCTTCAATTTACTAGATATTTCGGAATAACTTGAATCTCCCTATCTAAGCATATAAGGCCAGGCCTTTCATGGCTAAAAATAAGCAAAGCTTACGGTTTTTGGTCTAAATTTGTACCTCCCGTATTAAACAAGAAAAGATTGACAATTAATTAGAGGGGTATACAATTAAGATGTGACCGATAGAGACTCCGCTGAAGGAACATCAGAAAATTCTATACTGGATGGTGATTCTTTGTGTGCAGACCACTCGGATAATCCCGAGAGTATTGGAGTTGACATTGCTAATCAAGTCTCGCAAATAGGTATTGCTGAAATTCTAAAACCCAGAAGTTTAAAAGTGCCCGAGTTTAACATTGGAGGAGTTACAAGTGAAGTTATTGATTATCCCATTCAAGAAGGAAGAAATGGTATTCCACGAAATCCCTGGAGATCTGTTGCAGATGCATTAGCTCACGTTCCACCACAGGATAGAGTTACGTTAGTTCCTCCTCGACCTGAAATTGATCTTTAGTTATTCACAAATGGATAAAGTACGATTACAGGAATTTTTGCTTCAAGCCAGAATCAAAACTTATAGCTCTGGTGGTGGTAAAGTAAAACCTGCCTTTCCAGAGATGAAACAACTGGAATACCAAGAAGATGATTGGTTATACCGGGATATCTATAACCTAGGTAACAGCATCTTTATGGGGTTAGAAACTGTTTATTTTAAAGATACCCCTATTTTATCAATGAGTTATTTTGGAAATTTTTCAAAAGTATCAGAAGAAGAGGCAGATAAAATCTTAAGAGGAGCACTGATGGAGAGATGGGACGAGGTAAGATTGTGGCACAATGTTAGATGGGAACACCAGAATTATCTATATACTTGCCAAGCAGATACTTCAGGTAGTATTGAGGAGTTCTCTGGAACAGAAGAGATACTAAAGGATAAGGAAAAGATCTATTACTTCTATTATGCCGGTGGTTTTATTGGCTAATATCTCTTCTTGATAAGCACAGTTTGAATTAGTAAGATACACAACATGTACGAACAGGCCAGGCGATATTTCAGGGATGTCTTTGGCTTAAAACCCAATCCAGAAACTCTAAAACAATACTACGCAGGCTCCGATATAGTTGTTAAAGATACTCTATCTCCAGCTAATTTCCGGGTTTTTCTACTTTCTTTACCGCGAATAACTGACGGATCAATGATTGATGTTTGGGCTATGGATTTGTCAAAGCTATCCTTTGCCTTCAATCAGAGTTCTAATGGCCACAGAGATACCAGAGACTTAGACTTTCCCCATATTACCCTACCTCTTGGGCCACTAGAAGGAAACTACTTTAGTGGACTATCTTTTAGCTCTAAATTTTCCCACTACACCACCGCCCATAGAGTTGATTATGGTAGTCAGACAATTGTTCACAGATTTCCCAACGGTAGTGAGTTTAATGAGCCTTTTTCAGGAGGACTAGCAGTTAACAACAAAGGAGAGCTAAAAATTGTTGATCAGGAAGGTATTAGAAAATCATCAAACAATAAATCGGCTGTAGCTCAACTAGTATATTCTGCCAATAGCGATAACTTTGCCACTTTAATGGCTCAAGATTGGCATCATTTTGGCAAAAAGGAGACAATAGGTAATTCGCTTGGATCCTGGTGCTGGTGGCTACAATGGGCAGATAAAACTGTATATTTTAGTCCCGTTAAAAGACACCCTCTTCACAAAGAACCGTTAACATTTCAAGATATTTACAGAATTAACAATGTTTTCACTGAAAATTTAGACTGGACAACAGCCATAGGAGCACAAGGACTGAGTGGGGGTTTTGCCATCCGGGATCAGGGTAAAAATTTATTAGTTAATCCCAGTCCCGCAGTTATGCATCACAGCTCTCCGGCAGTTTTAATCGCCAGCCATAAATCCATAGATATCAGATAGAAAATACAGTGAACCGGTAATCACCAAAGGAAAACCCCCACTACCTAAGGACATCTTTAAGGCTTGTTTTGGATCAGTTACTACCTGATAATTTTTATATCCCAATCTATTCAAAACTCTTTTGATTTTCTCAGGGTCTTCAGCCAACGCAGGTTCATCTCCAACAAAGAATCTGGTAATTATAATTGAATCGGCAATTTTAGTGATTAATTTTAAACAAGAGTAATAATCTTTACCCTTCTTAAAAGCCACTAAGAAACTTAACTTTTCACCCGGTAAAAGATGTTGAATTGTGCTCACTAGTGAGCCCATCTTTTGGGCGTTATGAGCCCCATCAAGAATAACCGTTCTACCTGATATTACTTTTACATCAAACCTGCCTGGAAAATGAGCTGTGGATAATGATTTCCTAACTTTACTCAAATCTAATTTAAAGTTGTATTTTTGGCTTAACTTATAAAGAACTGCTAAGGCCAGGCCACAGTTTTCAGCTTGATGTTCCCCTATCATAGTCAACTTTATATTGTTTATACTTAGATTGCCTATCTGAAAATCAAATTCAGTTTTATCTATAAAACTTTTAATGTGCAGATAATTTCTGCCTTTACTGACTAAAGTCATCTCAGCTCCCGTTGTTTTAGCAGTATCAACAAGTACTTTTTCGCCAAACCAGTGTTGGTGTAAAGCTATCACCTGGTTACCCGTATGAATAATCCCGGCTTTTTGGAATGCTATCTCTTTAATTGTTTTGCCTAAAATTTTGGTATGGTCAAGTCCAATTCTGGTGATAATCGCTAACTTATTGGGATTTTCAATGGCATTAGTAGCATCAAGCAGTCCGCCCAAACCCGTTTCGAAAACAGCATAATCAACCCTTTCTTGATAAAATATATAGAAGGCTAGCACTGTTAAGGTTTCAAAATATGTAGCTTTGCCCCATTCCGTTTTCCCCATTATTGATAGATAGGGAATAAGCTCATTCAGATATTTAATATATTGTTGTTCCTTGATGATCTTATTATTTATTAGAGCCCGCTCTCTAATATCTACTAGGTGTGGAGATAGATGTAAACCAACTTTAAAACCCAAATTCCGTAATAGATGACTAATTAAATAGGAGGTTGAACCTTTGCCTGAAGTTCCAGCTGTGTGAATCACCCTTATTTTTTCCTGGGGATCTCCTAAAAGCTTAAGTAAATACTTGGTTCTTTTTAATCCAAAAGCACCACTATAAATCTGGGTTGATTCTTTAGGAATCTGTTTATATAAAAACTCCTCTGCTTGTTTGAGGCTTTTGATCTTGATCATGTGGGAATTGTACGTTAAGTATGGGTTTTGTGTAAAATATACTCAAGGTAGATATGCCAGCGTGGCTTAGAGGAAAAGCACGACTTTCGTAAAGTCGGGATCGTGGGTTCGAGTCCCACCGCTGGCTCTAATGTATTAGAATGTATATATGAAAAGATATAAGTCACGGTATAAACCGTTTTCTATTAAGCGGTCTGAAAAGAGAGTTAGGCAAAGGTTATTTCTTTCCATTATTATTATTGCTGTTTTTGGCTTTGCCCTAATTAGCTGGATTCTGCCAACTTTTATAGGCGGTTTATCAGTCTTAAACCAATTTAAAACAACCACGAAAATTACCGAGACTATTGAGGACACAACCATAGCTCCACCTGTTCTAAATATTCCCTATGAAGCTACTAACTCGGCAGCTATTAGCATCAAAGGCTACGCTCAATCCTCATATTTTGTAGAGATTTATCTTGATGATGAGTTAAAAAGCACTACCAAAGCTAGGGAAGATGGTAGTTTTATCTCCGACCCAATAGAATTAAATATTGGTAGTAATTTCATTAGTGGTAAGGCAGTTAATCTGGAAGATAAAAAAAGTTTGTCGTCAAAACCAATCAAGGTAGTCTTTGATAACGAAAAACCTACTTTGGAAATTAACTCTCCCTCTGATAATCAGGAAACTAAAGAAAAAAAGTTTACGGTTAGTGGCTTAGCCGAAACTCAGGACGAGATAGATGTTAGGGTCAATAATTTTAGAGTTATAGTTCAAGCAGACGGAAAATACAGCTACACCTTAGAATTAAGTGAAGGAGAAAATATTATTACCGTGACCGCAACAGACGGAGCGGGAAATTCTTCACAACTTACCAGAAGACTCGTTTATCAACCCTAAAATAGTAAAGTACCATAACATAATAGCTGGGAAAAATAAGGAGTTAATAAATTGGCTACTAAAAATCAGTGATATTATAATTGCTAAAAAAACAGTTGCTGATATTGAATTGCTTTTCCACAAATCCCTAAACATCTTCCCCCAAAAAATAAGATAAACTATTATTCCCAGAACTCCTGTAGTAGATAACACAAATAAAAGAGATGAGTCAATTCCACTTCCAGCGTGTCCTCCCTCCGGTGAACCTACCCCTGTTAGATAAAGTTCCTGTTGAGCAATCCTGATATTATTAAAGCCAACTCCCAATAGAGGATTAAATTTTACAATCTCCATCCCTTTCCACCAAGACTGAAATCTTAAACTTGCTGATGAATCTATTAAGAAGGCTCCCTTGAGTCTAGTTCGAAACTGTGGGACAGTCATTAATACTAGCACTGAAATTAGCGCCACCAATAATAGTCCTCTTATAGAGGACTTGGAGACCAGTAAACTTCTTGCTTGCCAAAATATTACCGCTAAAACAATAAACAAACTTAAATAAGCAGATCTCGACATGGTAAATAATACACCACTAACCAATAAGAGAAGAGAGACCCAATTATTACGATTCGGTCTTTTTAACAGCAAATATGTTACCAGGCCAAAAGTCATTACCAAAAATACTCCAAGAAAATTAGGATCTAAAAAAGTCGAGGTTAATCTACCTCGGTGTGGATCAAATCCAAAATCAGTCAAAAAAAATGGTGGATCCTCAAAATTGGGGTAAAAAACCAGTTGCATAAAACCCAAACCAGTAAGAATTATCCCTACGGAGATGAGTAGTTTAATTAAACTATCTCTGGAGATTATATTTTGCTTTAACAAATTAAATACCACTACCATACTACTGCTGTATAAAATATACCTCACAAGATATGATCCACCTTTTACTATTTCCTGGATGGGGAAATATATTAGTGATAGTCCCAATGAAACTATTCCTATAATCCAAAAATAAACTACCCACTTAAAATTTTTGGGGATAAGTATTTTCTCTTTAGTAGTTACTTTCCAAACTATAAATAATACCAACGTGGTGGATAGTAAAATATCCATCAAAGTGATTGAGGTTGAGGAGCCTCCAAAAGGGAACCTTCCAAACTCACCCAACAAAACCGCTAAAATTGTTCCCATAAAAAGAAATTTTATTAAGTTCATCTAAAACCCTTTTTGTAATAACCCAAACAGAGTTACTTTTTTAGGAATAATATTATCAATTATATATTGAGTGGATACTCTTAAGGTTGCTTGGATATATCTTCTTTTTTTTAAAAGTAAAGATAGATGCATCAAAATATAAAATTCGGCTTTAATGGCCTCTGTAAAAAAACCTTTAGTAAACAAGTATCTTATGGTATTAACATTAACTAATATAATTTTTAACCAATTATAATCTTCCATCAACAACTCTTTAGGGAAATTTTTAATAATCATTTGGGTCATATTTCTAAATTGTAAATATTCAGTAAAACCTCTATTTCGACCAGATGTAGCTTTATGAATATGATAGATAATTGCCTTTGGCTCATACCAAGCCGTAAATCCTCTCAGTTGAGCCCGGAAACAGAGATCCACATCCTCAAAATAAGCAAAGAAGTCTTCGTCAAATAAACCTACTTCGTCAAAGAGTTTTCTTTTAAATAACCCCCCTCCCCCACTAACTAAAAAAACCTTTTTTGCTTGATTAAACTCTACTCCATCAAGTTTTCCCCAACCAATTGTATTAGCATGTCCAACTGCGTCAATATATCCCCCAGCTCCATCAATTATTTTGGGATTTGTCAAACTTAACATTTTAGCTGCTACCATCCCACACTCTTGATGACCGCCCGCTGCCTTGACCAAATAACTGAGGCAGTTTTTATCCACCTTAGTGTCATTATTTAATAATAATATGTAAGCTCCGCTACTTGATTTTATTCCCAAATTTGCAGCTTTTGCATAACCGTAATTTCTGTCCAACTGAATAACCTTAACTGTTGGGTATTTTTGATTTAAAAAATCCCCGGTTCCATCAAGAGAACCATTATCTACGACAATAATCTCAAAGTCTTTATATGTCTGTTTTGTCAGTGAGGATAAACAAACTTTCAGTAAATTTAAACCATCCCAA
This sequence comes from Candidatus Daviesbacteria bacterium RIFCSPHIGHO2_01_FULL_41_45, assembly GCA_001776975.1. Classification (GTDB taxonomy): domain Bacteria; phylum Patescibacteriota; class Microgenomatia; order Daviesbacterales; family UBA10151; genus 2-01-FULL-40-24. The sequence goes on from MFCS01000001.1 coordinate 29,909, forward strand.
CTAGGAATAACTACTGATAAATTAGGCATGTCTCAGCAATCTCTTGTAGAGCAGCAGGAAAAAGACTGTAAAAGATAGAATTTCGGAGGCTACGGTTATCCAAGCAGCAGCGTATATCCCGTAAGTCGGTATCAATAGCAAATTAGCTATTACATTAAATCCCACTGTTAATAATGAAAGGATAATAACCGGTTTTAAAAACTTATCAGAGGTTAATAAAACCACAGCTGCCGGAACATGAATAAACATAAAGGGAATGGTTAGAGCTAAAATTTGAATAACCTGCACCGAGTCCTGGTACTCTGGTAAAAAATAAGTTATTAGATATGGCAATAAAAATATGTAGCCCAAGGTGATGATAATAGATAAGCCACCTAAAGCTTTAACCGAGGAGAGATAAATCTTTTTTACCTGGGAGTTATCTACTTCATGTAACCTGGATAAAACCGGGAAGGCTGCTGTGGCCACTGCTGAGGGAATAAACACCAACGCCTCTAAAAAACGATAGGCAGCACTATAAAGTCCTGTTTCATAAGATCCCCTCAGATATGAAAGCAATAACGTATCAACCTTAAAATAGATTAAACCCATCACTCCTAGAATGCCATACGGTATAGATCCTAAGAAAATATTTTTTAAGTTATGAAATAAGCCATGTGTATATGGGAAATGGACACCGCTTTTTATCAGCAAATAACACATGATTATTGCGTAGAGTATCTCCGCCACTATCAGAGCCGACAGTGCCCCAGTCTCGCCGTAGCCATTATTTACAAAATAAAATCCCAAAGCTGTAGTTAATAAGGAAAGTAGTAAAACTCCCAGAGATGAGAGTTTAATTTTTTGAATAGCAATTAAGGCACCGTCAAAGGTCAAAGCTATGGCTTGAGGGATAACTGCCAACATCGCCAACATGGAAAGATGGAGCCGGAAAGGATCTGGGTCAAAATTTCTCAGTAAAATTAACGCCCCGAAAAGAAGAATTAATACTAAAACTAACCTTAATAGTATCGTTGTGGTAAGTAATCTGTTTAGCTCATTGTGATCTTTTGCACCCTCTCTAATTAAATATCTGGATAACCCGATATCAGAAAACGAGGCAAACAGAGAAAAGTAGGCCAAGGCAACACTATAAAGACCAAAGCCATCCACCCCTAATTTTCCAGCTAAAAAAATGGTGTAGGCAAAAGATATACCCTTGATTATTGTCTGAGATAAGAGAATCCAGGCTGAATTTTTAAAAAGCGCTCCAATCACTTTATAAGTTTACCACAAGCTCTGGGTGGGCAGAACCCAAAAGCCTATTTCTTAGAATTTACCTTTTCAGACCTCTCTTCAAACCTGGAAGCCAAATCCTTCAAAGTCCCTCTAGCCCAATCCTGTCCTCCTAAACCAAAAGCTATCCCACCAGCTAAAGCCAACATCACCACAATACCAGTAAACAATATCCTCACCAAATCCGAGGCTACTCCCAGTTGATTCAATACCACTAAAACAGTAAAGAACACTACTGAATACCTGGCAATACTGGCTAGGGCTTGAGCTGAGTTGCTACCCAATCCCAAAGCAGCGTTGGAAACAATATCATGAATTAAGTTGGCGATGGCAAAACCAATAAATCCCACCACTACTGCTACAAAAACATTTGGTAAAAAGAGTAGTACTTGATTTAGCACATCGGTAACCCGGGGTAATCCCCAAGCCTCCACCGCCGGTACTAAAAAGAGGATCACGATACTCCACCTCACAAGCTCAGCCAAAATCTCGGACCAAACTTTTCTAGCTCCAATCCGTTTACCAACTGTTAACCATCTCCCAAGTTGGGTAAACCACTCCTCAACTCTTAAAAAACCCAGCAGTTTTAAGACCACCTCCCTTAACCCAGTGGCTATAAATAACCCTAATAATAAAACCACCAACCCTCCCAAAAATTGGGGAAGGTAATCTCCAACCTGAATTAGGGCATCAACAACCACACCTGTTACAGTTGTTCCTATTATATCCATTTATCTCACCCCCTCCGGGCAGAAAGATATTTACCATTAAGTAGTAACAACTAAGTTCAAAGATGTCAATGTGGTAAAATGGGCATTAACGTTGGTCGTATGGGATATACTCATTTTTCTCTTTTTCATTAGATAATTGAACATGAACCGGTTTTCCAAATTGGGTATTTAATTCGAACCCAAACTCTGTCAATAACTCCAAGTTATTTGGGCCAAAGACATTTATCCTCCAGCAATTTTCCTTGTTTGGGAAAAAATATTTAAAGTTCAACTCCCCTATTACCCGAGCTGGAATTTTAATTAATTGAGGTTTTTTCCAAAATAAAAATCGTCTCATCTCAACCCTGGTAGATGGATCTCTATCCATAAAAATATAGTACCCATTATCTTCCTCACCAGTAGTGCTATGTCGAGTTACATAATAATCTCCATAGACAGGTCCTCCTAAGGTGCCTGGAATTAAGCCATAATTTTTCATTATATCTCTGACACGTATTGAAAAAGGCCTCTCTGTTACCATAAAGGCTCTATTTCCTTCGGCACTATTTAATGTATGGGCTTTCTGCAACTGATCTTCCCAATACCTGATAAGAGAGCTGTCTCTTTCATCGCCAAATTGAGCTCTTATTCTACTAAGACCAGCCTCAATTTCTTCGGCGCTAAATCGATGGGCCAGATCAATTCTTGCTTTAGATGATGGCACTGGAATCAATTTACGCTGGGCATTATAAACTAATCCTAAAGCATCCCCCACGTCTTCCACAGCAACTGTAGGTACATGGGAAGAAGCACGGATCATCCGCTCTGTTAACGAGATCTCTCTCATTTCCTGACTGCCTTCGAACATCTCAGCATTATAGGCTATAAATGATATACTGTCAATATAATATATGTTTTCTAAGAAAACTGATAAAATACAATTTAGAGGCCAGTTAGCTCAGTGGTAGAGCGCTGCATTCACATTGCAGATGTCAGGGGTTCAAGTCCCTTACTGGCCACTAATTTGTGAAAACAAAATCTGGAAAGACTGGGTAGATTGAGGTGTCGTCTGAAGATGAGTAAATATAATTACTACTTATGACAAGCAAGTAACTTATTCCGATGCAACTTTTTTAACGTTATTCAATAATTCGATAAAGTCTTCAGGATTTTGATTTAGTTGAGTTGGAAGCAAAATATAATTATCTCTCCCAAAATCATTATCCATTTTAAACGGTAGTGGCAAGTTTACTCCTTTGTAACTTTTCGTTAAATCAGTAAAGTCTTTTTTGGACACAAACCCCCTAATTTCAAACCAACCTAAATTACGTTCAAAGTCTATATTGTAAATCCCTAAACCTGCCTTAATAGCGTCGTATAAAAATTTATTTTCTATGTGTAGTTTTGCGAGTACAAACCATTCACCCTCCCATGTTGTTTCAACCTCTGGTACAGCCAACAGGTTTCCTGATGTAGATTTTACAGATATTTTGAAATTATCAGGTATGCTTTTTTCTTTACCTTCAACAAGACACTTAACAAAGTCCCCCTCGTCTCTCTTGCGAGTTGTAATAGTAACTAATGCGAAATCAATAACCAACTCTAGGCCAATCATTTCGTAAGCATATTTCGCAAGACCCCATTCTACTAATTTTCCTTTAATTTCGTCTTCAATTTTACCCGTAAAGTTTCTGTTTTGTCTCATCGCAGCCCGCGCAGGCTTGAGCATAACGTCATCGTAGTTTTCCACAACACTTTTAACATCTTTATAAGTGATACTTACTGATTGTTTTTTCAGCCTTACAATGTACTTAATAACATCACCTTTGCTTATTAGTAATCTCGAACCGCACCCTTTTACTTTTACAAAATTTAGTTCTGCTGGGACAATATGGCCATCTATTTCTCCGCTTTTTCTCCTAAAGTGAATCTGCTTTTCAGGTAAGGGTAAGCCCTGTTCAGCTAATTCAGTAAGAAGTTCGACAACTGTTAGATAATCGTTCCTATTGTTTGATAGAGGAGCAACCGTTGTCTGATTTTTCATAACAATTATAGAGATGGGAGTAACGGAAGCTGCTCCTCTAGTTCTAACCTCACATACTTTAGCACATCTCCTGACAATGGTTTCAAATAAGATGATTCAATCTTTTTATAATCGTCATTAAATAGCTTCATTAACTCTTTTGCCACCTCTCTTACTCCCACGGGGGGTACTGCATTGCCTATTTGCTTTCTTACTTGGGCTATTGTACCCTCAAAAACAAAATCGTCAGGAAATCCAAATAATCTGGCTCTTTCTCTATTAGTTAGAGGTCTTGGTTCTTCGAAATGATAACCCCATGTTCCGCCACCTCCACCAGCAATAATTGTTTTGGAAGGCTTATTTCTGTCCAATCTTCTATAAACGTGACTAATCATCCCTTTGACATAGTAAGGACTATCTTTTGGAATACTCGTAAAGTTGCCACCTTCTGGTATCAAACTGATAATCTTTTTGGTTCTTTTCATGATATTTATATGTTCATTGTTGTGGGGGGCTTTCTCAACATCTTTTAATGCTTGTCCAGCTGTTACATAGGTACTTTCATTATGTGTGGGTTTAGGTTTATTAAACTCGTAATTAAGATCATTTCTTACACCTATAATTAGCACTCGTTCTCGTAATTGGGGAGCTCCATAATGAGCAAAATTAAATAAATTTACGTATATTCTATAACCAAGAGGTGTAACGTTTTGAAAATCTTTAACAATTTGTTTTATAGCCTGTCCTTTATTTACTGTTAATAACCCTTTAACATTTTCAGCAACAAATACTTTTGGTTGTTTAGTACCCACCGCACGCACGAAGTGTTTATACAAATTTCCTCTATCTGTTCCAAGCCCACCACGCTTCCAAATCATTGAAAAGTCTTGGCATGGAAAACCACCAGTTATAACATCACAATTAGGGGTATTATTGAAATCCACATCCGTAATACTTCCTTCATAGATATGATTACCAAAGTTACGCTTATAGGTTTCGCAGGCTTCGTGGAAGTTGTCATTCGCCCAAACAACTTCAAATCCTTCTTTGATAAATCCTAGATCTAACCCACCACACCCAGAAAAGAGAGAAAGTATTTTAGGTTTTTGTTTTGTCATTATTTAATTCTACTAAACTCAAACGGAATGCGCCATACATCTTACTGTATCATTCGTATACATTGCTTCAACAGCTGGTTTGTGTCTTTTTATCATTTTTTTCTATAATAAGGGAGTTGAGCATCGAAGTCCTCCGAAAATCCCAGGTTCTTTAATTTTTGATATAATCTGGTGAGACTTTCAAACACGGGGTTCCAAACCGTGGCTGAATTAGCCACGTCTCCCCTTGCACTTATTCAAGTTTCTTTAGATAATACGTAAATGGATCAAACTTTTGAGGATCAGTCCTTTGGCTCTAAATTAAAATCAAACGTTATTGAGCTTATTGAGTTTGTAGCTATTATGGCAGCTATTTTGGTAGTAATTCGTTTTTTTGTGGCTGAACCCCATAAAGTCTCCGGCAGCTCGATGGTTCCCAACTTTCACGATAAAGATTATATTATTACCAATAAACTAGCTGTAAAACTCGGAGAATTACAAAGAGGACAGGTAATTATTTTAACCAACCCCAGGAATAATGACCAAGTATTTATTAAAAGGATCATTGGGCTACCTGGAGAGAGAATTAAACTACAAGATGGTTTAGTTTATCTTAATAATAAATCCTTGCAGGAGCCCTACCTAGCAACAGATTTAAAAACTCCCGGTGAATCTTTCTTACAAGATGGTGAAGAGGTGGTGGTTCCAAACGGACAGTATTTTGTGATGGGAGACAACCGTGGTGCCTCCTCTGATTCCCGAGAGTTTGGACCAATTACTAAAGAGTTAATTATTGGTCAAGCCTTTTTTAGATACTGGCCCATTAACCAACTGGGGATAATTCCTATAGGGAAGTCTTCCAACTAACGATCTGAGGGAGCTTGGGTGAAATATGTTGTGATGGCTTCACAGATTTGACTTACCACCTCTTTGGTTTTTTCAGGATCTCCAGGAAGTTTAATCTGCAAATTAGCTTGAGAGGAGCTGAGAAAATACTTAACGGCTGGCTTACGGCTAGCCTCTCCGTTACCGTTAGAAGACATCAGAGTGGAAAAGGTACTGGTTAATCTTTGCTGAATATCATCAACTTCTTCATTCACAATGTGCATCATCTTAGTAGGAGCAAATTTTGGTAGGACTCCATGATGAGACCTCATTTTTCTAACCAACTCCTCAGTAGCTCTAACCGATAAACTCTTTTTTAAAACCTCCCGATACGCCTCAACAATTAAATGAGGATCCTCTAGGCCGGCCAAAGCCCTGACGTGACCTTCGGTGGTTTGACCAAGCATTAAAGCATCCTTTAGGGCATCAGGTAAAGTTAAGAGTCTGATAGTATTGGAGATATAAGCTGGTGATTTTCCAACCCTTTGAGCAATTTCAGCGTTAGTTAAGTTAAATTCATCCATTAGTCTTCTATAAGCCTGCGCTCTCTCTAGTGGATTTAAATCCTGTCTTTGAACGTTCTCCACAATCGCCATCTCCAACATCCCCTGGGGAGTTGTTTCTTTAATGAGTACTGGAACTCTGGTTAATCCTGCTAACTTCGAGGCTCTCCAGCGCCTCTCACCAGCTATAATTTGATAACCAGCCGGAGTTTTAGCCACCACAATCGGTTCCAATACTCCATGAGTTCTAATAGATTCTGCCAACTCGGCTAGTGATTCCGGTGTAATTAAACCTCGAGGTTGGAGAGGGTTGGCTTCCAGCAGGTTAATATCTAATTCAAATACCTTATCTGTGTTTGAGTCCATTTATCTTACTTCCACTAACTGACGACCTTGCTTAGTGACAAATCTGACCTTCCCGGAAGTAATTGCATAAATTGTGTAGTCATTGCCTTTTTTTGTGCCCACTCCTGGGTAAAAATGTGACCCTTTTTGTCTGATGACAATGTTTCCAGAGATAACGTTTTCCTCACCATATTTTTTGACGCCTAAGCGCTTAGATTGTGAATCTCTATTTGTACTGGCTGATCCGCCTGCTTTTTTATGTGCCATACAATTTATAGCATCTTACTCTCTGTGAAAAGACGTGTCAAGACTTTTTCACAGTCTTGGCCGATTCCTTTTTATTTACAGACTTACTGACAGACAACTTAATTATACTCACGGTTCTTCTCTGTCCTTTTACCTTCCTATAATTAGCTTTGGCGTGAAATTTAGCAACTCTAACTTTTGCCAACTTTTTATCTCCCATGACCTCAAACTCCAGGGCTGAATTTAAATAAGGAGTCCCCACCTCAATTTTTTCACCATCCACCATCAACAAAACCTTATTAACACTTAGGCTCTTAATATCACCCAGATAATCTACTTCCAATGTTTGCTCCGGTTTAACGGTGTATTGCCTGCCAGATATCTCACAAACTGCGTATTGCATAGGGGAAATTATACAGTTTTATAGTATCTTATACAACTAGCCACCAGCCCTAAAGAAATTAATGTCCCAATCAACGAACTTCCACCATACGATAAAAGTGGTAGAGTAATCCCGGTAACCGGTAAAACTCCAATATTCATCCCCAGATTGACGACCGTTTGAAAAAACAACATCCCAACAACCCCATAAATTACCACCACTCCAAATCTATCTGTCATATAACTTGCTACATAAGCACACCTTAGTAACAACCACCCATATAACCCTAATACTATTAAAGACCCCAAAAAACCGAACTCTTCAGCGATCGAAGCAAAGATAAAATCGGTTCTAAACTCTGGTAAAAATTGTAGTCTGGATTGAGTCCCTCGCCCCAAACCCCTGCCCATAATTTGTCCGGAACCCACAGCAATGGTCGATTGGATAACGTTATATCCTGTACCTAATGGATCATGGGTAGGCGACAAATAACTCAACAGGCGATCTTTTTGATAATCTTTTAATAAATTGCTCCCTAAATACAAAACCGGCAACGTTAAAGCAGCCATTAATCCAGCTTTGATGATTGATAGGTTTGCTCCAATTAAACTAAATACCCAGATGGCACCCAAGGTCAGGGTTGTTCCCAGGTCTGGTTGTTGAAAAACCATTAACAAAAGGGGTAATACAATAGCTGCACTTTTTATTATATGGAACCAATCTGTATCTTTTTGCGACCAAAACTTTGCCAGAACTAATATTAAAATAGGCTTAGCTAATTCAGAGGGCTGCAACTGAAAAAAACCCAATGAAATCCACCTAACAGAGCCTCTAGTTTCAAAACCAATAATAAATGTGATGATCAGTAATATTAAAACACCCAAGTAAAACAAGTTAATGCTGCGGTTATAGTAGCGAAAATCAATCAAAGAACAAAGGTAAAACAGAATTATCCCGATCGATGCATAGATTGCTTGTTGGGCAGCTAAAATTGGATTCGATGAGTAGATTACTAAAATACTAAGAGATAATAAAAAAACAATCGGTAAAGTTAAAAGGAGGTCAGGCAATAATACCTGAGTTAACGATTTACTCATTATTTACTACTTCTACTTTTAATTCTAAACCCTCTGTCAAAACAGTTGCATTTGTCTGTTTTAAAATTAATCTTTCTAATTCCTGATCATCTGGTTTATGTACAACTGTCACTCTAACTTGATCAGTTAACGTTAAACCTTGGTCTTTCCTTAATTGTTGAATCTGACGGATTAGTTCTCGTGCTTCTCCTTCAGTCTGAAGTTGGGGAGTAATATTTATATCCAAGGTTATGGACTGAGAATTTTTTGTCAAAGAATTGAACTCAACACTTTTAACGTTTAACTCATCAGCCAATATCTGCTCCAACTCTGGAGAAAGTTTTGAGAATTCTGAACCATAATTTAATTTAGATAATGGTTGTCTCAATTTAATATTAGCTTCTTTTCGCAGCGCATGACCTTTTTCAACTATCTCCCTAACAACTTTCATATCATCAACTAATTTTTGATCCAATAAACTTTTGTCTCCCAATGGAAAATCTTGTAGGTGAACTGATTCCTCCCCTATCAAATTTCTAAACATACTCTCTGAGATAAACGGCATATAAGGCGCTAATAATTTAGTTAAAGTCACTAATACTCCATAAGTCGTGGACAAAAATATTCCTTCATCGTCTTTATCAGCGATTGGACCAACCCTACCTCTGGAACGCCTTATATACCAAGTAGATAAATCATTAACCACAAATTCCTCAATAGCTCGAGCAGCAGATGCCGAGTCATATTTTTCTAGTTTCTCATTAACTACTAAAACTACCTCTGTCAAGCGTGAGAGTACCCATCTATCAAGGACCGTCAGTTTCTCTCTAATATCAGGCGGGATTAGTTCACAACTCCATGAAGCAAGAGTGGCATAATCTACAAAATACTTATATGAGTTCCACAGGATTAGAGTAAATTTTTTCCTGACATCGTCAATCAGGTTATATCCAAAGCGGACATCAGAGCTGGGATTAGCGCTCATAAAAAGCCATCTCATGGCATCTGTCCCCACTTTTTCAAACACTTCGTCTAAAATAATTGCATTTCCTTTTGAGTTGTGCATCTCTTCACCTTTTTCGTCAACCACACGTCCGTGTCCAAAAATTCTTTGCACAGGTGGCTTTTCTTCTAACGCTGCACTCATGGCAATCATGGCATAAAACCATAGCCTGGTCTGTTCATACATCTCTATGGCAAAATCCGGTGGAAACCACTCACTCCAATACTTTTTATCTGTTATATAACTTGGGACCTCTCCGGCTACTGGAGTCAGCGTAGAATAAGGTACGATTCCGGCGTCCAGCCAAACGTTGCCAACATCGAAAACTCTTTGTATAACCTCACCGCATTTAGAACATTTAACTTTAATATGATCAATCCAGGGTCTGTGTGGTGAATGCCCTTCAAACTGACTTAATCCCTCAATTGCTTTTTCTTTGAGTTCTGCCTCTCCGCCAATCACCTCAAAATTTCCACATTTTCTACACTCCCAGATCGGTATAGCCAAACCCCAATATCTTTTTTTAGAGATCATCCAATCATGTAAGTTCTCCAACCAAGCCAGCTCTCTCTTTTCCACAAAATCAGGCTGCCATGTCATCTGTTTTACCACCTTGATCATCTTTTGTCTAAATGTCTCTCCATCTTTTGGATCAGGAGTATCGACAGAGATATACCATTCGTTAACGACCCTCCATACCAAATCTGAGTGACACCTCCAACACCCTGGATATCTGTGAGATATATTCTCTTGGTGAAAGAGCGACCCTTTTTCTTTTAGATAATCTATTACAAGCTCGGGATAATTCTTAGCGTTCTTCCCAGAAAATTGATCCATCCCATCTAGGTAAACAGCCTCTTCATCGATCACCTCTATGATTGGAAGCTTTAATTTCTTACCCAGTTGAAAATCCTCAGTTCCAGCACCTGGCGCAATGTGAACTAACCCTGTTCCCTCCTCATCTGAAATGGGCAGGATTAAAGAGTCTGTTGCTACTACCTGATGACCTGTATCCCCCAAGGCTTTCTGAATCCTGGGCAAATGATCAAATGGAGAGCTATATTTTTTACCCACTAACTCCTGACCCTTTATTGTACAATCAGCCTTTAACCCCATCCTCTCACAAGCTGTTTTTGAAAGAAAATATAACTTTCCATTATCTTTTACTGCTACATAATCTTTCTCTCCATCGACTACGACTGCAACATTGGCTGGAAGTGTCCAGGGGGTTGTAGTCCAAATTAGTAAGTATGAATCCTTTTCTCCTTCAATTAAGTAAGGCACATATAAGGACTTGTGGGTGACCTCTTTATAGTCTTCAGTTTGCATCTCATGTTGTGAGATAGCTGTTCCACACCTGGGGCACCAAGGAACCGAGTCAAAACCTTTGTATAGCCAGCCTCTTTGATGGACATTTTTCAGAAAATGCCAGATCATGTAATTATTCTGGCTTGAGGAAGTATGGTAGGAGTTGTCCCAGTCCATGAATTGGCCTAATCTTTGGGATTGGTTAGTAATAACATCTCCATACTTAGCAATCCTTTCTTTGCAAAGAGTAATAAATTTCTCCAGAGACGCTACTTTATCCCCAGGGACAATATTCTCAATATCTTTCTTACTTTTTAACCCCAGAGTTTTCTCTACTTCTACCTCTACCCACAGCCCCTGTTCATCGTAACCATTTTGGAATCTTTGCTTGTAACCCTTCATGTTATAAAACCTTTGCCAAAGGTCTTTGTAAGTTCTACCCCAAGCATGGTGGACACCTAATGGGTTATTTGCAGTCTTTGGTCCATCTAGGAAAGAAAACTTCTTTTCTGAAGAATCATTCTTGTGAAGATATTTCTCAACAATCCCCTCTTTTTGCCAATACTCTAATACCTCTTTCTCAAGAGCTACAAAGTCCCGTTTTGGATCAACTGGATTAAACTTCATAACCTGAGCTAAATTATACGTGTTTATCAAAAAACAGACAATAATTGATATTAAATCTGTCTCTAAAACTAATATATACATATTGTTGCACGTACAATAATATGTATATATGGTATACCAGAAACGAGAACTTGCAAAAAATATTCTAACGGGGTTGGGTGTCGTAGGTTTGGTGGCTACCGTGACAATAGCTCCAGGACTAGCAAAAGCAATTCAAACTCTTTCTAAAATTGATTATCCAAGAATTTACCAAGAATTAAAACGACTTCAAAAACGTGGGTTAGTGGAGATAGTTAAGAGAAAAAGTGGAGTGACCACAATCAAATTAAGTTCTGTTGGTCGTAAATACTTGAGAAGGTTACAAATCCATACTATTAAGATCAATAGACCCAATAAATGGGACGGAAGGTGGAGAATAATTATCTTTGATATTCCTATTACCAAAAACTCGTCTCGTGAGTTACTAAGAAGAAACATGAAAAGATTAGGCTTTTACAAACTCCAAGCAAGTGTTTTCGTTCATCCCTATGCTTGTTATGAGGTAGTTACATACCTGAGAGATTATTTTGGAGTTAGAACTGAGGTGGAATATATTGAATCAGATAAACTTGAATCTCAAAATAAACTTATTTCTCACTTCTTTACTTAATAACATTTTGTTGTAGGTACGTAATAATGTATACATCCTTGAGAAAAATTATTACTGTCCGAAAACAAGATTGGTTAGTTATTTCGGCGAAGGAAGGTGGGAATCTCCCATTTATCAGAGTCTTCTTCAACAACCCGGGGAGTCTCAATTACAGACTCTTCCTCAGCAGAACTGCTGTCGGTTTGATATAAATTATCATCTGAGGATTGAGAGAATATCGTCTGGGGTTGAGAGTACGAAGATTGTGGAACTCCCATATTTCCCATGGCTCCCATTTGCGGAAGCCCGGCACCTACATACTCCCTAAACTTAGCTCTAGTTTGATCAAAACCGGTCGCAATTACCGAGATTTTAATTTGATCCACCATCTCATCTTTGATGGTGGCCCCAAAAATAATATTAGCATCTGGATCAGCAGCAGAAGAGATGACTTTAGCTGCTTTATCTACCTCATCCATACCTAGATCGGGTCCACCAACTATATTAAACAAAACTCCCTTAGCTCCCTCAATTGAGACCTCCAAAAGCTGTGAGGCAATTGCCTGTCTGGCAGCCAACTCAGCCCGATTATCACCAGTTGCATGACCTATACCCATCAAGGCACTTCCGGCATTAGTCATAATCGTTCTAACATCAGCAAAGTCAACATTAATTAAGCCTGGCATGGTGATTAGATCTGATATGCCTTGAACACCCTGTCCTAAAACTGAGTCGGCTAATTTAAAAGCCTCTGCCAGGGTCATATTTTTATCAACCACCTCTAATAACCGCTGATTGGGGATCACAATCAAGGCATCAACCTTGTCTTTTAGATCTTCCACAGATTCTTCAGCGATCATCATCCTCCTTGACCCTTCAAACTGAAACGGCTTGGTAACCACTGCCACGGTTAGGGCTCCTAGTTTTTTAGCAATACCCGCGGCAACGGAGATCGCTCCTGACCCTGTTCCTCCACCCATGCCAGCAGTTAAAAAAACCATGTCCGAACCAGATAAAACATCCTCAAGTTTTTGTACCGATTCCTCAGCTGCCTGACGCCCTACCTCCGGATTACCTCCCGCACCCAACCCTCTGGTTAAGGTCTCACCTATCTGAACTTTAGTAGGGGAAGGATTCGCTAGCAAGGCCTGGGCATCTGTATTGACAGCGATAAATTCGACACCCTGAATCTGGCCAGTATTTATCATGGAAGATACTGCATTTCCACCACCGCCACCAAGTCCTAGGATTTTTATTTTCGCGAACCTTTGTACATCTGGCTTAATCAGCATAATAAGAGTAGTTTCGGCGATTGTAACAGGCAGTTATAAGTGTGTCAAATTTGGGGCAGTTTTTAGGGCAAAAAGGACTTCACCAGATCAATTCCCTTTTGAACTAGCTTCTGAATCGGTAAACCCGTAGTCAGTGCTGGTAAACCAAAATTATTAGAAACAGCTGATTTAGACCCATACAAAATCAAACCGGCAGCTGCAGCAAACGAGGGTGAGTCAATCTCCTCAGTCAAACCATTTAGCCCTTCTGGCCTACCCACCCTAGCTGGATATCCTAAGGTATACTTTGCCTGCTCTAATATTCCTACTGTTGAAGCTCCACCACCACAAATCACTAATCCCGATGGCGTTTGAGTAGCAAAGCCACTTTTTTTAATCTCTTTACCAATCAGTTCAAATATCTCTCTGGTTCGAGGTCTAATAATTGAATCTACCGCTGTTTTTTTACTCATTTTAATCTCCTCGGTAATGCCTAAACTCTTAATATCAATTAACTCATCTTTCACCTTTACCCCTTTTTCTGTGGCCTCAGGTAGAGTTGGTGCTTTAATTAATTTTCCCAGATAAACCTTGATCTTCTCCGCAGACTCTAAGGACACTCTCAATCCAACTGCCAAATCAGAGGTAATGTGTCTGGCTCCAATTGGGATTACCGCCGAATGAGCGATTGCACCATCGACAAAAATAACGATATCTGTTGTCTCGCCACCAATGTCTACCAAAATTACCCCTAACTCTTTTTCAGTGTCTGTCAGTGTAGCATATGAAGCAGCAATCCCTGAGAAAACCAGTTCGTCGATATTAATACCTCCAACCAAGCTCATACACCTGACTAAATTTTTCATAGCTCCCGTTGAAGCGGTTACAATATGAGTGTCCGTTTCCAGTCTAACTCCGGTCATCCCCACCGGATCCCTAATACCTTCTTGACCATCAACCGTAAACATCCGCGGGATTACATGTAGTATCTCCTTCGAGGCAGGTAACGTAACTGCTCGGGCGCCATCATTTACCCGCAAGACATCGTTTTCCTCAATCTCACCCTCAGGTTTGGCGATAGCAACAACCGCATGAGAGTTAGTACTTTCAATTTGCGGTCCTCCAACAGTGACAAACACTGATGAAATCGAGTACCCAGCCATTCGTTCTGCTGCCTCGATACTTTCCGTGATTGAAGCAACAGCATCGTCAATATCCACCACCTGACCCTTTTTGACACCTCTTGATGAAACTGCAGAGACCCCAATTAAGTTTAATCTATCGTCCTCACTAACACTGGCAATCAGAGTTGCTACTTTTGATGATCCTATATCGACCGCACATAAAACTCTATCTTTCGCCATATACAAAATTCCTCTCTATTGTAAAGATGGTGCAAGTCAAACTTTGTTTATCTTTCGCCATATTATTTCTTTGGAGAATACACCACTACAGGTTTAGCAAAACGAAGATCGATTGACGAAACCTCCCTCTGCTCTATTTTAGATTTACTCAGGATCAGTTGTAAAGAGGCTAATTGCCTTTTAATGTCTGATTCCAGGTTTAATGCTATTCCCGGACTACTATCAGTCATTAAATATTGTCCTACAATCTTGACTCTATAGACCGACAAACCCACCTCAGAAAATTTACTAAAAATTTCAGTTAAATTAGTAAATAAAATGTCGTTGATATCATCTCCCACCTTCAAGTCATGCCTATCTATTAATACTAACGGTAGCCAAGAGGTATCACTGGCCAAAAACACCTTACCTGATTTATCAACTACCTCATTTTCAGCCACCAGATCAGGAAAACTCCAATTCAAAACGGCTGAGGTCGACGAAGGCGTCGCTTCTTTATTATCAAACAGCACGGGTAGTGGTGGTCTATAACTCTTGATCGCAGCAATTGGTTTTCTATTTTTTACGATAACTTCAGCCTCATTTATAAACTTATACTTTAAAGAAACCGCTAACACACAGGGAAACTTTACGATAACTTCAGATTCTAGCCTTGCCTGATCAATCTCCCAATAAAAATTATCCTGAATAAATGTTTGTTCTAGCAAAACATCATCACTTATACAGGGTATACCCTCTTGAGAAACTGACACTTTTGAGACTCTTAATATACCCAACTGCCACACAGCTATTGAAACAACGACAAAGACTAAAGGAGTCAGGACTTGCACCTTGTTTAATTTCATACCCCATGGAACTGTTTGTAAATCAACCAAACTTCCAAGCTAACTCTTTTGGCTGCATCTGGAATAATAATTCCCTTGGCATTTTGAGATTGTTGTTTTAATTGTGAGATATTTTCCAGGGCATCTGTCACAAACTTTAATAGCTTTTCTTTGTTAAGGGTAGTCTGTGGCAAAGTCTGGGTTATTCCTAGGTTAGAAAAATAGCGGGCATTTTTTAGCTGTTCATAATGGCCTTTTATGGGAATAACAATTGTCGGTACAGAAAAGTACGTCAGTTCCTGTAAAGTATTTACCCCAGCTCTAGAAACAGCCAAATCTACGTTTCTTAAAATAAAAGATACATCCTCCACGTCAAGCCACTTTTTAGCTAAATACCTATCCATATCTTCTAATCCACTGCCTAGTTTTACTAATTTATCAAAGTCGTTAAACTTGGAATCTCCAGTTTGATGGATTATGCAACAAATTTTAGTGAGGTTAACTAAACACTCTCCTGCGACCTGATTGATGGTATGAGATCCTTGATTGCCCCCAGTTATAAATAACAATGACAGATGGTCTTTTTTTGCCCGCTCAATAATTTTCTTAACATCAGGACTGGCATGATCTGAGTTCCTTAATAGCTCTCCTCTGATGGGGTTACCAGTTAGTACAACTTTATTTTGTGGATAATCCATGTTTTCTGGAAAGGAGACAGCCACTTTATTAGCAAACCAACTTGAGATTTTATTTGCTAAACTACTGACCAGGGTTTGTTCATGTAAAATGACCGGAATAGATAAAAACCAGGCTGAGATAACAACCGGTACTCCAATGTACCCTCCAAAAGACAGCACAATGTCTGGTTTCTCTCGAGCCAAAATCCACAACGACTGTATAAACCCAATCGGCATTTTTAGCAGTGAGGGAATTGTATATATAGTAAATGAACGTTGCAGTCTTCCTGTGATAATGGGAATAAATTTTACCCCTAATTTGGGTAAAACTAGCGACTCAACTGAACAAGTTTTATCTCCTTCTCTGGTAAACTTTCTCCCTATATATAGAATTTTATTGTTGGGATCTTTTAACAACTCATTGATAACCGCTTGAGCAGGCGTAAAATGGGTTCCAGTAACAAGTACTTTCATGTTTTGCTTGATTGTTTTGATATATTGAGTAGTATACCAATTGCTGCCAGATTAGCTAATATTGCTGATCCACCATAGGAAATAAATGGTAGCGGAACCCCGGTCAAGGGAATCAAAGATACCATCGCTGCCAAATTTACAACTGCCTGTGACCCTAACCAAAGAGTCAATCCTGAAGCCAGCAGTTTTCCAAACACATCTGGTGCCCGTTCAGCAATATTTAAACCCTTGATTAATAAAAATGCGAAGAGTGAGATTAAAATTATTCCTCCTAAAAAACCGAACTCTTCACCAACAACCGAAAATATCGAGTCAGTGGTAACTTCTGGTATAAAACTATACTTTTGTCGTGATTGACCAATCCCCAGCCCAAAAAACCCTCCTGAACCCAAAGCTATTAAAACTTGAGATATATGATAAGAGTACCCCTGGGGGTCAGAGAAGGGGTCTAAAAAAGCTAGTACGCGCTTGACCCGATAGGTAGAGGTTACGATAAATCCAATCACCCCTAAGACTCCTAAAACTAATAAAGGGATAAAATATAGAATTGGCCCATTGGCTAAAAAATACATGCCAAAAGCAATTAAATTAAAAACTATTGCTGAACCTAGATCTTTTTGTAGTAAACCCACCAGCACTGACACTACTACAACTATCAATAGAAATAATTTGGTTCTAACTTGTGTTTTAAATAAGGTAGCTAAAAAAATAATTGTGGCAAACTTAACTACCTCCGCTGGCTGAACTGTTATTGACTCTATCTTAAGCCAACGATGAGCTCCTCCAGCTGAAACTCCCAATCCCGGTATAAAAACTAATAATAAAAGCAGTACTGAAACTAGAAAAAAAGGTAAGGCAACTTTTTGCAGATATTGATATTTAAAAAAACTAAAAAATACTAAACCAACCAATCCCAATCCCACCCAAATAATTTGCTGTTTAATAAAATAATGTGCGTCCCCAAAATCATTAAAGGCCTCTGATAATGAGGCATCATAAACCATTAACAACCCAAATAAAGTTAAAAAGATTACTACACCCAAAAGTGGTAAATCAAACTTGGGCCTTTGATTAAAGATTTGTTGCTCTCTCAACTTCCTCACTATTTCATTCTAACAGTTGCAGCATCATCGAGAAAGTAGGGCCAGCCAGAGGCCGAAGATAGCAAATATAATCCCTGCCAACCACAAACGAATTACAATTTTTGGTTCTTCCCAACCGATATACTTTAGCAACATATGAATTGGAGCCACCGGGAATAATTTCTTACCTAATAGTTTTTTTGAGGAAATTTGTAAAAGTGAGCTGGAAATAATAATTACATACACCCCTCCAATGACTGCCAACCCTAAAATCTTACCCGTTAAAAGCCCAATCACTGCAAGTGTAGCCCCAAAGGCAAATGACCCAGCATCTCCCAAATAAACCCTAGCTGGATAAACATTAAAGTATAAATAAGCTATTAACACTCCAATCCAGATACCAGTAAAGCTGGCTAAATTGTTATCAAAGACCGAGGAAGCCAAAACTAAAAAAGCAAATAAACAAATCATTAATAAACCAGTTGATAAACCATCTAGTCCATCAGAGATATTGAAAGCATTGGCAAAAGCAACAATCACAAATACCGACAGAGGAATATACCACCATCCTAATAAAACATTTCCAATCACTGGGATAAAGATATTATTTAGACCAACATGGTAGTGTAAAAATAATGAGATAAGTGCTGCAAATACTAACTGAAACAAAAGAATGTATCTGGTTCTAATCCCAGAATACTTCCCAGAAAAAGACACAAAAAGTTTCCTAAAATCATCCAAAGAGCCAATAAACCCAAATAGTAGTAACGTTGCATACAGAGCATACATCTCGAGGGTTAATTGGTATCTGGTAAAGTACAAAAAACCAATACTTAAGATGATTACTAAGGGAATCAATAATAATCCCCCACCAATTGGAGTATCAATATCTTTGCCTTTTAGCAGCTGGTTATGAATTGGGGTAGCTTGATCTGTTCCATCACCTTTGTTTAAACGTTTATAGCGACGGCGAAGATAAAACAGTAGATCAATAAAGGGAACTAATAAAAAACTAGTGATAAAAAATGAAACCAATATAAGCCCCAGTAAATCAATCATTTTTTAGTTATCCTCTCCACTACCTCATTTAGTTTAACAGCTCTAGCCCCTTTAACCAAGATTAGGTCACCCTTTTTAGCATTTTTTAAGAGACTGCCGACAATTTGAGAGTGTGATAGATTAGATTCTAATCGGTCAGTTGGATATCCTAATTTAATTAGTTCATCAGCTATAATTTGCGCATTTCCACCACCAAGTAAAACAAAATCTACCTTTTCTTTATAAATCTTTTGGGCTACAGACCGATGCATCTTATCATTAAACTCACCTAACTCCCTCATCTCTCCCAAAACTACAAAGCGTTTTCTAGCTGGAAGTTCACAAAGTAGATTAATTGCTTCCTCAACCGAGACAGGGGAAGCATTATAAGTATCATCCAACACAGTCCATCCACCAGATCCTTCAAAAGCTTCTAGCCTGTGCGGGGCTGGCTTAACACTTTCTAGGCCTTTTTTTATATTGATTAGTGACAGTCCATTATCAATTCCTAAAGCTGCTGCTGCTAATGCAGCGGTTACAAAGTGCCTACCTAATAAATTTAATCTAATCTCCACCCTTTCTACTCCATAATTTAACTCAAAAACTGTTTGATAGTTGGCAGTTTTAATATTACCTCCCCAAACATGACACTGTTTAGGATTCGTTCCAAAAAATATAACCTTGGCATCTGTTAACTCAGCCATTGATCTCACTCTAACATCGTCCCAATTTAATATGGCACTGCCTTCTTTAGGAAGCTGGGCAATTAATTTTCCTTTCTCCTTCGCTATCTCTTCAACTCCTTGCAAAAACTCAGTATGTTGATAGGCGATTCTGGTAACTATGGCGGTGGCAGGACGAACTAGTGATAGATAAAAATCCATCTCACCCTTATATTCAATTCCCATCTCTAAAATTACTTTTTTAATATTTGGCCTTACTTTCAAGATGGTAATCGGAATATTAAATACTGAATCCAGATTATCCTTAGTGGATAAGACCTTTATCTTTTGCGATAAAACAGCCTGAGACAAATTTACGGTAGTTGTTTTACCCACCGTTCCGGTAATTCCGATGAAGATGCTTCTTGGATAAATCCGAGCCATATTTCTAGCAAGATGTATCCTTAATAAATGGAGGGGTTTTTTAAAAGGGTGGATATTTTTCCAGACCGGGTGCTCATTTATTATCATAGTGAGATCAAAGAGTCCTTTTTAATTTAACCACAACCGAGAGAATGATATCATCCCTTTTAACTCTGTCCAAAATTTTATCCTCTATTCCACTCGTTGTCCACACCCTAACTTGGGACACTTTATCTCTCAAGTCCTTATTAACTAAGATCGACCCTCCGATAGTGCCGGGTACTGTCATCAGATTTTCAAACCCTATTAGACTTTGTTTATTACAATAATCTGCCATTTTTTTTAAATTGACACCAGAGTCCACCTGTAACATCGCCTCTTTAATACCTATCCCTGTTTTAGAAACCGCACCTTTTATACTGTAAATACGAATTTCACTACTACGATTTTTAATTACCAAGCCTGCAAATTCAGTTTGACTCAAAACTACCTTACTACCTGCACCTATCAGTAACCAGGGGATTTTTAACTCTGTCGCTAAATCTAAAACTTTAATTAGCTCCAGTTGAGTTGCCACGATAAACAAA
>MFCS01000002.1 GCA_001776975.1 Candidatus Daviesbacteria bacterium RIFCSPHIGHO2_01_FULL_41_45
AGTCGAACAGGAGCGATAGATCTTGAACTGCTCCTGCCACTTGCTAATTCTATCATAGAAAACTGGATAATAGGAACGTTTGAGCAAATAATGCTGATAAAAAATAATCCAGAAATTGAGTATAATCAGATATATGAATACTGATGATCCAAATCCAACTCCTCTCAATGATAATAACCAACCACAAGCGGTAGAACCTAGTAGTGATTCTGGTCAACCAATGGCAGATTTAGTAGATGCACTCCAATCAGTTGATACTCAAGCACCAGAGGCCTCACTTAATGCAACGAGTATTGAAGATAATAATGGTGATCGAATAGAGCTAAACGAAGATCCACCTAATTTCGAGTCATCGAGAAATCAAGCTCCGCTTATTAAGAAGTAATGCCTTGAACTTATGGATAACAGTCAGACAGAACAAGAATTATTTGAAAGGGAGTTTAGTACGAATAATCTCTCAATGATGGAGGAAATTGTTGGCGATAAGGAAGTGCCAATATTTCTAGCTGAGTGGTTAAAAAATGGGCTTAACGCCAGCGCAGCTTACAAAAGATTACACCCTAAAGTTAGTGATGCCTCAGCTAGAGTCTTAGGATCAAAAAAGTTAGCAAAGATTAACATTTCCGCAATTTTGGCAGGCTATGATCTTGGTTATAATGATTATATGTTGGGTCTTAAAGAAGGTTTAAATGCCATGAAGTTTAATGAACTAACAGGCGAAAAAGTACCAGATTATAGAACCAGATTAGAGTTTCAGCGAATTTTGGGTAAGTTATTAGGGTTTTAACTAGTAAAAAAGACCGATTACTTGAGCGTACACTACCCTATTAAAATCCTATCCTCTAGTTCTGTTTCTGATATAATTTAAGGATGAGTGAGGGCACATTTTCTCCAGAAGACAAACAGGCAGTGTTAGGGTTAATTGTTGAAGAGGTAGACCAGTTTGATGAAGGTGCTGTATCAAGACTTCATACTAATCAAGAGTGGGCAGACCTTCTTGGTTTGAGTAGGAATATGGTAAAGAGAATTTTAAGGGGTGGTTTAACCGATGAAACTCTTGCACCTACTTTAAAACTTCGTAAAACTCAAATCCAAAAACAGGTAGGATCAGTTACTGGAACTAACTCATATCTAGAGGGTCTTGGTGCTTTTGGAATGGAGGCGGAAGATTTATTTAAGATAAGGAGTGCCACTGGTCAAAGATTATATGAAGAGGGTAAGGGTATTCATGGAATGAGTAAAGACGCAAAAACAGCTGCTGGGAAAAAAGGTGCTGCTAAGGCTGCCGAACTGGGAGCGGGATTTCATGGTGTTGATCCAGAAACTGGAGAAAAATATGCAGTTATTGGCGGTAGGAAGAGTAGGGAGTTAGGTGTGGGCGTTCACGGCAGAAGCTCAGAGCAGAAATCCTTGGACGGCATTAAAGGTTCTGAGGCAATGGATAGCAGGAAGATACTTTATCAAGAAAATTATTATGATTCTTACTATGAAGCTGCAACAGCTTCTCTAATGGAAAAATATATTCCTGGATTTGTTGTTAGGAGAGGTGAAACCTATCAAATTACTAATGGAATTCATAAGAAGATAGATTTCTTCGTAGCAGGCGTATTTTTAGAGTTTCAACCAATCCTCCTTAGTAAAACAGAGGGTAGTTTGGGTGCTTTTGAAACCGAGGAGGAGTTTAATGCATACAATGCCGAACTAGCTAGTTTATTACCTGGACAAGTAAAAGAATATAAAGCCAAAGTAATAGAGCAATTAAAACAAAGATATTATCAAAAAAGAAGAGTTGCGTTAGATGAAAATCCAGAATTTCAGGACAAGGAATTATTTGTTGCTACAGATGCAAATGATCTTTATGATTCATTAGTAGAAAGATTTGGCACCAATGTACCTACCAAAAAGGCTTTCGCAGGAGAATTTGACCACCTAAGAAGAGCTATTAGTATTGAAAATCGTACTAGAACGTACAATATTTCTACTACCTCCCCATAGAACAAATAGGACAGAACTGGTTAAATATCATTCCATTCCCGCAGGAGTTTAAGCTATAAAATAATGGCTCTGATATAATCCCTTTATGGATAAGGAGTTGGATTATTCAAAATTTAAGTATGTCCTTTATGCCCGCAAGTCCACAGATGACCCACAAAGGCAAATAAGGTCCATTGGCGACCAGATATTTGAATGTAAACAGTTAGCTTCAAGATTAGGAATCAATGTTGTTAAAGTCCTAGAAGAAACTAAGTCAGCTAAAAAACCAAATAAGCGACCAATCTTCAGACAAATGCTTAATGATCTGAAAAAGGGTGTGTATGATGGTATATTAGCGTGGAATCCGGATAGATTAGCTAGGAATATGAAAGAAGGTGGAGAAATAATAGACATGATTGATGAGGAAGAAATAAAGGATTTAAAATTTGTAACTCACCACTTCACCAAAGATGCCAATGGCAAAATGCTTTTAGGAATGAGCTTTGTTTTAAGTAAACAATATAGCGATGATCTATCTCAAAAGGTAACAAGAGGTGTCAGAAGAAACTTTGCTGAAGGTAAATCAGCAATTCCAAAGCATGGATATATTAGAACCGAGGAGGGCTATTACAAACCTGATGGTAAAAACTTTGAGTTAATTTGTACAGCCTGGGAGCTAAGATCAAAAGGTGAATCCTTAGAGGATATAACTAAATTTATGAATGATAATAATTACTCAAAAGTTATTAAGCGAACAGGTAGAAAAGTTGATATGGATATAAAGATTTTAACTGATATTTTCCATGATCCTTTTTACTACGGCATTTTGGTTCAGGCTAAACAAACAGTTGATTTAAGAGAAATTTATAACTTTGAACCTGCTACAACTGAAGATATTTACAACCAAGTCCAGGAATTATCAGTCAGAAGGTTAAAACCATTTAATACTAAACGCCGACTAGCTTTCTACCCGCTCAAAGCTATGGTTAGATGCTCTTTTTGTGGGCATAATATGGTGGTTGGTCCATCAACTGGAAGTAAGGGAAAGCGGTACTTAAATTACAGGTGCGATAACAAGCTCTGTACTCGTAAAAAGAAATCTATTAGAGCTAAGGAGATATTTAACTGGATTTATGATTTCTTAAAAGATGGACTTAATTTAACTGAGGCTGATTATAAGCGATACTACAAAGATTTAACCAAACTTACAGATGAAAAAAGGCAAAAGATTGGGATTGATATTCATAGTAAGCAAGGCAGATTGAAAGTAATCGACCAAGAGATAAAAGAACGCTCTTTAGGGCTTCTACAGCTTAATATTCAACCCACAGTTAAGAAAGTTAATGAGGATAGAGTATTGGAACTTGAGCAGGAGAAAGAGGAGTTAAATGGAAAGATTGTTGCATTAAAAGAGCAATTAACAGATCCAGAGCTAGATAAATTATCAATAGAACAGTTCTTGAACCTCTCGAAAAATGCTGGTGTAATAATCCAATCGGCTGATGCAGTTATAAAAGATAAAATTTGCAGAGAAATATTCTTGAACCTCACAGTTGATGAGGAGAATGTACTGTCATATCAACTTAAACCCCACTTTGAGGAGATGATAAAACACCGTCAAAGTACTACTAGTCGGGGATGAGAGAATTGAACTCTCTACCTCTGCGACCCGAACGCAGCGTTCTACCGATGAACTAATCCCCGTAGGCTGTATTATACGTCCTCTAAGTGGTAAAATTCATCATATAAGCCCCTGTAGCTCAACGGATAGAGCAAACCCGTCCTAAGGGTGAGATGCAGGTTCGATTCCTACCAGGGGCACCAATTATGAATTTTGGATCATCTTATTTTAGAAAACTGTTTTTAATCAGGTTTACCAGCTATTTTTTTATCATCTCAGGTTTACTAACCCTGATATTAATTATTGAGCCGGTGATTACCGAGGAGCTACTATATAACTATAACTTTATAACTGGCAAAAGATATAGTTTGGGGCCAAGAGTAGTTCGATCGGTAGACCTAGACCCCAGAGTTTTTGTGCCAACACCTACCGCTTTGACCCCAGTTGACAGAGGATCTTCTTTTGGGAGCTTGTTGGGGGGAGGAGCAAATATCATCGTTCCTGTTAATACTGACTTTGGGATTGTGATTGAGAAGATTAATGCTAATGCCAAGGTAATAGCTGATGTTGATTCGGCATCAGAAAAATCTTATTCCCAGGCCTTAACCCAGGGTGTGGCCCATGCCAAAGGCACTGTTTTTCCCGGTGAGAAGGGGAATATCTATCTATTTTCTCACTCGACTGATGCACCTTGGAATATTATTCGCTACAACGCCATATTTTATCTACTGAATAAATTGGAAAAAGGGGACCAGATAAGTTTGTTTTATAAAGGGAGAAGGTATGATTACCAGGTGTTTGATAAGGTCATCGCCAATCCTTTGGACACACACTTTTTAACCGCTACTTATGAGGAGTCAGTTCTAACTTTACAGACCTGTGATCCCCCGGGAACGTTACTCAATCGGCTCGTTGTCAGAGCCAAGCTGGCTGGAAACTAGGATAATTTTTAGTTTACTTAAGGTTGATGCCAAATAAATTTGGGGCGGAGGCTGTAGGGGTATTAAATGAGGTTACCAACATTAAGCGGGAGGCGTCTGGCCAGGAAAATACCGACTTTTCGCTAAAGATACCACTGTACAAAACTACACAGTTTAATCCATTAAACTCACAGATAACTATCTTTTTTGGCTCTTTGTCTTTGGAATTTTCAGCCTGAATTAAGATAATATGTGAAGAGGTGGGGAGCCAGGAATAGGAGAGAGCATCAGGTAGATCATACTCTTTGGGAGTGGCCAAAGGACTTTCTGAGAGGGTCCCGAAGTCATAGACTTTTTTACCCACTAAAAATTTGGTTTCATCTGGTGACCACTGAAGTGAGGCCGAACCAGAAGCGACATTTTTAATATTTTGATCTTTTATAATCTCTAGTCTAGCCAAGTGTTTAGTTTTTTGGTCCTCCTCCCAGCTCTTCAATAAGGTATCTATAGTTGGGGTAACATCCCGGAGATCCTCGACAGTGGTTTTGGAGCCAACCGGTAGAAGATAGTTGGAGTTAGCTAGAGAGATTAATATTTGCGACGAGTCAGGTGAGAAGCGGAGAATGGCTTTGCTAAAATCAAGATCACTGGTAGAGGTGACGATCTGGTGCGGTTGGGCACCTCTGGCAAAAGCAATTGGACCTGATTCAAAAGTCCAGACCCAAATCCCTCCTTTTTGTCGATTATGGGGTTCATTCGTTAACGGTACCGCAAACGCTAACTGTTTGCCATCGGTTGACAGCGTCGGATTAACTACTCCGTTGTAGGTTAAAGGGTAGATTGTGGGTATAGCAGGGAAGAGATGAGCCTTGACCTCTGTAACCAATCCCTCCCTAACCTCAACTGTTTTCTCCCAGGGGATAAATCCTTCTTTGGTAACCTTAACGCTATATGACTTGGGTGATAAAGAGGAGATGATGGTGTCGGTTGCCGTGGTTAGATGTCCATCAATATAAACTGAAGCTCCGGTGGGTAAGGAGGTGGCAGAGATAATCCCGGTACCTACTAATCTGCCTTGTTCTGAAGAGAAGCTGTAGCCTTTGATTAAAAAAATAGCTATCCCCGCCCCAATGACGATAATGAAAAGGGTGATCAAGGTTGCCAGTAGTCTTTTGTTCATCTGTTCAAGTATACAATAATTAAATATTCCTAGTAATTAGATGCTAACGGGCCTTCAGGAACAATATCAGTATAAATACTAACTCTGTTTCCCAAGTTATAGATAATTGAGAGGGGAATCTTAAACTCGAGCTGTTTTTTGTCTATGGTATGGATAATAATCGGGGAGTTTTTGGTCATGGTCAGGAAGTTGGCGTGTTGAGGGAGGATATCAAAGTTGCCCTGTGAGTTTTGGGAAGAGACCGCCACGGCGGGACCTTCGTAGATTGTTTTATTGGGAGAGATAATCTTAACGTATAAAGTATCCATATTATTTGCCAGTTATTTTATGTCATTTAATGAACCAATAAATAACAGTTTCTCCGCTGGAGCGTTGTCTAACTTACCGGAGAGGATTAATTTTATATCGCTGATAGTTGTTACCCTGGGAACATAGGCACCTTTTTTGCCACTTTGTAGCTCAGTTACCGAGAATGGTTGAGTTAAGTAATTAATAATCTTTCTAGAACGGTTGTAAATAATCTGATCGTTGGCAGAGAGCTCTGATTCTCCAACGATTGCTACAATATGTGATAGTTTGTTATATCTATCTAAGTACTGTCTAAATTGAGTAACTACTTGATAATGTTCTGCCCCTACCACATTGATTGATAGAGCCGAGGAGGAGGACAGGGTTAAATCTAGAGGAGGATAGAGGCCACTTTGCGCTACGGTTCGGGATAAGACAATTACTGTATCCATAAAGCTCATGATGGTGGAAACCGCTGCATCCGAGATCTCATCAGAGGGTAGGTAGATTGTTTGAATGGAGGTGATTGAACCGTTTTGATTACTGACCAAGCGGTCTTCCAGTGAGGCTACCTCAGATTGCATAGTAGCTTGATAGGCTTGTTCGGAAGGGATGGTTCCCAAGAGGGTGGCTACCTCTGATCCGGCCTGGACGTAGCGGAACATATTATCCATGAAAAACAGCACATCTTTTTTAAAGTTGTCCCTAAAGTACTCAGCGATGGTGACTGCAGCTAAGGCTACCCGGAAGCGGATAGCAGCGTTTTCATTCATTTGTCCTAAGATAATTGTTGTTTGAGCCATCACCTTAGCCTCATTTAATCGTTGATAAAGCTCCTGACCCTCACGAATACGCTCACCAACACCGGCAAATACTGACAATCCCTGATACTGCAAAGTAATATTGTGCAGTAGCTCAGTCATCAAGATAGTTTTCCCCACCCCAGCACCCCCAGCAAACCCGACCTTGCTACCAAAGGTTAAAGGAGCCAGAAAGTCGATGGCTTTAATACCAGTTTGCAGTAGCTTATTGGTTGGTTTGATGGTCGAGAGAGGTGGTGCTTTAGAATAAATTGGCATCTTAACCCCTGCGGGTAGAGGGCCTTTGCCGTCTTGAGCCATTCCAAACAAATTGATTGCCCGACCCAGAACTGCTTTATCAACCGGTACTGACAAAGGATATCCACTGCCAATAATTGACATACTACGGTATAGTTTAGTAGGGTTTGATAGTACTAATCCAAAGATGGTATTGCCGGTTTGAAAAAAGACCTCGATCCTAACAGTGGGGTCTTGGGGTGAGATTAAAATCTCGTTTGGGGCGGGGAATTTATCGGAGTCAATTTGAATTTGCGCCACCTGGCCAGTAACAGCAATAATTGTGCCATAAATTTGTTCCGATTTTGCAGTGGTAGAGATCATATTTTTAAGTCGTTGCTTTTTGCATATTTACTAAAGTATTAATCATCTCCAGAGCTTTAGAAGAGGCGATGGAACGTCTCTGAAGAGCCAAGTTTCGCTTGATCTCTTTTAAGTAGTCATTGGCGTTGTTTTCAGCTGCATCCATCGCCATTAACCTGGCTGAGGTTCGGGCTAGTTCTGACTCCAGGAATGTTTGCTGAAAGAGGATCTGCAGGATCTGACGCTCAAAAAAATCCTGAATTTCCTGTAATTCCGGTTCAAAAATATATTTTATATCAGCCTCAATTTCCTGTGGCTTAATTAAAGATTGAGTGATGTCAGAAATTACTGGAAACTGAGTGAGAACTGTTTTAAATCTAGAGTGATACACTAAGATAGTTTGATACGATTTAATTTTTTCGATAAACGAGATAAATTCTTCTGTTGTTGGCAGATCCTCTTTAAAGACGACAGATTGGTATTGTAGGGAGTATTTTAAAGCCTGAAGAAAGATGGGGCCGGTTTTACCAACTACAAAAAAGATGTTTTGCAGCTGTGGTTGATTAGCTACCAGTGAGTTTGTAGCTGAGATAAAATATCTGGCCAAAGGTTTTTCCAGATTTCCATAAAAGCGGTTATTAGAGGTTAGGAGAATGTGAACCATGCCTGGTTTTTTGGGAGGTAGAGGTAGATGACGTTTGATAACCTCTTTTTTGACCAGGTGAAAGATGTCTCCTAGCTCTCGGGCAAAGCTAATATTTTTCTCCATGTTGGTACGGATGGTTTGTAATTTTGAGGCTGAGATCTCAGAGTATCCTTGGGTAATCATCTTTAGCGATTGCGCATTAGATAGTGTTTGTTCTAGTTGTTTAATATTTGACATAGGTTAAGTTTAAGCTCTGCCTTAGACACAATATTTTTGTATCAAGGTGGTCATTGTTTCTAGTTTAGCAATCAGCTCGTCATCAGTTTTCATCTGCAAGGCTGAAGATACCAGGTCTTTGAGGGAACGATCAGTGGTCAGGGCTTTAAGCAGATTATTACGGTTTGCTTTTACAAAAGAGATGTCTTTAAACTTTAACCAGTTAGTAAACACTAGAGCCAGTAGCACCGTTTGTACCTCTTTGGGAATATCTGTTTGCGGATCTTGTTTGATTAGCTCTTCAATCAGCTCCTTTTGTCGGAGAATTATCTGAGTTTCCTGGGGAAGCTCTGCTGAAAATTGGCTAAGTGTTTCGTATTGTTGTGCTTGGGAGAGGATCTGCCGTAGCTTATAGGCAACTCCATTTTGAATCCGGTTTTGAGTTTGCCGGCCAACCCGGGAAACTGAGAGTGAGAGATCAATGGCGGGAAACTGCCCAACGCTGGCCAGGTCTGATTTGAACAATAAATGGCCATCGGTCATCGACATCAAGCTATTGGGGATATAGGTGGTGAAATCATTGAGAATGATCTCAATTACTGGCAGTAGAGTAATGGATCCACCACCACTAGTTTTTTTGAATTTGCCAGCCCGTTCCATTAAGTGGGCGTGTTGGTAAAAAATATCGCCCGGGTAGGATTCGCGTCCAGGAAACTTGTTGGATAAAAGTGAGATCTCTCGGTGCACCTTGGCATGGTTACCCATATCATCCAAGATCACCAAAACATCGCGTCCTTGAGCCTGAAAGTACTCAGCGATAGTGATGGCTGTATGAGGCGCCAGAAACACCAAGGGAGGCGGGTCGTTAGATGAGGCAGCCACGACAATGGTGTGCTCCATAGCCGCTGAGGTACCAAGGATGTTGATTAGATTTCTGACAGCGCTAATTGGTTTTCCGATCAATGCATAAATAACGATCAGGCCCTTACCTTTTTGATTAGTGACCAGGTCGACTAAAAATCTAGTTTTACCGGCTCTAGCATCCCCAATAACCAACTCTCTTTGGCCCTTGCCCAAAGGGATAAGGGTATCAACCAAACTAATTCCACAGTCAAACTGCTCTAAAATTTCCTCCCGTTGGTCGATCCCTCGGGCAACTTGCTCCAGTTCAATTGTGGTGACGCGATCCTCAGGTGTAGCTTTGATTAAACTCTTGCCGTCCAGCGGTGTACCAATTGGAGAGATAACCCGCCCCAAGAGTGAAGGACCCAAAGAGATATTCAAGCCGACACCTGTTTTTTTAAACATCGTTCGCGGTTCAACGACAGATTCATCTAACATTAAAATTTGTACCCGGTCATCAAGGAGGCCGTTGATCCAGCCTCGGGCACCTTTATCCGTGGCTACCAGATCATTGATTTTAACGGTTGGCAGTCCATCGGCCTGGATTAAAAATCCTCTGACTGACAGAGCAAAGCCTATCTCTTGGGTGGGTTCTGTAGGTTGGGGAGTATTAGGCATGGATGTACTCTTTGATAATACTCAAAATTTGTGGCTTATTTTGGTTGATTCTAGCCCGGGCGGAGTAGTCCCTTAACTGTGAGTTCCAGACGATAGCACAACCAGCTATTAGAGTTGGATCCACCTTAAAATTTAATAGCAGATTTTTGCCTAAATCGGTGCGGATCTTCATACCAATCCGGACCACCTCGCCTTCGGGGATCTCAAACGGTAAGTAGATGATTAACGGTTGGATGCTTTTCACCTGTTTTTCTAAGGCCTCAATCATCTGATAGATATTTTGTTGATTAAACTGAGCATAAAACTCGGTACCTAATGAAGAAAGCCAAGCTGAGTCAGACTCGGATGAGCTGGTGAAACTTTGGATAGCTGAGGCAAATAGTTGATTCAAGAGAAACTGTTTTAAGGCTCTAATCCTGCGATAAACATCATTGGTGGTATACGTTGAAGTGAGGATCTTATCTAATAGGGGTGCGATTTGGATTGGTTTCATTTTACTGTCGGCTCTTTTTGTACTGGTGCTGGGGTTGGTAAATCCTGTTTGCTGGCTGGCAGGGCTAAAAAACCCTCAGCTTTAGCCTTTTCCAGGGCTTCATAGACTAAGTCTAGTTGTTCCCTCAATGTTAACTTTTTTACCAGCACTAAACTCAAAGTTCTCTCTAAAAGATCAATGATGTTTTGGTCGACGACGCTTAACTGTTTCTTAGTATAATCCTCAACTGCTTGTTTAGAGTTTTCCAAATCCAACTGAATGGAGGCGATGCTTTGGGTAACAGCATGATCAACTACATTAGCCATGGTCAATTCCATCTTGGTGAATATTGTCTTGATCGTTGCAGATTTTTCGGTATCCAGTATTGATTGGGTTTGATCAGCCTTAACTCTTAGGTCAGCCAAATACTGCACAAAAGACTCCGTGGCGGTCTCAATATCACTATCAAACCTTTTTTGTAAGTTTGTAGCGACACCTTCCAGATGTTCTTTATAATATTTTTCCAGATCATCTACCTCATCATCAACTGGGTGAGGGAAAGAGGTGGATCTTAAGTGATCATGAACAAGTTGATTGGGAGGTCGGTGGGAATGAATCTTTTCTTGCAGATAGTAGTGAATAAAGGCCACCACTAAAACGATCACTACTAAGAGGAAAAAGATGAGGGTTAGAGATTGGGTATAGAGTAGCTCGGGCAGCATACCTCTAGGATAGTATATCTAGAGGTAATTTTCAATGTAAATTGAGTATTGGTACTGGAAAATTATAATTTGATAATGATCACCGCTGCCAACACTCCCACTAATCCAACGCCAATAGTAAAAGCGATATTTAACATTATGGAGATGCGGATAGTATTAGCTGCCAGGGGATTACGGCCAATAGCCTCGGTGGCTTTGGGAATTGTCCGGGAGAAGGTGAAAAAAGCTACCGCAAAGCTAACCAATACTGCTAATCCAGCAGCAATATACCTGACGGTTTGAGTGAATTGCTCAGGATCCTGGACGTTTTTAAACAGAGCGTTATTTAAATAGTCAAAGGTTCTACCCAATGACTTGCTCCCGGTGATCTCGGCAAATTCAATCCTCATGGCAACTTTTATCTTTCCAAGTTGCGCGCTTTTATTCCCTGCCTGAGCGGTTTCAGAGGAGTTGCTGCCGTCAAAATTCTCTAAGGCGACACCTACCACATAACCGGAGAGACCAGCCCGTTGTCCTTTGCCAGGAATCTCCGAAGATGTAACATACTCCCCGGTCTTAATTGGGCCGTTTAGAGTGGAGACGTTCACTAGGGCGGTACCAATTCGGGTAACGGGTGTGCCGGTACCATCAACTCTTTTGTAAACAATGGCTGGATTAAG
>MFCS01000003.1 GCA_001776975.1 Candidatus Daviesbacteria bacterium RIFCSPHIGHO2_01_FULL_41_45
TCCAAGTCTCCGGTCGGCTCATCTGCTAGTAAAATCTCTGGTTTACCAATTATGGCCCGGGCAATAGCGGTGCGTTGAGCCTCACCCCCAGAGAGTTGAACCGGAAAAAGATTTCTTCGATTCCAGATATCAAACATCTTTAAGGTTTTTTCGACATCTTTTTCAATATCTTTATCCTCCACCCCCCTAACTTCCAAGCTTAAAGCTACATTCTCATAGACAGTCCGGTCATCAAGTAGCTTAAAATCCTGAAAGACAAATCCCACTCTTTTCCGGTATTGAGGTAACTGTGAGTCCTCGATCTTGCTAATATCAATCTTATCTACGGTGACCTTACCAGAGCTTGGCAGGTACTCTCTGGCTAAAAGCCTGAGCAGCGTTGATTTACCAGCCCCGGATGGGCCAACTAAAAATACGAACTCACCTTTTTGGATCTCAAGACTAATATCTTCTAGAGCGGTTATTGACGAGGAAAATTTTTTTGAAACGTGTTCGAATACAATCATAGAACATACTGGTTATTCTTTTACTTCAACCATGCCAACATCCATTAACCAACCTTCTTTGACGGCTTTTTGAGTCTCACCATAGACCACAATCTTCTTGCCTTCGTATTCGGAAAGATCAACCACAGAAGATGTTAAGGCAACTGGTACAGCTCCGGCTCTGACTAAAACATGGGTTCCTTCAACATACTCGTCGGTTTTCTTAGGAGCAGACTTCTTTTGCAGTGTTCCTTCGGCGAAGTCCCGGAAAGTTCGTTTATCAGTTCCAGCATTTTTGGGGATTTCGATTGACCCACCGTTATTACTGCTGGTTGAAGTTTTTCGGTTGGGAGCGGTTGAAGAAAGGAAGTAGCCTACACCAACACCCAAGATCACCGATGAGACTAGAATAATCAGAAAAATTCTGTTTAGTGGGGTACTGGAAAATCTGTTGAGTAGGGCATTACTTTGGATAATCACAATATAACCATTTTAACCAAACAATGACTAGTTTGTCCAGAGTTTAATGAGGTAGCGTTCGTACCTCTGCCTCAATAAAGGGTTGCAGGTTGCCATCTAAAACTCCTTGGGCATCAGACGTCTCAATATTGGTTCTTAAATCTTTTACCATCTTGTAAGGATGTAGTACATAGGATCTAATTTGACTACCCCAAGAAGCCTGGGTTTTCTCTCCTTTTAATTCTTTTAGATTCTGCTCGCCCTGAGCTTGTTGCAGGGACCAAATCTTCGCTCTCAGAAGCTTTAAAGCATTCTCTCTATTTTGTAGCTGTGATCTCTCTGTTTGACAGGTCACCACAATTCCTGTAGGAAGATGTTTTAATCTAACAGCAGTATTGACCTTATTAACATTTTGTCCTCCAGCTCCACCAGATCTAAAAGCCTCAAACTCTATATCTGCTTCCAGGATATTTACCTCACTGTTATCATCAATAACTGGCAGAACTTCTATCAAAACAAAAGAGGTCTGCCTTAGGTTATCAGCATTAAAAGGGGATTGTCGGACCAACCGATGTGTACCATACTCTCCTTTTAATAGACCAAAGGCATAAGGGGCATGGACGATCATGCTGACAGATTTATAACCCGCCTCATCGCCCATCGTTTCATCGGTAATCTCTATCTCAAAGCCAACTTTTTCAAAATATCTTTGGTACATCCTAAGCAGCATTGAGGCCCAGTCCATAGCTTCGACCCCCCCAGCTCCGGCATGAATTGAGATGATTGCCTCTGATTCATCGTGAGGGCCTGATAAGAATAGTTTTAGTTCCATACTATCAAGTAAGATTGTTAAGTCTCTGGCCTCTTGCTCCAAATCCTGTTGCATCTCTGGCTCATAAACCATATCTAGGGCATTTGCGACTCGGGATTCTAGCCTTATGAGGCTCTCTAAAAGTTTCTGTTTTTCAGATAATTGTCTTGAAACTAATTGAGCTTGTGTGGAGTTATCCCAAAACCCTTCTGTGCTCATTTGAATTTCTAGTTCACCAATCTCTGCCTTAATTTTCTCACGATCAAATTGCTCTGAGATCTTCCCAAAGCGTTCTTGTAAATCCATTAATGTACTCTTTAGCTCCTCCATATATATTGGAATTATATCTGTTGTGGGGTTTGTTGACTACTTACAGAACTTATGGTTTGATGAATACAGAGAAGGAGGTGATAATTTAATAATGAATAATAAAACACTTCATATGGTGGCCTTTACTCTGGTTGTGGTTGGAGCCCTAAATTGGGGATTAGTAGCCTTGCTCAGTTTTAACGTAGTAGAGCTGTTATTAGGCGCAGGAGATTTAGCTAAGATAGTCTATATCTTAATTGGAGCTTCAGCGGTGTATGTATTTTTAACCCACAAGAGTGACTGTAAAACCTGTAAATAAAAACAGCAGATTTGTGGTGTAGTAATTATCAATCCCTCACTGTTTGGTGAGGGATTTTTGTTACAATAAAGGGATGATTTTACATATTGATAGCAGTGATCAAAAAAAAGTAATTGTTAGTTTAACTAAAGAGGGTGAGGTAGTAAGAACTCTGGAGGGAGAGCATCAATATGGGTCACAGATATTATTACCGTTGATTATGGAAATTTTGGCTTCACAAGGTGTTTCCTGGGAGGCTCTGACAGCTGTTAAGGTAGAGGAGGGACCGGGATCATACACAGGGTTAAGAGTTGGAGCCGCAGTAGCGCAGTCATTAGGATATACTTTAAACATTCCGGTCAATAACCAGGTGAACCAACCAGTGAGATTAAAGTATAGTTAAAGAGTTTGCTATACTCAAATTATGAAGTTACTCCATTTATTTATCCCTCATTCTACAACCCATCAACGTGCACCTCTTCTGCACTGGCATTTTTTATTGATTTATCTGCTGCTGTTTATTCTTTTAAGAGTTGGCTTTGATGTGGTCAGCATGTTTAAGCCGGGTATTTTAGGCGTTAATTCAAATATTACTGTTGAAAAGATTATTGCCGAGACTAATCAAGAAAGACAAAAATTGGGTTTGGGTTCCCTCTCCATGAATACCTCTCTAAATGCTGCAGCTCAGGCAAAGGCTCAGAATATGTTTGAAGAAAATTATTGGGCTCATTTTTCTCCAAGCGGAAAAGATCCATGGGGGTTTATTTTATCGAGTGGATATAAATTTGCTTATGCTGGAGAGAATTTAGCTAGAAATTTTTATACTTCTGAGGATACGGTTCGTGCCTGGATGAACTCTCCTTCCCATAAAGAAAATATGATTAATGGAAGATATAAAGAGATTGGAGTGGCGGTAGTGGATGGGGTATTACAAGGTCAAAAAACCACCTTAGTGGTCCAGATGTTTGGAACGACAGCCACTGACTTAGCAACATTCAAACCTGAGGTCACCGCGGGTAGTCAAAAATCGGTGAAAGTTTTAGCAGTTAGCGAGGTCTCTAAGGTGCAAAAGGCCTTAATCGACCCGTTCCAGGTTACCAAGGGAGTGGGGATGGGAATAATAGTAGGGATAGCAGCACTACTATTAATTGATTTAGTGGTCTTAAAAAGAAGGGGAGTTTTAATCTTTACACATCACCACTTAGCACACTTGTCACTGTTAGCTTTAACTGGAACGACGTTAATAACTTCTCATGGAGGGCAAATTCTATGAAGGTAGAAAAAGAGATTGAACTAGCCTTAAAAAATTGGACTCACACTAAAACAGGTCCAAAGTTTTCTGTACTCTTGGTATTGGTTTTTTCTACCCCAGTATTTTTAATAGCTTTGTGGTATTTTCGTGGTAACCCCGTTTTACAGTTTCAAACCCTAACAGTTGCCACACTGTTGTATGTTATTTTAGCTTTATTGCATCATTTAAAAAGTAAATATTTGACACTGGAGATTTTAATAGAATATATTCTCATAGCGACCTTGGCGTTAATTATCTTACAAAGCATCATCTACTCATGAAGGGAATTATATTAGCAGGCGGATCTGGAACAAGACTTTACCCACTAACCTTGGCGGTTTCCAAACAGCTCATGCCAATTTTTGATAAACCGATGGTATATTATCCGCTATCAACACTAATGCAGGCAGGAATAAGAGAGATCTTGATAATCTCAACAAATAAGGATCTACCTCGGTTTCAGGAGTTACTGGGGGATGGCAGTCGTCTGGGGTGTTCTTTTTCTTATAAGGTCCAAGTCTCTCCCCGGGGTTTAGCAGATGCTTATATTGTTGGTGAAGAGTTTATTAACGGTGATAAGGTGGCGATGATATTGGGTGATAATATTTTTTATGGCTCAAATGTTGGACAGAAATTAGTGGAATTTTATGATGTAGATGGGGCTGTAGGATTCGCTGCTCAAGTTACAGATCCACAAAGGTATGGAGTTTATGAATTTGATAAAGACTTTAATGTTTTGTCGATAGAAGAAAAACCACTATCTCCCAAATCAAATTATGCTAACGCCGGGCTCTATTTTACCGATAACAAGGTAGTAGAGATTGCTAAAAATGTTGCGCCATCCCCTCGAGGTGAGATTGAGATAACCTCAGTTTTAGATACTTATTTTAAAATGGGTAAGCTAAGAGTTTGTCTATTAGACCGAGGGACTGCTTGGTTGGATACTGGGACTTTTGCCAGTATGACTCAGGCCTCGCAGTTTATTCAGGTGATTGAAGAAAGGCAAGGTTTAAAGATCGGCTGTATTGAGGAGGTAGCTTACAGAAAAGGATTTATTAATAAAGATCAACTACTTGCCTTAGCAGAGCCTTTGATGAAAAGTGGCTATGGTCAGTATCTGGCGAATATTTCCGAAGAAAAACTGCAATGAAAATTCTCATTACAGGTGGTGCAGGTTTTATTGGCTCAAACTTTATTCATTACTGGGTTAAACAACACCTAGGGGATCAGATAATTAATTTTGATGCCCTAACCTATGCGGGTCACTTAGAGAGTTTAAAAGACTTAGAGGATAATCCCAACTATCGGTTTATCAAAGGTGATATTACCAATTCTGATGATGTTCAAACAGCTATGAATGGCATAGACATTGTGGTTCATTTTGCTGCGGAGTCACACGTTGATCGTTCAATAATTGATCCCTTAGCTTTTGTTAAAACTAATGTTTTGGGAACCGGCATATTACTAGATGCAGCTTTAAAAAATAAAGTTAAAAGGTTTCATCATATATCCACTGATGAGGTATTTGGGGATTTACAAATTGAGGGCACTCCTTTTGATGAAAATACACCGTATGATCCCAGGTCTCCTTATGCAGCTT
This sequence comes from Candidatus Daviesbacteria bacterium RIFCSPHIGHO2_01_FULL_41_45, assembly GCA_001776975.1. Classification (GTDB taxonomy): domain Bacteria; phylum Patescibacteriota; class Microgenomatia; order Daviesbacterales; family UBA10151; genus 2-01-FULL-40-24. Next base: position 5,254 of record MFCS01000003.1, read on the forward strand.
CAAAAGCCGGTTCGGACCATTTAGTTAGGGCTTATTTTAAAACTTATGGACTACCGGTAACGGTTACCAACTGTGCTAATAATTATGGACCATACCATGACCCAGAAAAACTCATCCCCCGTTTTATCACCTATTTATTAACCGGCAAAAATGTTCCTTTAATGGGAAAAGGAGAAAATATCCGGGAGTGGATTTATGCAGATGATCACACCAGAGCGATAGAGTTAGTTTTAAACAAAGGGGTAATTGGAGAGACTTATTGTGTTGGTGGAGAGGAAAAAACAAATTTACAGGTAACTAAAAGATTGTTGGATATTTTGAAGTTGGGTGAAGATAGAATTGAATATGTTCAGCACAGACTTGGACATGATTTTCGCTATGCTATCAATGATAAAAAAATCAGAGAGTTGGGTTGGGAGCCAAAATACAGCTTTAATGAAGGACTTAATTTAACTGTTGAGTGGTACAAGAATAATACCTGGTGGTGGAAAACAATTCTGGATAGTAAAATAGATGTTGATCCTAAAAAACAAAGAGAGGTAGTAAATAATCAGCCATGAAGATATTAGTTTTTGGAGCCAAAGGATATATCGGTTCAAGATGTTTGGAAGTTTGGGGTGATCAAGCGGTGGGCACAGATAGAAAGATTTATTCGATAGAGGAGGCAGTTAAGGAGATTAAAAAATATAATCCTGAGGTTGTCTTAAATGCTGCAGGAGTGCGGGGTAAACCCAATGTTGATTGGTGTGATAAAGCGGAGAATATGGGTTACACGGCATTTGGTAACGTGGTATTACCGATACTTTTGGCAGAGGCGTGCCATCAGACTGGTACATATATGTTGCATGTTGGTTCAGGCTGTGTATTTTATGGTGAATCCCCCGATCCCAAGGGTTGGAAAGAGGATGATTTAGCTAATCCCAGCTCTCACTATTCAAAGTGTAAATATGCAGCTGACTTAGCATTAATGATGATGGAGCATATTGGGATTGCCCGTATTAGAGTTCCGATGGATGATCGGCCATATGCCGGAAATATTCTAGATAAGCTTTTATCCTATCCCAATGTTTTTGATATTCAAAATAGTCTAACGATTATTCCAGATATGATAGATATTTTTTATAAGATCATGAATCAAAAAGGGCAAGGGATTTTTCATGTTACCAATCCAGGTGCTATCTCCTATAGAAAGATTATTGAGTATTTTCAGGAGTTGATTGATCCTAATCTTAAGAAGAATTTGGTGACCCCAAATCAAGCGTTACAGATGGGTTTGGTATCAGCGATGAGGTCAACCAACATCATGCAGTCTACCAGATTGGAAAGTATTGGTATTAACATGCGCCCGATTGAGGAGGCTGCTGATCAGTCAATCAGACAATGGGTAAAGATAAAACAGAAACAGGTCGGGACAGTATGAAAAAAATAGTCGTAGTTTTACCAACCTTTAATGAAAAACAAAATATCGTTAAATTCACAGCTGAGGTATTATCTCAAGAGAAGCAGCTGCCAGGTTATAGAGTAGAAGTTTTAATTGTTGACTCACACTCTCCAGATGGAACTTTGGAGGTAGCTCGAGAGTTGGAAAAACAAAATGATAGAGTACATGTTTTAGCAGTCGGACTGGGGTTAGGGACTGCTTTAGTCGAAGGTCACAAGTATTCATTGAATAATTTGAATCCAGATATTATGGCTCAACTTGATGCTGATGGACAGGTGGGAGCGGATGTTTTGCTTAGATTAGTTAAGGGGATAGAGGAGGGGTATTCATTGGTTTTGGGATCCCGTTTTGTACCGGGAGGGAAAAATCTACTCCCGCCGTCCAGAAGGTTTTATTCCTTTGCCTCTTCCTGGTTTGTCAGAGTGATCATGGGACCTTTTAATATTAAAGAGGTAACCAATTCGGCACGGGCTTTCACACCCGAGCTATTTAAAAAAATAAATTTTGATCGAATGCCTTGGAAAGAGAAAACTTTTATCATTCAACCAGCTTTTTTACATGAGGCAATTTTAGCAGGAGCCAAGTATAAAGAAGTACCCTTAGTATTCAAAAATAGGGCGGAGGGTTATTCTAAAATGAAGGTCTTTAACTACACCTATGATGTAATAACCTACATAGTAGACGCTAGGTTACATACTTGGGGAATAAATTTTCCTTTATTTACTCTCTCCAGAAGATTAAAAACATTCATTAAGTTTGGAATTGTGGGGGTTATTGGCACGACGGTAGATTTTGTTTTTTATAATTTCTTTATTGATTACTTTTTAATTAGACCGGCCACCTCAAAGGGTTTGTCTACGGAGGTAGCAATTATTAGTAACTTTTTTTTGAATAATTTCTGGACATTCAGACATCGAAAAACTAATACTAATATCTGGCAAAAATTAGGACTGTATAATTTAGTAAGCTTGGGTGGATTATTAATTGGAGTGTTGATTGTTAAATTACTGCACACTATTTATGGAGACGGGGCTGTCAATATTTTGGGGGTACCGGTGGCTTACTATAATTTATACTTTTTTGCTACTATCCCACCGGTGATGATCTGGAATTTTTTAATGAATCATCTAATAACCTGGCGTCACCAGAAGGAAGAGTAGTGTTGTTGTATCTGTCAACACCCGGTGTTGCCAAACGTTTATATTTAAAAACCTCAATCTTTTAAGCGGATCCGCTGACCACTCTTGTATTATGGGGGCACGATGTTTTGAATCTGCCGCCATATTTAGAGCAATCCAAAGACGGCGCAGATCCTGAACAATTTGACCGATAAGTGGAAGTTTTTAGATCAGTTACACCTCCGATGTGTAACTAAATTCCGGGAAATGATCCGTAGCTGTCAAACATAAGATCAAGGGTCGCGCAAGCTCTACTTATTCCATCCCAAGGGCGGAAGTGTGTAAATGAAGCTAGTTAAAGTCCAAGAGGTTGTTGATGGGGGCGGTATTGGAGAGTAGGAAATTCTGAGTATAAAGGTATAAGCCAATTGCCAGTATTGCCAAAACGATCTTGAATTCCTTAGAGATTAAAACTTTCTCGTAGGCTATTAATACAAATGGAGCTATGGGTAGCAAATATCTGGAGATATCCCGGTGGGCAATAGAGATACCGGCTAGTAAATAAATTAAGATAAAAATTCCCACTGATCTTAAGTTTCCTGTAAATAATTTAATCCCAGCTAAAAACCCCAAGATATAAATATAAATTAAATCCTCCAGCCATATATCTCCAACCCAAAATTGATCTTTATTAAAAACTTGGTAAGGTGGAAATAACAGATGAATATTGTCACCGGTATTAAAATATGCCCAGAAATTATTTAATCTTGTCTGGAATAGATAAAATACAGCCAGAAGTGCCAGTGGGATGAGCATAAGTGGTAGGTAAGATATTTTAGTTTTGAGAATTTTGACTACATCAATTCCTCTGTTGTGAGACCAATATTTAATTGCTGCATAAATTGTTAGAGCTATAAAAAGTAAGATACCTGGTGGTCTAGTGAGTTGGGCCAAGGCCCCAAAGATTCCGGTTAGAATTATCCATCGCCATCCTCCGAAGTGGTCAAATTTTAAGAACGAATAAATTGCAGCGATAGTGAAAAAGACAAATAGTGGTTCTGGGGAGGCGACTGAGTGTACCCCGATCCACCTAGCTGGAAGGAATATGAAAACTAGTGACAGCCAAAATGGTTGAGTGGTTAATTTAAAGTCTTTAACTAATTTATAAAATGTTAAAACAGATAAAACTGTAAATAGTTGAGAGATAAACAACATAGACTTTAAATATCCCAAGAGTGGAGCTAGTAACCATATAAAAAATGGGTAGCCTGGAAAATGAGATGGAAAATAAAAAGAGGGTAAGCTTTGGGGAATTTGGGCAATTAATCCAGGATCATACCAACTTTTGGCGATGACAACGTACTCTAAACCGTCATAATTTTGGTAGAGAATATTAAATCCATTTGAAAAGTCTAATCCATAGAAATTATTTAGTCTTAGATAGTGAGGGATCCAAATAGATACAGTAGTAACTAAACAAGCAACAGTTAACAGCAAAATATCTCTGAAAGCTCTGTTCACAATTAAATATTACCATGTTAAACTCAGGTTATGCCAGTTTCCTCGCTATCGGTATTTTTCCCAGCTTACAATGAAGAAAAAAATATTGAAGATACCGTCAAAAAAGCCGTGAATGTTATAAAAGAACTAAAGCTAGATAAATGGGAGATTATTATTGTTAATGATGGATCAAAGGATAAAACTGGGGAGGTAGCTGATAATTTATCTCAGAACATCTCTAATGTCAGAGTAGTACATCAATTAAATGGGGGATATGGGATGGCAGTTAGAGGTGGGTTTTATAACTCAAAGTATGATTGGATTGTCTATACCGATTCCGATGGTCAGTTCGATTTTTCGGAGATTAATAAATTTTTGGAGTTAACCGATCAGGCAGATGCCATCTGGGGGTACAGAATTAAGCGCCAGGATCCACTTTTTAGATTATTAAATGCCCAAGGTTGGAAGTTAGCCTTGTGGATTTTTTTTGGCCTAAGTTTGCAGGATGTTGATTGTGGATTTAAGATGATTAAAAAAGAAATTATAGATAAGATCCCCAAACTGGAATCAACCAGGGGTGGAATGGTAAACGCTGAATTGGCCATCAAGGCCAAAAAATATGGGTTCAAGATCGCCCAAGTTGGGGTGAATCACTATCCTAGGATTCATGGTAAACCAACTGGAGCAAACATTAGAGTGATTATTCAGTCATTTATTGATCTTTTTAAGTTATGGCTAAAACTTCGCTGATAATACTTATCTTAATCATTTCTGTCGCTGCGTTCTTTCGTTTTTATCAACTAGATGGTTATATGACTTTTTTAGGAGACGAAGGGCGGGACATGATGATCATTAAAGACCTGGTTAGAGAGGGAAATGTTCCCTTTATTGGTCCAGCCTCTTCAGTTGGTAATGTTTATTTGGGTCCCCTCTACTATTATATGATGGGATTAACAGCTTTGGTATTTGGGCTAAATCCAGTTTTTCAAGCTGGTATGGTGGCAGTTTTAGGAGTAGCCAGTGTATTCCTGGTTTATTATTTGGGTAGGATATTTTTTAATGAGTGGAGCGGATTATTATCAGCCTGGCTTTATGCTATCTCCCCGGTGACAATTATTTACTCCAAATCCTCCTGGAATCCAAACCCAGCGCCATTTTTTACCCTTTTATCAGTGTGGGCTTTTTATAGGTGGAGTCAGTCATTAAGTTGGAGATGGTCAATATTGGTGGGGATTTTTGTTTCAGCTGCTGTGCAGATGCATTATTTAACTCTACCTTTAATCCCTGTATATACGATCCTGACGGGGTGGTGTTGGTATCAGAAAAAAATATCTAAAACTAAATTTGTTAAAAGCCTAGTATTTTTTTTTACATCATTCAACATCCTATTATTGCCATGGTGGTTATTTGAATTTAAGCACAACTTTTTAAATTTAAGAGGGATTGCGGATATATTTTTTGGTAGCAGCTCTAGCGTAGGAGGATTATCGGTAAATATCTTTGTAAAAGTTTTTAATACTGTAATTAATATTTTAATTGGAAATTATCTTACAGGAGGAGTAATGATTTTAAGTTTTGGGGTGCTGGCTTTAGTTGGGTGGATAATGGTTAAACAAAAAAATAACTGGAATTCTATTCTAATCTCAACACTTATTTTGGTGGGATTAGGGTTTGTGAACCTATATAAAGGGGATGTTTATGATCATTATGTTGGATACCTTGCTCCAGGACTATTTATATTAATGGGATCATCTTGGATGCTCTTAAAACGATGGGGGAGATGGGGACTATTAGGATTGGTGGCTATTTTAACGATCTTTAATTTACAGGGTAATCCACTAAAATATCCTGCCAATAACCAATTAAAAAGGACTCAAGAGATCTCTAAATATGTGATTGAACAAGCTGACGGTAAGCCTTTCAATTTTGCCTTAATTGCTAAAAATAACTATGATTCTGCTTACCAGTTTTACCTGGAGGAGTATGGATATACGCCCAAGATAGTTCCAAAGGAAAAAACCGATCAATTATTTATAGTTTGTGAAGACTTGGAGTGTAATCCAATTAACCATCCAAAATATGAGATCGCAGCTTTTGGAATGAGTAAAATTGAATCTAAAACTGAGTTTGCTGGAGTTAAGGTCTTTAAATTAGTTGCCAATCCAAGTGGAAAACCTACATAATATAAATTATGTCAAATATTAAACTTTCAGTCATTATTCCTGCCTATAATGAGTCAGTAAACTTAAAAAATGGGGCTTTGAGTCAGGTATGGGAATATTTAAAAGGTGTGGAATATCCATATGAAGTACTAATCGTTGATGATGGTTCAAAGGATAACACCGTTTCTGTTGCTCGTCAGCAGGTGAAAACCATGAGAGGCTTTCAAGTTGTGGAAAACCCCCATGGCGGCAAGGCTTTAACCGTAATCTCCGGGATGCAGAAAGCCTCTGGTGAGATTGTGGTATTTACCGATATGGATCAGGCTACGCCAATCAATCAGATAGAAAAATTATTCCCGCAGTTTATAGAAGGACATGATATTGTAATTGGATCCCGCCATGGTAGAAGAGGAGCTCCTTTGATTCGCAAAATATCGGCTTGGGGTTTTGCGACCTTAAGAAATATATTACTTGGTCTGCCTTTTGCGGATACCCAATGTGGGTTTAAAGCCTTTAATCAAAAAGCAGTTAGTGAAGTTTTTCCTAAAATGGAGGAGATTTGGAGAGAGAAGGTCTCGTCAGGAGCAGCGGTAAATGCTGGATTTGATGTGGAGATGTTATTTTTGGCTAAACAAAGGGGCTTAAAGATTGTTGAGGTGCCAGTGGAGTGGCATTACGTTGGAACAGAGAGAGTTCAACTAGTCAAAGATGCCTACGAGGCGATTAAAGATATGATTAGAATCCGCCTCAACCAGCTTAGTGGTAAATATAATTAAT
>MFCS01000004.1 GCA_001776975.1 Candidatus Daviesbacteria bacterium RIFCSPHIGHO2_01_FULL_41_45
TGGGAGGTTGATTATTTGCACCTCAGGTTCAAGAGTAATATTAAACTTTTCTTTTACTTTTTGCTGATAAGTTTTGGCCAGATTGTAGAAATCGGCAGCTGTGCCATGTCCTTCATTGATAAATAAGTTGGCATGATAGGGGGCTATGATAATTTCACCTTTCCTTTGCCCTTTGGCTCCAACACTCTCAAGTAGGTAACCAGCTGGAATTTTGCCATAAATAATCTTCTCACTGGGAATTTTAATTAACTGCTCAGGGGTTAACTCACTAGCTAAGATATTTTTAAAAAAACTACCGGGACATTTTATCCCGGGATGATATTTGCCTAGTCTGGTTTTGAGAATTGCTGCCGATTCTTTCTGTAAAATATCCTTATCACCCTTTGGCAGGGAAAAGGTTACCTCTGTGATAATAATCTCGTTTCTTTTAAATTCAGAATCCCGATAGGAGAATCCACACTGGTTTTTATTTAGGATAACCTCCTGGCTGCCCTGCAGACCCTTAATGCTAACTAAGTGGTCAGAGATTGTTTGTCCATAGGCTCCAGCATTACCATAAACCGCTCCACCAACGGTCCCGGGTATTCCTATAAGATTACTCATTCCAGAAAAAGAGCTGTTGATAGTAAATACTATTAGGTCTTCTAGCTTAGTTCCGGCTTTCACAACAACTAAATCATCTTTTATAACGACTCCTGTAAGGGAATTTTTAATGACAAGCTTTTCTATCGAAGTATCCGATACCAATAAATTACTACCTCCCCCTATAACTAAGTACCTCAGGTCTGTCTCTCGGGCGTATTTAATAGCTTCCAGCAGCTCGCTTTCTGTAAAGACCTCAATGTAAGAATAGATGGGACCACCGATCTGTAAAGTGGTGAGGTTTGAGAAGGAAACATTCCCTTGAAATTTATTCATCACTTGACAATTTTAATGGAGTAAGATTAAAATAGCAAACTAGTCAAAGAACTGCCAAGAAATCTGCCCGCTAGATTAGACTTATGGCAAAGGCCAAACAAAATACATCAACAAATAAGGGTTTAGGGATCCGTCCACTGAATGGATACATCTTGATAGATCCACTACCCTCTGAGACAATGACTCTTTCAGGCATCGTTTTACCAGAAACGGCCCAGGAAAAACCAGCCCAGGGCACAGTAATAGCCATCGGTGATAGCCAGGTTCTCCCTAACGGTCAGATTGTTCTTTGTCCAGTGGGTATTGGTCAAAAAGTAGTCTATAAAAAATGGGGTGGAGATGAGATGAAGCTTCAGGGTAAAGAGTATAAATTGGTTAGATTTGATGACCTAATGGCGATTCTAGAGGACTAAAATATGGAAAGAAAGTTGTCACCAGAGAATATAAATGGATCAGATGCAACTCCAAGTGATCCTTCGGCTGTTGCTGAATACCGACGCTTTAGATGTGTGGCAATTGCTCAGAGCACCAGATGGATGGTTGCTGGGGTTACTAGAGCTACTGGACGATGTCCACGCTATCTAGAGGTGCTGGCTCATAATGCGGGGATGGATGCGGTGAACGCCATTGTTAATTGCATGCAGCAAGGTGTCAGGAGAATATAAAATATGGCTAAAATTTTGAAATTTGATTCTGAAGCTAGAGAGAAATTATTAAAAGGGATTAATATCCTAACTGAGGCTGTGGCCTCAACGCTTGGACCTAAGGGGAGGAATGTGGCCCTAGATAAAAAATGGGGAGCCCCAAATATTGTTCATGATGGGGTAACTGTGGCCAAAGAGATTGAGCTAGAGGATCCCTTTGAAAATATGGGGGCGCAACTAGTTAAAGAAGCAGCTTCCAAAACCAATGATATCGCTGGAGATGGTACCACTACCGCTACTGTTTTAACCCAAGCTATTGTCTCAGAAGGCCTGAAAAACGTTACCGCTGGAGCTAATCCTATGACTCTAAGGCTGGGGATTGAGGTGGCTGTTAAAGAGGTGGTCAACGCGCTGCAGCAGATGAGTAAAAAATTAACCACTGCTGAGGAGATTACCCAAGTTGCTACCATCTCAGCTCAAAATGAGGAGATTGGTAAGTTGATTTCTGAGGCTATCTCCAAAGTTGGCAAAGATGGGGTAATCACGGTTGAGGAGGGCAAAACCCTACAGATGAATGTGGAATATAAAGAAGGGATGGAGTTTGATAAAGGCTATGCTTCCCCTTATTTTGTGACTGATTCGGACCGGATGGAGGCAACACTTGAGGGTGGGGTCAATATTTTATTAACTGATAAAAAGATCTCGTCTGCAGCAGAGTTAGTTCCGTTCTTAGAGAAATTTGTTCAAGCTGGCCGAAAAGGTTTGGTGATAATCGCGGACGAAGTGGAAGGAGAGGCACTAGCTCTATTAGTTGTTAACAAGTTGAAAGGTAGTTTTAATGTTTTAGTGGTCCAGGCTCCTGGATTTGGTGATAGGCGTAAGGCTATGCTTGATGATATAGCTGTTTTGACAAAAGCGACAGTTTTATCTGAAGATACCGGGATTAAATTGGAATCAGTTAATCCAGAGGATGTATTAGGCAGAGCGCTGAGAGTAACGGCTACCAAGGATAATACTTTGATTGTTGATGGTGAAGGAACTAAGAGTAAGATTGAGGCTAGAATATCCCAGATCAGAAGAGAGATTGAGAAGAGTGATTCTGATTTTGATAAGGAAAAATTACAAGAGAGATTGGCTAAATTAACCGGCGGAGTGGCGGTGATTAATGTTGGGGCAGCCACAGAGGTAGAGATGAAGGAGAAAAAGGAGCGGGTGATAGACGCAGTGGCAGCCACCAAGGCAGCTTTAGAGGAGGGTATTGTTCCCGGAGGAGAAGTAGCGTTACTTAGAGCGGTCAAAGCTTTAGAAAAGTTAGAGCTTGAGCCGGAGGTTCAGGTGGGGGTTAATATTGTTAAGGCAGCCTTATTACAACCCTTTAGGCGGTTGATTAAAAACTCGGGATATGATGATGGGGTTATGTTGGCCAAGGTTTTGGAGAGTAAAGGAAACATGGGAGTGGATGTGATGGATGGCCAAGTTAAGGATTTAGTTCAGGCTGGAGTGATTGATCCAGTTAAGGTAACCCGTTCTGCCCTGCAAAACGCAGCCTCAGTTGCCATTATGATCATGACAACCAACTGTTTGATAACTGATAAACCAGAAGCTGAAAAAGCCCCTCAAATGCCATCCGGTGGAATGGGCGAGTATTAAATTCGACCCAGACTTGATACTTAGTTTCTAATACTTGATACTGTTAGTGATGGCTAAGCTGCATTATTCTAACTCTCCATCAGAAAAAGAGAGAAAACAGTTCCAGTCTTTTTTGTCTGAGGATGAGGAGCTGGTTTTGGCTACTGGGTTTGGTAAAGCCTATCTCAGATCTTTATTTATCATTGGCTTAGTTTGGCCAGGAGCTATTGGTTGGGTATTAATGGTTGGGGGAGCTTACTTTTTTGGCTTTGGACTGGAAAGAGGATTACTGGCTGGATTTTTATCGAGCATATTGATCGCGACTTTCGTAGCGGTGCATACCAATCATGCCAACCGTTATCTATTGACGACACGGCGGGTGATGGTAAAAAGGGGAGTCTTGGCAGTCAAACTAACCTCCGCTTTGTTTGATAAAATTACCCATTTAGAGGTAGACCAATCCTTGTTTGATAAACTGCTGTATCATCATGGGACTATTATTGTTCATACTGCCGGAGCCCAAAACGATGAGATGATCTTAAGGTATGTTGATTACCCCATTGAGTTTAAGAATTTGATTGAGAGATTAATCAACAGGCAACGTGAACGGTATGGAATTAGGGCTGGGGCGGTTGAGACTGTGGAAGGGGAGATGCTTTAGCGTAGTCATTGAAATTAGGTACCACAGGGATAATGGTTTGCGGATCAACACTTGCTCCGTTACGACTCAATTCTAAGTGAGTATGAGGGCCAGAGGTCCAGCCAGTCATGCCCACCTCACCAATAATTGAGGAAGTTGTTACCGGATCACCTTTTTTAACAAAAATTCGTCCCATGTGTCCATACGTGGATCTGTATCCTTGTTCATGATCTATAATAACAAAGTGTCCTAACCCCCAAAAGCTATAAGTAACCTCACTGACCACTCCTTTTAAGATGGGTCGGATAGGCATTCCCAATCCTGTGGCGATATCTACCCCTGGGTGCCATTTGGTATAAGAGGTGGTTAAATATCCTGGATGAGGTAGATTAACGTTTTCTTCGAAGGCAGCAGCCTGAATGGTCTGTTTTTGGGTGAAGTTAGCCTCAATAATAGATTGTTTTATGGGAGGAATGGCAAAGGTGGGTTGGTAGCCCAATAAGTAGGCAATAATTACCGCCCCTATCCCGAAACTTCTTAAATGGGAGGAATGCTTACTATTTAAAGTGGTGCGAGGTATTCGCATACTATTCCTGAAAGTCTCAGGAACGAGGTAGCATTATATCGTATTTTCTTCGGTAAAGCAAATCTTAGAGGCTTGACCGGGTATTTTTAATGGGTACAATAGCCATATGCGGAAAAAACTCCTCTCTTACCTGTTTTTATTGTTAGTGGTTATAAGTATTTTTTCCTTGATAATTAAATTTGGTACTCAACCAATCTATTCTTTGTTGGGACATCAAACCAAGGCTGGGTTAAAGATAACCTCAGTTCCGGAGGCGGGAGTTTTTATAAACCAGGAGAGTGTTGGTAAAACCCCTTACCTCAACGGAGATCTGCTGGCAGGGGAGTATCAGGTGAGACTGGAATCTGGAAATATGAGTTGGCAGGGTAGTGTTAAGCTAAACAATGGAACCGAGACTATTTTAAATAGAGAGTTGGCGGAAAGCCTAGCCTCATCTTCTGGAGAGGTGCTTCATCTTTATGAAGGAAAGGGAGTAGTAATAACCTCTGTTCCTACCGGAGCTAGTGTTGAGATTAACGGTAAAATAAAGGGAGTTACTCCACTTTCTGTTGTTGATCTACCAACTGGTGAGCACCTGTTTTTATTAAAACATCCAGAGTATTTGCCAAGAACCGTCAGAGCTACATTACTTGATAAATTACTTTTAAATATCCATGTTGATTTAGCTATTTCTGAAGAAGAGACGGTCAATATACCCGTACCCACAGCCACTATTCAACAAAAAGTACTGGTTACCCAAACTCCGACAGGGTTTTTAAGAGTCAGGGAGAGTCCTTCGGTACTAGGAAAGGAGATTACCCGGGTTAAACCAGGAGATGAGTTAATATTATTGGAGGAAAAACAAGGTTGGTCTAAGGTAAGATTAAAAGATGAAACAGAGGGATACGTCTCCTCAGATTATATAGAGAAAAAATAAAAATACTTATCCACCAAGATAATAAATGATAAATAGCAATATGAATAGCCACAGGACGACGGCAGTTAAAAGTGGAATATCGGTTAATAAGACTCTTTCTGGGGACTCACCTTCTCTTTTTTCATAAATAATATATAAGTACCTCATTACGCCATAAATGACCACTGGGACAGTAGCCATTAAGTATTTGGCTTCACTTAAGGGCACCGGGGTAGTGCTAATTAGTGAATGAATAAGCCCAGGTTTAATTAAGATCGGCGGTTGTTGGAAAGCAAATAAGGCATAAGTTAACCAGGTGGAGTTAGCAAACATCGAGGTTAAGATATCTAATAATGACTCTGGGTAATGAAGTAGGGTCTCACGGTGCTTAAAGGCGGAGGTATCCATTAAGGTCCGTTCGGAGCGCCGTTTTCCGATTGCTAAAAACAAAGAAAAAGAGATCACGCAAAGTAAAAACCAAACATTTAAGTGGGCATCAATTGCCCAAACCCCAGCGTATACTCTTAGTACAAAGCCAGTAGCAATGACAATCACATCCAATAAAATTACTGACTTGAGGTAGGCGGAATAAAATAGCTGTAATACTAAATAGGCGAGTGAAGCATAAAATAAAGAGGGAGCGATATTATAAGCAAGGGGCAATAAAACGATGATTAATCCCAAAGCACTGGTGATTGCTAGCCAGATGGGTACTAAGCCTTTGGCGATGGGACGCTTGCTTTTGAATGGGTGTTGTTTGTCTCTTTCTACATCAAAAACATCATTTAAAAAATAAGTGGCACTAGAGAGTCCACAAAAAATCACAAAAGACTGGAAGATGATTGATAGAGCCAGTGTATTATCTAACTGACCAGAAAAAATAATCCCAGCAAAGAGGGCAAAGTTTTTTATCCACTGACGCGGTCGCGCCGATTTAATAAGCCCCCAAATGAGTTTGCCCATAGGATAAGTACAAAAGCTGCTACAGATGCTCCTAAGAGTAAGAAAATTTTACTTTCGGAGTCAACCAGTAGGGCTCCTGCCCCTAACATAGCAGATACTAATGCGTAAAACAAGCTAATTTGTGGTGGAGACCAACCCTTGTCTAATAAAAGATGATGCAAGTGACCCCTGTCTCCCCAAACAGGTGACCGTCCCTGGAGGATTCTCCTAAAAAAGGTATAAATAAAATCCACTGTGGGGATAGCCAGGACGATTAAGGCGGTAGCCAATTTAGCTCCTGATAAGATTGCCAGTATTGCTAACATAAATGCTAAGATTGTTGAACCAGAGAACCCGGGTATGATTTTGGCTGGATGCCAGTTGAATAATAAAAAGCCGAGTGAACTGCCAGCGGTAACGAAAGCAAGCAGGGCAACATTCAATTGGTTTGAGTCTCCCTTATTAAATAGTTGTAGAGATAAAAAGCCGAGGGTGATGGCGGTAATAGTAGTAATTGAAGGCATCTGTCCATCTACTCCTTTGGACCAATTAATGATCTGGGTTAAAGAGATAATCCAAACTAAGGCTAATAGATCCGCCAAGATAATAATCTTGTGAGGTCCAATAAATTCAAAAGGCATGATGAGCGTATCTAAACGGATAACAACACCGGGGATCAAATAAGGAAACGGATTACTAACAAAAGAGATACCAATACCGGCCATAACTGGAAATAAGGCGGCCAGTATTAACAGAGTTAGTCTGAGATAAGGACTAAATCGGGTAATCTTATCGTCAATCAAGCCGATGATCAAAAGAATAGTGATTCCGCCAATGATCCCTACTAAATATTTTTCAATAGGCAGAAATATTAAAATAGCAGCTAGAATGCCGATATAGATTCCCAATCCTCCAGCTCGCGGAATAACCTTAGTGTGAACATGGGCCGGGTGAGGTCGGCGGGCAGGATCATCTACTAAGCCAAAGTGCTTAGCAATTTTAATGGTCAAGGGGGTGGCTAAAGCTGTGATAATAAAAGCTACTCCAGCTGCTAAAATTATATTCATATTAAACGAAGATTAATAATATCTTAATACTGCTAACTAAGATCATAAAGGACAACAGCACTACTGTTAATAAAAGAGTTCTTCTTAGGACTAACTGAGAAGGGTGTAGCTGGGAGGCTAGGAATAGATTGAGGAGAGTTAGAACAACCAGTGTTACTGGTAATAATAGAAACTGCCAATTCTCAACCAATTGAGTTTCTCCCCAAGGGCGTGAATAATGCATGGGAATACGATTAGGGAGGATGGGCAAAATTACCAGATAGTTTAATAATATAAATAAAGTGGATGAGAATGAGATCAGGATGGGGACTACAAAGAACTTGTCGTTAGTTTTGATCCATTTAGTAATTATCATTGGTTGATCGAGTCAGTTCGAGCTTTATTAGTAACCCGAAATTCTAAGTATCGTCCCAACATCAAAGATGTTTGGGCATCAATAGCTGGTAGTGTAGAGATGGTTACAATGATCAATGGGATGAGAACCCATTGGATATAGGACCAGAATTTTTTTAAAACAGACCAATGTTTGGGACGTGGGGGAGCGGTTTTTTCATGGACATAAATGGTGGCAAACATTCCTAGGAAAGCTATAGTCAGAACCCAAGAAGATATCACCGGTAAATTATAAGCGACTACTGATTGAGAATAAGTTGGACTAACCAAGGGGATTATCAATCCGGCAAATGTCACAAATAGTGCTAAAATCGACCACTTTAGATAACCCCAGAACACAAAAATTAATTTATCAGTTTTATCCCAGAAGTTAATGTCCTTATTGGTAAAATACTGCCGGACTATAAAAGGGATATGCTCGACGCCGTAGGCCCAACGTTTTTGCTGCAGATATTGGTTTTGAAAGGTTTTTGCTAAATTAACATCTAAAACTGCATCGGCGGTGATTGGTAAGTAATGAGGTAGAACCTTGTAGTTTCCTTTAAAATGATAATAAGCTTTCCAATAAAAACCAGAATCGTCATTGACTTTATTTGGAATCCATAACCCGATCTCCAGTAAAGATTTTAGATTAATAGACAAAGAAGAAAAGTTCATATACTTATCAGATCCAACCATCTCAGCCAGTTGCCAAAAAGCGGTGCCGGCAGCGATCAATCTCATCGGGGTGGGGGCTTGCCAGTAGTTGTTATAGTACAAAAATACTCCAGTATAAGATCTCTTATCGCGATCTTCTGTCGGGGTTGAGAGGTATTTATGTAGGGATCCAGCCAAGAATTGAGGATGGACGACAAAATCTGCGTCCAGGGTGGTGACAAAAACACTTTCTAATCTGATGCCTAGTTTTTGGAACTCTTTAACGGCATTTTTCACTACCCAGTTTCGATTTGTCCCTGGTCCTGGTACTTCACCCTCAACTCCAAAAGGGTGGATGGTAGAAAAAGTTCCCCCGATTTTCTGCCCCAATTTGTTCAAATACTCAATACTTTGGTCAATTTTTTCTCGATCTTTATCATATTCTCTTTGTTCAAATCCAACAGCTAAAAAGATTTTTTTGGCCGGATATTTAGAGTTTATCACTGCTTCTAGAGCTGGTATTAACACCTCCAGGGGCTCCTTATAGGTAGGCAAGATAACCAGGTGATAGTAATTTGCCCAATCATTTGGGAAATCTTTTTCAAGTTTTGATAACCAGTTTTGCGATTTGGCAAACTCCATTTTTTTGTAACCCATAAATATTAAAACTGCGATCCGTAGGGCGCTAATCATCCAATACATGGCGGCGATAATAATCAAATAAGCTAGGGCAAAGGGTAGGGTAAAAGATAGCCAGAGCGGTGAAGTTAGAGCGACCCAGGTGATTACCCCTGGCAACATCTCAAGTAACCGGTCTACTAAAGTCTCGTGTCGCTTTAGAAAATCCTTCTCTATCTTTTCTGAGATTAGATAGCTACTAAATAACAGATGATGAATAACTAGCCCTATGCCCGCTCCCATTAAAAAAAGTGAGATTAAAAACCTCTGTGGGTCTGATTGGAATATAAAAGCGCTGATAAGAGCTAATAGGGTGAGAATAAATCCCGGAACACTGTGGGTGATAGGCAAAATTTTACCTAAGATAGGGAGTTTTTGGGCAATTAGGGAGAGCAGGTGGCCGATGAAGAAAAAAGAGACTCCGCCAGCCAAGAAAAAAAGTAGTATTCGCATACTGTTAACTCTGATTATATCTCTGTTTAGCCTATTTTGAACAGCTTTTGTGTATTTTTAAGGATCTGATGTGTTACCTCATCAAAAGGGATCTGTTTAATCTCAGAGATGATCTTGATAACCTCAGAAATATTGGCTGGCTCGTTTCTTTGACCACGGAGCTGTTGAGGAGGTAAAAATGGGCAGTCAGTCTCGGTAAGGAGTCTATCTAAGGGAGTCGTTTTTATGAGATCTCTTAGATCTTGGTTTTTGGGATAGGAGAGTACACAAGAGAATGAGAGATAATAACCCATCTCACAGGCACGCAGGGAGTCTCCTTTTGAGCCGGAGAAGTTATGAAAAACTCCAGTGGTATCAATGAGCTCAGGGATAAAAATATCCTGCCAAGATTCCCGGCAATGAATAGTCAGAGGTAGGCTAAGCTTTTTGGCCAGTAATACCTGAGCTTTATATAGTTTCATCTGAAGTTGTTTTGATTCATCATGAGAGAGGAGAGAGCTATTGAATTCATCCCGGAAAAAATAATCCAGACCACATTCACCGATCGCCACTATTTTATCCGGGTGTTCTCCGTATAGTTCTTCTAAATTCTCTATTAGTCTATGTATGGATTCATCGCTTAAGTTATGATTTCCATCATGAGGATGGATGCCAACAGTAGAGTAAAACTGAACTTGGTCAGAGGTTAACTCCAAACACTTCCTACTGGTCTCCAGGTCAACCCCAATATTTATGATTAACTTAACATCGTTATCTAGGGCTCTTTGGATGACTTCACCTAGGTCTTCCTGGTAGGAATCCCAATACAAATGAGCGTGTGAATCAACTAGCATTGTTTGTCAGCGCAAAAAAGTAGCAGTAAATTCAGAAGATACCGAAGAGATTGTTCCTGGGAGTATAGAAACAGCTATTCCTATAAAAATAAATCCTAGTATCCAAGAGCATATGCCCATTAAAACAGCGGAGTTCCCTTTAAAGTAGGCGAATCGACCTCCGCGCATGACTCCAGTGAACTGCTTTTTTGTAATTCCACGATAGCCTTCTTTGAAAAGATAAAACAAGAGTGCTCCAAATGATATTGTTGCCAGAATGCCAAATAGAAATAGAAGAATGAATAGTGCCCTTGATTCCATGCTTTAATTATCCGATATCTAATCTAGTTCCGCAAT
>MFCS01000005.1 GCA_001776975.1 Candidatus Daviesbacteria bacterium RIFCSPHIGHO2_01_FULL_41_45
AAGTGGTTGGGTTTAGAATCAGAAAAGAGGTTGATCGGTAAAGGGGTCTCGGCTTGTGCGGTCTGTGATGGGTTATTTTTTAAAGGTAAGGATGTGCTAGTTATCGGAGGGGGGGATGCAGCGATGCGTGAGGCGCAACATCTTAGTAAGGTCTGTCAAAGTGTGACTATTGTGCATCGGCGTGGAGAGTTCCGGGCTCAAGCAGCCTTAATCAATTTAATTAAGTCCAAAGCAAATATTAAATTTTTAATGAATTCAGTTGTAGAAGAGATTAGAGGAGAGACTAAAGTTAATAGTGTGAAGATTAAAAATACTCAAAACAATGAGATTAGTGAACTAGAGATAGATGGAATCTTTGTGGCTATCGGTCATAAGCCCCAAACAGATTTTATTAAAGGAGAAGTAGAGTTAGATGAAAATGGCTACATAAAAGTTACTGAGAATACCAGAACCTCAGTTGAGGGGGTTTTTGTGGCGGGGGATGTGGCAGATCACCGCTACCGTCAGGCAGTGACTGCAGCTGGTGCTGGTTGCATGGCAGCCCTAGACGTTGAAGAGTATCTAAGCTATCTAGAAGTAAAAACATCGTAAGGATTTAACCGTGGAAGATGTGGTATCTCTGGCTGGAACGGGCGCACTAAAGCCAGAGCTAGTGGTCTGATGAGGGTTGGGAGGATGCTATCTGTGGCCACATCTGCTGGAAGATAGATATTGGCAAAAACATCGGCACCGCTAACTGTCAGTACTTGTCTGTCATCCATGGTAATCTCCGCGTATGGCCGGTATGGTCTCATCTCAGCCTTCTCAATATCAGTTCTGGTATGACCAAAATAATTCTGTAGACAACGGATCACCAGCGGTGGAGACCAGGTATGACTATCTTTATCTAGTTCAGGGCTCAAAGCGGTTACCTCCCATTCACGAGGTATTGTTGTTTCATGAAGCCTTTTTATAGCTTCTGGTGATCTTCCCCAAGCATTCCTTATTGGTTGGTTTTCGGGCTCGAGCTCACTTGTGTTTCCCTTCCAAAGCCAGGCTGGAGTTGCGGTTCCCTCAGCGATCATCCCAATTAAGCCTATCCCTCTGAGATAGAGGTACAGCTCTCTTTGCAGATCTAAGCGTCCTGCTTGCTCGTCATGGTATCGTTTCTGCCAGACACGACGTCTTGCTTGTTTAGCCTGTCCAGCTTGTTCTAGTGCTAGATCTCTCAGACGACGTTCCTCGTCAATTATCCTAGTCATCTCGGCTCGGACTGACAAAGGACTTTCTATCATATTTCCAACAGAATGTACCTCTTGTCATAAATACTGTCAAGTGGTCTATTGGCAAGTTAAGAGATATAATGTGGAGTGTATGACCGACTCCAACAGCGAGTTTCAACCCGGTTTAGATGATCCCTCTCACACGGAGGCCTTACATTCTGGGTTACAGGAGAGTGTCAAACAGATGGAGCCAATTGATGATGGAGAGACCAGACCCGGTCATGAACAGCCAGCTCAAGTTGATCCGCCAGCTCAGGCGGTAGATAAAAGTTTAGCGGTGAGATTATTTGGCGGATGGTTGGGGATGGGGGACTCAAGGGTAGGCTTACAAAAGATGATTGATCGTTTGAGAAAGAAAAATCCAGGACAAGAGATACAGGAGGTAGTCAAAAAGACATAGAAATTATATGGAAGTTAACCCGGGAGCTATTTCTTCATCCTCCGCACCAGATTTAATTAGCATCTTTATTAATGGATTAATCCTGATTTTATTGGGATTTTTATTAATCATTGGAGTAATTTATCTCAGTAAATTAATTCTTGTGTGGATTAGGTTTAAGGATCGGGAAAAGTACTCCCTAAACAGTGTTTTACTACAAATTACCGTTCCCAAAGCTAATGAGATCAAGATTGACGCTACGGAGCAGTTCTTGGGAGCTCTGTACTCGATCAAGAAAAACACTGGCTGGTTAAGCCATAAGATGCAAGCCCATCTGTCCTTTGAGGTTGTAGCCCTACATGAATCAATCAGATTTTTTGTCTCCGTTCACAAAAGTGTTCGGGATTTAGTGGAAAAACAGATTCATGGCGCTTTCCCAGATGCTGAGATCAAACAGGTACCTGAGTATAATATCTTCACCGAATCTGGTAAAACAGCCTACACTCAACTAACACTAAAAAGCTCCGACCATTTCCCAATAAAAACCTTCCGGGATCTACCGACTGATCCCATGGCCTCCTTAACCTCGGCATTGGCTAAAATGGAGCCAAATGAGGGGGCCATTGTCCAATTAGTTTTATCCCCGGCAGATGGAAAATGGAAAGAGTTAGGCAAAAAATGGCTCAAAAAAGAAAAAGATCCAGGTAAGCCGGATAATCCTAAGCCGGCACCTGATGCCAAACAAATTGAGGCAGTTGAGAGTAAGGTTAGTAAATCTGGCTTTCATACCGCTGTCAGGATTGTTACCTCATCTACTAACTCTGACTCAGCCAAGGCTCATTTATCCAATATTAAAGCTGCTTTTGAGCAGTTTGCCGGTCCCTATAACTCCTTTACCGGGGCTCATATTAAAGATGGATTATTTAAAAATTTAGGAATCCAGTTTTTAAAGCTATTGCAGATTCCCGTCAAAAATGCTGAGGAGGAATTTTTAGAGGATGTAATTTACCGTTACCTGCCACGGTTTCATAAACTGCCGATTCTCACCCCAGACGAGGTATCCTCGCTGTACCATTTTCCCAACAAATCAGTGGAGACTCCCCATATCGCCTGGTTACCCTCTAAAAGAGCCCCGGCTCCGGAGAAGATCCCCACCAGCGGATTATATTTAGGCAAGTCGATCTTTAGAGGTAATGAACGCCCAGTTTATGTTTCTGATCATGATCGCAGGCGTCACACCTATATCATTGGCCGTACTGGTACCGGTAAATCCCAGTTATTATTATCGATGGCGATACAGGATATTATGGCCGGTAAGGGGATTGCCTTTATCGATCCGCACGGTGATCCATCTGAGGAGTTATTACGGTTGATCCCACCACACCGGGCCAAGGATGTAATTTATTTTGATCCTGGTGAGACAACCCGCCCTTTTGGGATGAATATGTTGGAGTATTCAACAGAGGAGGAAAAGCATTTTATTACCACCGAGATTATTGGTTTAATGTATAAACTTTATGATCCCAATAAAACTGGTATTATCGGACCCAGATTCGAGCATGGAGTGAGAAACGCTATGTTAACTGTCATGGCGGTCCAGGGAAATACTTTCTTGGAGGTGATGAGGGTGATGACTGATGATAACTTTTTACGGGAGTTGTTACCTCACGTTACCGATCCGATTGTCAGAAGATATTGGACGGACCAGATCGCTAAAACGGCCGATTTTCATAAATCTGAGGTTTTAGATTATACAGTATCTAAATTTGGGCGCTTTGTAACAAACAAAATGATGAGAAATATCATTGGCCAATCTAAATCCTCCTTTAATCTTCGACAGATTATGGATGAGGGAAAGATCTTAATTGTTAACCTCTCCAAAGGCAAGATGGGGGAGGAGAACTCTAATTTCCTAGGGTTGGTACTGGTTCCCAAGATTCTAGCTGCTGCTATGTCTCGGTCTAATATTCCCGAAGAACAAAGGAGAGACTTTTATCTATATGTCGATGAGTTCCAAAACTTTGCTACCGAAACTTTTGCCACCATTCTCTCTGAGGCTAGAAAGTATCGCCTAGATCTAATTGTGGCTAATCAGTTCATTGGACAGTTACAAGAGGATATTAAAAATGCTATCTTTGGGAACGTCGGAACTTTAATGGCCTTCCGGGTTGGAGTAACTGATGCCAACTTCCTACAGCACGAGTTTACACCAATATTTAATGAAAATGATTTAGTCAATATTGAAGCCTATCATGCTTATGTTAAGACTCAGGTTAACGGTGAGCCGGTGCCACCTTTTTCTATTAGTACCGCCAAAGATATGAAGGCTTGGAATGGTATGCAGCGGGAGGAGATTGCGGCAGCCATCAAAGAGCTTTCTCGGTTAACCTATGGGCGGGATGTGGTTGAGGTTGAGGCAGAGATAGCCTCAAGAGCAAAATTATAGAGATGCCAGATATCATCAAAATAGTTTACTTATTGGTTGGGGTGTTTTTGGTGTTGGGGTTGTTAGCCAATATTGGTGGGAGGTTTCCTAAATTACCGGGAGATATTGATATAGATAAGCCAGGTATTAAGCTTTATATTCCTTTCACCTCAGCCATAATTATCTCGGTGATTTTGACCCTTTTATTCAACTTCTTCAGGAAATGATGTAAAATACGTTCACGGGCGGATGGCGCAACGGTTAGCGCAAATGTCTTATACACATTAGGTTCCTGGTTCGAATCCAGGTCCGCCCACCATTTGGAACAAGAAACATTTATAATTCTTCCAGCGTGGTTTTATTCTCGAGTGTAACGAGAGATCAAGATAAGCTACAACTACTCTATAATTCTTCCAGCTTGATCTTATCCTCAGAAGATCTGGTAGAGACATATTGCAGGTATCTCTCGGTGGCAGCTACTCTTTTATGACCAGCCAGTTTGGAAACCATTACTAAGCTCAGCCCAGATCCTAATTGATGAGTAATCCAGGTGTGTCGTAGATCATTTACTTTAGTTCCTTTAATTCCAGCTAGTCTAAAATATCTGTCGATAGAAGTGCGGATGTTTCTCACTAGTAAAGGTCGGCCAGTTTTAGTCACAAATAAGGTATGGTTTTGCGTTTTAGGTCTGATCTCAAGATATCGTCTGATAGCCTCAATAACAGCTTGGGTTAAAGGAATAGTTCTCTCATTTGAGCCTTCTGCTACTCTAATATAAACATGAGGCGTCAAACCTGTGGGGGTATTGTTATCCAGCCTGACATCTTCAACGTTAACCTTGGAGAGTTCACCAATCCTCATTCCAGATTGCAATAGTAGCTCAATGACTGCTGACATTCTAATATCCCCTCGGGCTGCATCTCTTAGGGCCCGGTATTCAAGTTTAGAGAGAATCCTGGGTGGTTTATTCTCAAAATCAGGGTGCTCTAAAGATACTGCTGGGTCAGAGGCGATTAAATTCGAGGATTGCAAAAACTTAAAAAAGGTCTTGGTGGAGTTGGTCTTTCTAGAGATGGATTTGGGAGTGTAGCCATCTTTTAAAAGGTTACCCATAAAGGTTCTTAATTGATCAACAGTAGTCTCCTTTGGATCAATTACTGATTGGCTTTCTAAAAATGTAACAAGTTGCTCAACGTCTTTGCCATAAGCTAAGATAGTAGAGGTCGAACGGGCTCGACCTTTGAGGTGACCGATAAACTGTTGTCTAGCATCTGATAAGGTAACCATATATTAAGATGTATGATACGAAAAACGCGGGAACTTGTCAACTATGGGCTTCGCCTGATAAGCGCCACCTGTTTTTACGGTATAAAATATGATCAAAAAAGGAACGATAGTACTTGTAACTTTACTGATACTAGGGATTTTGTATGGAATAACCCAGCAGATAAATCAATCCTTGGGAGCTAGGGGAAGGTTAAAAAATCAGGCTCAGGAGGTAGCTAAATTAGAGTCTGAAAATCAACAACTGCAGGAGGAGTTAAACAGAGTAAAAAGTGTGGAATTTGTGGAAAAAGTAGCTAGGAATAATTTAAATTTGGCCAGAAACAATGAGACTATATTTATTATCTCTGATGAGGCCATAGCAAAAACACTACAAGGTAGTAAGGTGGAGGAGACCAATCTACCCAACTGGCAGGGGTGGCTAAGACTATTTTTGAATTAGGCTGAATTTTCTTCGGATCGACCTCAAAGCGTCAGGTAGCACAGCAATTCCTAAATTGTAGGCTAATTTAGTGCCAACTCCTAAAGCGATATTTTCCGACTCTTGTCCCATGGCTATGGGCAATAATATTCCCAGAACTAAATCTGAAGAGAGGGCTGCCAGCATCCGCGTTCCAAAATATACTGTTCCAACGTTATAATCTCCGATCGCCTTACGAGTGCCAGGAAAGGTAAATTGACCAGCTGACTCAAGCATGCTAATAAGGCGAGGCTTTGGTGATTGGGACCTATCAGCTAAGAAAGCCTCGATTCCAGTAACTTGAGCTAAGATATTAGCCGTGTACTCAACTTCACTTGATAATTTTGTCTCTCTCACTGATTGGAGAATAGTCCTTCAACACTTGGCTGTCAAGTTACAAAGATTTTTGTTGCGGGGGTGGAATGATGTTAGAAACTTTTATTTCGCCTGATTTGTACCCCTTAATTCTAGCCTTAACTCCATTAAGGTTCTTCTAGGGTTGAGTAATCAAATGGTGGTACTCCTTTTTCAAATTCATCAACTGCTCTTTCAATATATCGGCTGTTTTTGTAGATGATATATTTTAGGTACTCTACCGCTTGATTGTATCCCTCTCCAATCCTGGTATAGCCCAATTCTGACAAAAGCCTCAGTGCTTCAAAAGAAATCACCTGAATATTACTTCTTCCAGCAGATTGTATGATAGTTTCTACTGCTACCTTATACTGAGTTGGAGTTGCTATAGTATAGATAGATCTAGTATCATCTGCAGGATCAATAGTTACTGCGACTTCACTGTCAAAACCACCTTCAGTTTTTAAATAGCTTCCACCTTGTCGATAACTGGCGATAAAGCGTAAAGCAGGATCTTTAGGGCTAACCCCTACTACGCCATTTTTAGCTACCCCTAATACAATAGGAAAATCAGGTTCGATACCTCTTTGGTATCTTGCTAATGCTTTATTTATTGCCACTAATCGATCTTCCAGAATCAGTTTAGCTTCCCAATCTCTTTGACCTACGTCTGTTAAATTCTTTTCATATTCCGTTTGTATTCCCTGGAGATACTCCTCGCTTAAACGAGCATAGTTCCAGTCAGGATTACCTGTCATTTCAGCATAAGCAATAGCTGTACCTAGCCCACCTTGACCAATTCCCATATAAATTTCAGTTGCCTTTTTAACAAAACGACGATTAAAATTTCCCCTAACTCCTTCACCGATATGCTGTGTTTCTTGGTCTAGCAAAGGTAAAGCTGTGTTTCTTGGGTGAAGTCCACGCTGCAAAACACTTCCTAAAACGTCTGAACTTGTACCATGAGATAACTCTGAAAACAATATCTGATTTATATTTAAAAATTCCCTTAATTCTAATAAATGACCTACCCGGGAATCGCCGGCAGCTACTAGTTGGTCTATCCGAGTATTTAACTGCTTTAAATCCGAACTAGTTAGTCTATTGGTTGAAAAGTCTTGGTAACCTACTTTACGAAATGACTCGGTATAACAATGTTTTGCTCCATCTGTAAGATTAGGTTCTTCAACCCTCTTTGGTATCGGTTTTTCTCCACCCTCTGGCTCCATATATGCTCAGTTTACTGCCATACAAAGAAGCAATCAAGAGCAGAAAAGATCAGGAACACGTCAGGATTGTACCTATAGGACGGAATTGCTAGAATCTACTGATGCAATTCAGATATGAAGCAGAAATAGGTTATCTAGGTTCCACAGGTAGCAAATTGAGTTACCGATTTACTAAGCCAGGCTTACCAAACTCAACTGATATTCTGACCCAGGGAGTTTTATTGCTTCATGGAGCCTCTTCATCTAAAGGGAGGGGAAGGGTTTTGTTTGAACAGTTTCAGGATTATTTAGCATCCAATAATATTAGTTCTTTAGCATTTGATAGTAGAGGTATAGGAACTAGCGAAGGGGATTATGCAGACAGTACTTTAAAACACAGACTTGAAGATGCTGAGATAGCTTATCAGCATCTATTTGATAGAATTGAAACAGATGTTAAAAGATTAGCTGTCGTTGGTGTAAGCATGGGTGGGCATGTAACAGCTAGGTTAATTGGAGGACACCCTAATTGGTTTTCTAAAGCGGTACTTGTTAATCCAGCTGCTTATAGTTGTGAGGCAGAAGACAAAAGATTTAAACCAGATACCGCATTCACCGAAGTCATAACTAAACCTCGTAGTTGGAAAAGCTCTCCTGCCTTTGAGGATATAGCAAGATTAAACGGTAGAGTTTTGCTGTTAAGAAGCGAGTTAGATACTGTAATACCAATTGAAGTTATTAAGCATTATAGAGAGGCTGTTGCGAATAGACTTTCTGAGGTAGTTATTCCTGGAATATCACATACTTTCTTATCTGGTACGGATGATGCTACTGAGTTAGGGCGACAAATTTTATATAGAGTAACTACAGGTTTTTTAACCCAAAAAGGTTAACAACCTAGTACACTTTACAAAAAAGACTCGACTTGCGACAAAAACCTCAAAATTTACCAAAAAGTTAATCCCTGTCGCATTTTTTATTAAGTTGCGGGGCTGGGATTCGAACCCAGGACCTTCAGATTATGAGCCTGACGAGCTACCACTGCTCTACCCCGCTCTAAGATAAGGGGCAAGCTGTGCTTACCCCGCTACGAACTTTGGCATTATACACCTTGTTGTAATGTTAGAGCAAGCTGGTGATCTGTTAGAATGTGCCAATGTGGTTTGTCTATGTGATTTTATGCAAAGATAAGAGTTTTTATACCGGGTATACCGATAATGTTGCAAAAAGATTTTTGGCTCATCAATTGGGAAAAGGTGGTAAATATACCAGGTCTCACCAGGTTATAAAAGTAGTTTATCAAGAGAAATTTGAGACCAAGTCTCAGGCGTTAAAAAAAGAGTTAGAGATAAAAGGGTGGAGTAGGGAGAAAAAAATTAAGAATTTAAAACTTAGTGGTACAATTTAGATATTAGATGGATTTTACCCAGGCTATTATTTTATCTATTGTTGAAGGAATAAGTGAGTTTTTACCCATCTCCTCGACCGGACATCTGATTTTAGCCTCAAGATTATTAAATATTCCCCAGACAGAGTTTGTTAAAACATTTGAGATTTCAATTCAGTTTGGAGCAATTTTAGCGGTGGTTTTTTTATATGGAAAAAGATTGTTAATAGATTTTAAAACCTTAAAAAGAGTAATTTGGGTTTTTATCCCCACAGCCTCCTTGGGATTTTTACTTTATGGAGTAATTAAAAGTTTCTTGTTGGGCAATTTAGTGGTAACAATTTGGGCCTTAATTATTGGCGGAGTATTGATTCTTTTTTTGGAGAAACATTTTCAAACTAGGGAAGGCAATCAAAAGATAACTGAATTAAGTCTTAAAAAATCGCTTCTATTAGGGATAATTCAAGCCCTATCTGTAATCCCTGGTGTTTCCCGTTCTGGGTCAACTATTTTTGGTGGGATGTTGTTGGGGTTAAGCAGAAAAGAGGCTACTGAGCTATCGTTTATGGTGGCTTTACCATTGATGACTGCAGCCACAGGATATGATTTACTGAAAAATTACGATCTGATCTCCAACGTCAACTTAAGTGTTTTAGCTGTAGGTATGGTGGCCTCATTTCTAACGGCGGTAATTGCAATCAAGTGGCTGTTGAGATATGTCACAGATCACAACTTTTTTGTCTTTGGAGTTTATAGAATAATAATTGGCCTAATTTTTATCTTACTATTTTTATATTAACCCATAGTTTGATATTTTAATCCAGATTTGTTATACTTTAATTTATGATTATTGAACTCGGAGAGCCTATTGTAGCTAGAGGTGGAGAGGCTAACTTATCCCAGGATGGGTCGATGTTGGTTTGGAATAAGCCAGTTGGGGTGCCAGTATATGGAGGTTCTGAAAACAAGCAACCCATAGGAGCCAGGGAGTATATCTCTGCAAGATATAATGATGATTGGGAGCCAGTTAATCTTATCGATAGGTGGGCTTCAGGAGCGTTACTGTTTGCTAAAGAGCAGGGTTTACTGACAGCTTTAACAACTCAGTTGTATGATCAAGGAGTTGTGAGGGTTTATCGGGCATTGGTCGTGGGTCAGGTAGATAATGTTTGTGGTGTGATTGGGCAGATGGGGTATTGTCCAATAGAAAAAAGAGCCAAGCTGCAACAATTTCCAGACGCAACATTTACCAGAAGTAAGATCCTGCCACTAGAATATAGATCAGGTCCAACAAGAGACACAATCACCTTGGTAGAGATAGAGACTCGCCCTGATCTTATCGGTCAAGTAAGATTACATTTGGCACATATCGGACATCCTGTGTGTGGTTCTGAGGGGGATCCGCATCGTGCTGAATATGAACGGTTGATGGCACATCTTTATGGATTTGATATCAAGCATCCCGGGACAGGAAAAGTCAGATATATTAGAGCCCCGTACCCTAGGGAATTTACCTTACAATAGCTAAATTCTGTTATATTAGATTTGGATTTGTTACAATTCACCGTGTTTGGCAGCGTAGCTCAGTGGTAGAGCGGAGCCCTCATAAAGCTTAGGTCGTTGGTTCGAATCCAACCGTTGCCACACTTCGACAGGCTCAGTGTAAACCTGCTATCATATATTTATGATCCTTTATGAGTTTGAGGGTAAGGAACTTCTGAAGAGCATTGGGGTTGTGGTTCCCAGGTCTCAACTGATAATCAATCCCGCTGATAAGATCTTTATTAATACGCCGTTAGTTTTAAAGGCTCAGGTTTTATCGGGAAAAAGAGCTCAGGTGGGAGGGATAGTTAT
>MFCS01000006.1 GCA_001776975.1 Candidatus Daviesbacteria bacterium RIFCSPHIGHO2_01_FULL_41_45
ATCTTTCGGCAACTATCCAATTTAGCCTGAAAGGAGTCAGAGTTGGAGCAAGGGTAATTAAAAACCAAATTAACCAGAAGCAAATAATCCTTGACTTAAAAAAGGTATAGATAACCATTCCTAAAAAAGCCATTACCAAAAGCAGTCTGACAATAAACTCAGGTGTGGAAAAAGCTAGCTCGGAGTGATAAATAGTCAGATCTTTGGGAAATATCAGTAGCTGAAAGTAGGATGATAAAGCTACGGGCAGTTGGACAAAAGGATTATCCACACCACCTTCTTGGTAATGGGCGCTTTGTAAGGTGGTTTGCCTCTCCGGAATACTAGTTAAAATGATTAATAAAAAAATTCCGGACAATAGGACAAACGGTAATAATTTTTTAAAATTAGATTGTAAAGAACCAAACAGTAGTTCATAAATGATAAGTATGGGGACAAAAACAAAACTCATAACAGCGTGACTGGTAAGTGCAAAAAAGTATGCGATTAAAGATAGGATATATGAGTTTTTTAGTGAGATTGGTAGGTATTTTTGGGAGATTAGGTAAAGTAAAAAAGATGTCAAAAAGAAAAATGAGTATTGAGTATAGGACCCCCCGGAGACCCAAACCACAGTTTCAGATAAAAGAGGGTGAATGGCTGTCAGTAGAGTTGAGATAAGGGCAATTTTCTGATTATACAGTAGGCGTATGAGGGTAAAGAGGGATAAGGTGCTAAAAAGGTGAAAAGATAGATTAATTAGGTGAAAACCAAAGGCGTTTTCTTTCCCAAAGGTGTAAAGAGTCAGTGAATATAAAAGCGGTCTGACGAATCCAGATATATGATCAAAGATGTATTGACTGCTTCCCAGCTCTGTTTTATTAACAATCTCGGCAATATCATCGGAGACAAAACCGTTACCCAGGCTTAATCCATAAACTAATATTATCAAAATAGTTAAACCGAGATAAAAAAAACGGTTGCTAATGTAAATCTCTTTGAGTGTCATATATTTGGATTTAATCTTTTAGCCTGCAGAAGAAATTTTTGTGAAGCTTCATAGGATCCAATTTTATCTAAAAATATGGCTAGCCTTAAATATGGAATATGTGAATCAAAACGATACTTAATAACATCAATTTTTTGCAGATTAACTGGCTCAAGTTTTAATTGTTCAACAACGTTTTTAAGAGTTAAAATAATCATGAAGTCATCTAAGTATACAATCTCCCATTGAGGATTTTTAACTATATTTTGGAGAAAAGTTTGAGCCCAGGGAGTTTGGTCGGTATGGGAGAAAATAATGGTTTGGAAACCATATTTATCAGATAGTTTTTGGAATACCAGGGGATCTGATTGCGAAGGGATGTACTTAGTTTGAAAAAACTCCTTAGGATAGGCCTCGGGACGGCCATCTACAAAGACTTTATATTTTGGGTATCCCCGGTAACTAATATAACTGCCGACATCAAAATTATTATAAATTGGTTGAGGCAAGTTATTATTAATTAAGAAATCGGTAGCACCTTTAATGTGTTCGGGAGCCCCTAATTTAGCTCTTTGGGAAGAGTTGTTAATAAGATAAGAGTTTCCAGAGAGCAGATTGAGTGATTCATAAACTAGATAGCCGGCGGATATCAAATATAAAATAAGGATGATATTGTTGATTTTTATTATCGGGAGATGTTTAGCTAGAGCAGAAAAGCTAATTAAAACCAGATATGGGAAGCTTCTGATGTGTAAAGTGGCTAACCCTACGCCTGTAAGCAATAATAAAAAAGTTTTAATGGAAAGATTTTTTTTGACTAAGCTAATTAAAGAAAATATTAATATAATTCCGGCAGAGATTTTGAAGTATATGAAATTAGGGTTATGAAAGTTAATTGATTCCAAAGTGAAGATGGTTTGATTCTCCACAATTGAGTATCCATAGTTATTAAAGATAGTTAAGGGGTAAATTAATCCATTATAAAAGTTAGGGTTCAGGAGGCTAATTAAAAGTGAGACTAAAATACACCCCAATATTAATTTGGCTTGAGTAGCCTTTCTTCCATATACTAGATGAATTAGGTAGATACCCTGTAAGACAAACCCCACAATAAAATATATATGAATGTTAATCCACAGGAGCTGAATAAGTGGTAAAAATAATAGAGCTTTTTTGTTTCCAGATGCAAATTTATTTAATAAATACAAGGTTAGAGCTGTGAATAAAAAACTAAATATCTCGGGCCGAAAGTCAGTTCTTTCACTTAATAAGTGGAAGAAGATAAATCCCACTGGTAAGGTTAATAGTGAAGAGGTGTGGGATATCTTAAGAGTGATAAATACCGTTGTTAAGATAACTATTATTTTGAAAAGTAATAATCCATCTATTCCCACAGCTTTCATGCCGAGGTAGGAAGATACCTCAAACAGCCAATGGTGGTTCACAAAAGGGAAATCAGGATAGGTGTATGAGAAAAGGTTAGTTTTGGGAATTGAACCAGTCTGTAAAATAATCTCTCCTAGCTTAATATGTCTGCCCAAGTCTTGATCGAACGAGAAATCGGAGTTGATTAAGATACTAAAGGCAAAAAATAGTAATAAAAGAGTGGTGATTAAAGAAAAAGGCAGCTTTTGTAATAAATTACGCATGTACTTATTTTACACCAAAATTAGCTCACTATTTACATTTATTATTGAATCACCTAAAATTAAATAGTTGAAAGGTGGTGAATAGTTTACTAGTTTGTTTTGAAAAAGTTATTCGTAGGAAATCTTCCTTGGTCAGTTGACACAAATAAACTTTCAGATCTTTTTTCCAAATTTACTTCAGTTGTTAAAGCGGATGTCTTATCGGACAGAGAAACAGGACGATCACGAGGTTTCGGGTTCGTTGAGTTATCTGACGATGAAGAAGCTGATAAAGCAATTACTGAGATGAATGGAATGGATATTGATGGTAGAAAGATTGTGGTCAATGAAGCTCGTCCCAGAGAGGACAGCAGACCCTCTTAACATCTAAAAATTCCCTTTTTGGATTCACTCAAGAGATTTTTTTCGGTTTAGTCACGGTGTTTTTTGGTGGAGATGGTACTAATTATTTAGCCTTCTTTTCAAGTAGGGCTACTTCTGGTAAAATCTGTTGTAAGCTGGTGTGGCGGAATGAGTCCTCGTAAACTCGGTCTCTTCCGCACTCATAGTAATAAGTATAAAAGCTGGTGTGGCGGAATGGCATACGCGCTCGCCTTAAGAGCGAGTGCCCACAAGGCATAAGGGTTCGACTCCCTTCACCAGCACTAAGTCCGAACCCACTGGGTTCGGACACACGAATAGATTGATATAACGGGCTAAGTTGGGTGTTTGTATAGCCTGGATACTCCCAAACCAGTCCAGAGGGGATAATCGAACACAAGAGTGTTCTGATCTGGCTGAGATTTGATAATTGATATGTTCTCCCTAAGTTTGAAAATTTATCCTGCATGAATTTCACAATGGATTCGAGATTGTATTTTGCCAATAGTGCGTCATCCTTGGTAATTTGAATATCTGCAATTTGTTCTTCTATGACCTTGTTTTGCTCTTTGAATATGTCGTCAGAGTAAACCCCACTTAAATTTTTCTGAATAAGTGCTTGACGTGATAGATATCTAAAGTGGAAACCGTCATCAAAGAAGTTCATTGGAAGGTCAGAGGAAGCCATTACAAGAAAGATATGCCAATATATTAAATACTTTAAAAAGTAATCAAACTACAGCTGAGAATCGCCAAACAATAGCTACTGCAAATGAATTAGGCCGAAGAGGAATAGTGGGTGGAGGCCTTTATGAACAAGAATTTGCCAATGCCCTAAATCCTATTACACAACAATATTCAATCTCTCCATATCTATATCCTTTGTCCAAACAACATGGTTATTGTCTACCTGAGAAGACTCCTTAAGTCGTTCTTAGAGAAATACTATGGTGGTAAAGAACTTGTATTTCATTTTGCTACCAGGAATCAGCTAAGTAAGAGGATAAAAACTAAATCCGGGAAAACAGGGTGGGTAACAATATCTTCAGAAGATGGGGATGAATAGGCTTCTCGCACTTGACAATTAACTTATAGTTTTGTATTATCTACAGCAATATGATTGAAAGAGCTTTTCTTGAGGCTAGACAACATAAAAATAATAAAAGAAATACTATTAGGCAGTTCGCGCTTGATAGAGCCATGGATCTATTGAAAGCAGCTGGTGTAGTTGACCCTGCTCTTAAAAGATCAAGCTGTAGCTACAAAGCCCAAAGACTAGCCGAAGAGTCCCTTTATTTTATCCCTGAAGGGGTTGGAGTTAGATGGCCTCTAGAAATTGGCGGTAAACCAGCAGATCAATTAGAAGCCGAGGCTAAACGCGTAAGAACTCTAAGCGAATATGCTTTAGATATGGCTCACAATCCTAAATTTACTACTCTTGAGAAAGTTACACCTGTGGAGTTAATTAAACTGCCAGTTTCTGCTCTAGGTTTACCTGGCACTCCTACCACTAGACAAATTTTTGAAAGAGTTCCACAGTGTAGGGTAGAAGATATGGCTTTAGTGCTTTGTAGGGCAGAAGTAGGTCTACATCAGGCAATAAAAGATACAGCACAACCTTTAAATGACTATTACTATATTATGCACGAACCGCTTGCCGACCGTGACGGCGATCCGCACGTGTTCGGACTGGAGCGCGATGATAGCGGGCTTTGGTTGAACGACGGTTGGGCTCTACCTGTCGATAGGTGGATTCCTGACGATCAGGTGGTGTTCGCCCTTCGCAAGGTTAAACCTGTAAAATCTTAACCTCTTTGATTCTTAATTTAAGATTTAATCTTTTGATACTTTGACCCTTTGTTTTGTATTTTTCCGCGTTGCGGTCGCCACAAATTTTCATAGATGCTATACTTTCATTAGATCGGTTGTATTGAACGGTTAAGGCTTTTCAAGACCTTTTCAGCAGGTGCAAATTGAGAGCGTATAAGGTTAAGGCTTTCTACGGAGTAATTAGCATTCTGCTTTAAAAAAAGAATTACTTGGTGTGATGTGCTTATCGGATTAATCCGTAAATAAAATACAGCCATACATCTTTTAGAGAAATTATGTAGGCAGTGATAGTAGTGGCATATCATACATTACCGACCGTAACGGCAATCCGAACGTGTTCAAACTAGAACGCAATGATAACGGGCTTTGGTTGAACGACAATTGGGCTAAACCTGACGATAGGTGGAATCCTGACAATCAGGTGGTGTTCGCCCTTCGAAAGTATTATCTTTCCCCCGCTTTAATAGGCGGGGTTTTTGGTGAATTATTTAAGCTCTTTTTCCATCCCCAAAACATTTTACCTATCTCGTCCTGAAAAATCGTTAAGTTTTGGTTGGTCGGGGTGACAGGAATGACTCCTCGCATTCTCGTTCTCTTCCTGTCTTTTCTGTCGGGGTGACAGGAATTGGACCTGCTGCTTCTCGCTCCCAAAGCGAGCGTTCTACCGATGAACTACACCCCGTTTATTGTGATATTATACATTTTAGAGTGAAAAACTGCATCTTTTGTAATATAGTTGAGGAAACCATTCCGTCCTACAAAGTTTGGGAGGATGAGCAGTTTTTAGCCTTTTTATCTATCGCCCCTCAGCAAAGAGGTCATACTTTATTAATTCCTAAAATTCATACCGACTATGTCTTTGATTTAAGTGATCAGGATTTATCACAGCTTGTCCTTAAGGCCAAGCCACTAGCTAAGGCTCTAAAATTAGCCCTCAAACCCGCAACTGGTAAAGTTGGGGTAGTATTTGCTGGTATGGGTGTGGCTCACGTCCACATGCACTTAATACCGATGGATTCAGAGAAAGATTTAAACTTTAGTAACGCCAGATCAGATGTAAAAGCAGAGGAGTTTGAAGAGAATCTAAAAAAGATTAAGGAAGTTTTATTTTAATTTTAAATTCAGTTGATACATAGGACATAATAGCTGACATTAAGGCTCTGCCACTACCATTGGCTATTAAATGCCCTGCCCCGTTACACATGATTGTTGCTGCCATATGGTGGTATCTTGCCCGGCCTCTTCTTACGATGTCCGTCAAGACGCCAACGAAGGGAGAATCTTTAGTTAACCCACGAATTCTGGCTGTTTCTAGCACATCCTCGATCTTATCACCTGGTGCCGTTTAGATCAATCTTCCTAATTCTAATATTTTTGGGTGTCACCTCAACTAACTCTGTGTCATCGATATACTCCAAGGCGTTCTCCAGACTCATCGCTATTGGAGTATTAAAATGCTCAGATACTCCCTCACCTGATGATCTATGATTTGTTTGCTGTTTCTCTTTACAGACGTTAACGCTGATATCTCCGCCACGAGAGTTTTGACCAATTACCTGCCCTTTATAAACAGATAAACCTGGCCCAATAAATAAAGCTCCTCTGTCTTGAGCCCCAACTAGGGCATAAAGTTTGGTGATTCCGTTCTCATGAACAACCAAAGAACCGGTGTCTCTATTAAAGGTAACCCCTGGATCCTCCCCAAATTCTAAAAAGGTAGTGTTGATTAAACCCAATCCCTTAGTGTCAGTGATAAATTCACTTCTGTAACCAAAAAGCTCTTTGGTGGCGATAATAAACTCCAAATAGACTACTCCATTTTCATTGTTCATGTCTTGAAGTTTTCCGTGCCGGAAACCCATTTTTTGCATCACAATGCCTGAATATGTCTCTGGAACCTCAATAAACACTCTTTCAAATGGGGTCATCACCTTCCCATTAATAGTTTTCTCAATTACCTGAGGTCTGGAGACTTGGAATTCATATCCCTCTCTCCTTAATCTCTCAATTAATATAGCTAAATGAAGCTCTCCTCTACCTGAGGCTACCCAGCCCCCTGAATCATTATCCTCTACCCTTAAGGCTACATCGGTCTCCAAGGCTTTGTATAACCTCTCTCTGATCTGTCGGGAGGTTTTAAACTCACCTTCTTTTCCAGCAAAGGGGGAGGTGTTTACAGAGAAGGTCATTCTGACGGTAGGTTCCTCAATGGAAAGAAGCGGTAAGGGCTCAGTGTCCATAGAGTCAGTAATTGTTTCGCCGATGGTGATGTCAGAAATTCCCGACAAAGCCACAATATCACCAGCCAAGGCTTCTATCGCATCAACTCTCTCTAGCCCTTCAAATGTCATTAACGAGGTTAAGCGGTATTTATTTTTTTCTCCATCCCGGTTAATTCTAATAATATCCTGGTTAGCCTTAACCTGACCGTTATAAATTCTACAGGTAGCGATCCTACCCTTATAATTGTCTCCAGAGATGGTAGTAACCAACATCTGTAATGGTTTTTGCGGTTCCCCTATTGGAGCTGGGATATGTTCCATGATAGCTTCAAAAATAGGTGTGATATCAGTCATGACTTCCAGATTTGGCTCTAAACCAGCCAAACCTTGTTTACCTGAGGCATAAACTATTGGGAAATACGCTGTTTCTTCCTCAGCACCCAACTCTAGGAACAAGTCAAATGTTTTGTTAATAACGTAATCAATTCTGGCATCAGCTTTATCAATCTTATTTATCACCACAATAATTTTGTGACCCATCTTCAGGGCGGTTTTTAGAACAAATCTGG
Organism: Candidatus Daviesbacteria bacterium RIFCSPHIGHO2_01_FULL_41_45; assembly: GCA_001776975.1. Taxonomy (GTDB): domain Bacteria; phylum Patescibacteriota; class Microgenomatia; order Daviesbacterales; family UBA10151; genus 2-01-FULL-40-24. Next base: position 7,598 of record MFCS01000006.1, read on the forward strand.
TTTGGGGCATTGGCCCTTCTTTTGCATCTATCAGTAACAGACAGCCATCCACCATCTTTAAAACTCTCTCCACCTCTCCACCAAAATCAGCGTGTCCCGGGGTATCTACAATATTTATCTTGGTACCCTTATAATTAACAGAGGCGTTTTTGGAAAAAATGGTAATTCCTCTTTCTTTTTCCAACTCATTGCTATCCATAATAAGATCTGTGCCAACTAGCTCTTTTCCCAGCTTAGTTTGGGTTTGGCGAAGTAAAGCATCCACTAAGGTAGTTTTACCATGATCAACGTGAGCAATAATTGCAACATTCCTAATGTTCATTTAAAATCTCCGCGATTCATATGAATGAGTATTATAACTTATTAGAGGTCTAAATACGAACTTTGGGGTTTTACTGATCCAAAAGGTGGAACCAACTCTACAATTCAGGTATAATTCACATGGGCAACTAATGCCCCCATAGCTCAGTGGATAGAGCAGATCGGTTCTAACGATAAGGCCGGGGGTTCGAATCCCTCTGGGGGTACAAACAACAAAAGTCCTCGGCTTGTCCGGGGCTTTTTTGTTTCTGTCCTAAGGTTGATGAGAACCCACCTTGGGGGTTTACATAATTTCTGAAAGAAATTACAACATCTCTGAGCGAAGTCGAAGAGTAGTGTTAATCCCTCTGGGGGTACTAATAAGCTTATAGTTTGACTTCGCCATATTACTTTATTATAATTCTTCAATGCCAGAAGTTAAAAATAATTTTGTGCCTATTGATCAAATTAATTCAGAAAGGTTAAGGGTATCTTTAAAATTACCACCCTTTATCCCAGCTCATCAATTGGGTATAAACGTTGATAGAATAATTTGGCTCTGTGATATAGCTGGAATTGACCATTTAAGAGTTGAGTCAGTGAACCAAGGTACATCAGGTTTCCTACCAGTAGTTGTTGGGATGACTGAACAAGGAAGTGCTATTGCTGGGAAAATAGGGTTAAAAACAGAAGTTAAAACTTATTCATCAGATGCTGATCAGCTAGATAATGAGATCGAGGATCGAGATTTTACTTTAAGACAAACTAATGCAAAGGTTTCTTTAAATATCGACGAGGTTACTAGTCAGATTCAAGAAGATCAAACTATTACTAAAGGATTACGCTCTCCTGATCCTTGGTCAAATATTCTTGATCAATCAATTAAGCAATGCTTAATTAAAGAAGGCACTAACCATTTGCTTTTAGGATTAAACAAAAGGGAATGGATAGGAGCAGCTTTATTTTGGGCATATATAGGTTTAAGTAGCGCAGATTTAGATCCATACAGTATATTCCTTGTACATAGATCCCCTCACATCCCAACTTTACTTCAATTTGGATTACAATTCCTCGTTTCAAGTACTACGGTGAATTGTTTCAAATATTTTGAGAATCGATTTAAGGGAAACAGCAAATACCGATTTTCATTATTCTATGGACCTCAATATGATAGAGCTTTAATAATAAACACATTGGGTAGAGCAGGAAAAATCGCAAAAACTCTGCCAGAATAGATTACTCATAGTTTTAATCTCTAATGGTAGTTAGGAATAGGCATACCCAAGCTTTGGATTAAGTAATCCGCCCCACTGTCTTAATGAAGCATAGATTTGGTTCCAATTCTGATTTATTAGGGGTACCTGTATACTTTAATATAGTTTATCATCTTGAATATTTTCATTGACCTCTCTAGTATAGAGGATATGACTAATGAAGACCTAGAAAGTATCCGCGGTATTATTCAGAGTGAACTAGAGCCGATCAAAGAGACTCTGGAGCAACATACTGGAATACTAGCACAACATACTGGAATCTTGGAGCAACATACTCAAAAGTTGGATGCCTTAACTGCTGACGTTATCGATCTTCAAGATACCACTAAAGCTATTTGGGATAAACTCTCATTATTAGAGGAAAAACAAAATTCAGAGATTAATGAGATAAGAACCCATGTAGGCTTGGTTGCTAATTCAGAGACTCTGTAAGCAAAAACTTTACTTACCAATATCTTAAAAGTATAGTAGTTTAGATGAAGAAAAGGGTGTTTTTTTTGGGACTTTTTGGGCTGGGGATATTCTTATTGATCCAAGTAATAATGCCTTTAATCTCTTATAAACTCTGGGAGATTGGTTTGAATAATCAAAATAAACCTTTGGCAAGTGCTGCTCCAATCAACACTCCGATATTAGGAGTTTCCATTAAAAACAGCGGAAATTTTCCGGCAATTATTTCTGGTAATAAACGTTCTACGGCCCTTCCCTATGCTGAGTTTAACCTAACAGTGCCCTCTATTAAGTTACAAAAAGTTAGGGTAGTGGTAGAGACTAATGATTTTGAAAACAACCTGGCTCATCTTCCAGGAGTAGCTTTACCGGGGGAAAAAGGCAACGTTTTTATCACCGGCCACTCTTCCCTAGCCTCCCTTTATAGAGCTAATAATTTTAAAGCAATATTTGCCAACCTTCCCCAAGTTAAAGAAGATGACCAGATTTTAGTTGAAGCTGGAGGTCAGGTGTTTGAGTATAGAGTGGTTAATTTAAAGGTGGTTGACCCCAAAGATGTGAGTGTCATAAATCCTCCTGATCAAACAGGTAGGTATCTAACTTTGATGACCTGTGTCCCACCAGGTCTGTATCTCAAAAGATTAATAGTCTTGGCTGAATTAAGATAATCAAGTATAATTCTTAATGTCTTTTCAAACGTGCGGGTGTAATTCACCGGTAGAATGTCACTTTTCCAAAGTGAACGTAAGGGGTCCGACTCCCCTCACCCGCTCCAGACGGGGCAGTGTTCAATCTCAGCCTCAAAATTTCAGAAAAAGTGGTGGTGCCCCGTATCCCAGTCAGTAAAATCATA
>MFCS01000007.1 GCA_001776975.1 Candidatus Daviesbacteria bacterium RIFCSPHIGHO2_01_FULL_41_45
TAGGTCGGTCTGAATGGTAGCTTCCATCTCGGCAATCTTCCGTCGCAAGTCGTCTAGTATCCCGCTGGATTGGGTAGGATAAATAAACATGGAGATACTTAAGGAGTGGTTAAAGGATATTAAGGGTTCTAGCCAGTTGGGAGTGACAAAGCGGGGATAGTTAGAGACAAAAAAACTTCGGTGTAGACTTTGGTTGATTCTCAGGTGGGTGAAATCTACCTCTATGTCAGTTGGGGCAATCACATCTTGAATGTTCACTATTCCGTTAGCTCCTCCACCACAAAATGGGGATTGGAAGTTTGCACGGCTTCTACCGGATTAGACACCGGCGGTTGATTGTTTTCAACTCTCAAAACAGGCGTTCCCATGGCAGAAGCAGCGACATTTTGATGAGTAATCCGTTGTAGTTTAGCTGTTTGAACAGGAGCAACTGCAATGGGGGTAGGCTTAGGAGCTTCTTTTGCGGGGAGGTTTTGATAGCCGTCTCCGTTATAAATATCGTAAAATAATTTAACCAAGTCGCTAGTTTGGACAACCTTAGCTTTTAAGCCAATGCGTCTGAATTGGCGGGCTAAGTGATCTACTCGGGGCTTTAAAAGGGTCATGGCTTTTTGAGATCGATCAACGGTGGTAAGTTTTAAGACTCCCAACTCAAAACTGTGAGCCACCACACAGATATAAAATCTTTTATCCAAAACCTCATTTTCTTTAATAAGACTATCTACAAATAGACGGTAGTTACTGGTTAAGCCTTTCAAAAGTGGGTTAGTTTGCGCTGATAGAGCTTTATCGAGTGTCTGTAGATAGGAGGAAACATCCAGTCTTTGGGAGCGGATAATGATTTGGATGGGAAATGACAAGGAATTTAATAATCCAGCAAAAGAGTCGATCATTGAGACCTGTTCTGTTTCAAAAAGTAATCCAAAATTCACGGCAGAGGTTTCCATTAGAGTTGCCACAGAGCCGTTTTTTAAAAACAGCAAATTATCCTTGATGTCCTCAATTGGTAGGTGGGCTTGAGTGCTAGACATGGCTCACTTCCTTGGATTGGATTGAAAGTGGAGAGAGTAGCTCTCCCTTTAGAGTTACCTTTAGGGGATCAAAAACAAAGCCGTCCTTCTCACTAGTTAGTATATAATCACCGTTTGGGAGCGGGGTAGCTCCGGTAAATTGACCGCTACGGCTCGTTTTCACTGCTCGAACCGGGATATTGTTTTGATTGGTGATAATAACAATCACTCCATCAATAGCTACCCCTCTGGGGTCAGTTAATGTTCCGGCGATGATATTTGGACCAGAGACAGTTAAAGGCGGAATTTTAATTTGGGTGTTGCTGTAATTAAGCGAGACTGGTCTACTGGCTGTTGGTAAGACAGCAGCCTGAGGTTGAGGGGTCAAGGGAGGGATAGGGGCGGTGATGATTGCGGGGTGAGGAATAGAAGGAGACGGTGCTTGTTGAAGTTGTGCTAGTTGTGCTTTTAGTTGTTGATTTTGTTGAACCACCTGTTGAATTAACACCGAGACGTTTTGATTTAGAGTCGGGGAGACTGGTTGTTGTGGGGCTGGGGTTGTTGGTTTAAGGGAGATAGGGCGACTGTTTTGTTGGGAGACTGATAATAGCCTGGAGATCTCCAGCCCTTTGGCTGTGGGGGTAGTTTTTTGAGGGGTTAATGGGGGGGTGGATGGAAGTGTTTGGTTAACATTTCCCAGATAAAGATTTAATCTGTTCTGAAACTGAGGACTTGTCAATTCAACAGACGCTGATCCAGTTTGCCAGAGTCTCTTAGTAGGAGAATAAACTGCCCTAAAAAAAGCTAAGACCCAATGATCCAGGGGTCTGTCTCCAATGGGCCAGAAGGCAAAAGCAACTCCCAGTCCAGAGGTTAAAGCGATTAAAGGGATAGCTGCAAGCTGGCTAATGGGAAATAAAAAGATAAATAAAAGATAGGCCGTTACCAGTCCGGTGGCCAAATAGGCAAACTGTTTAATGGTCATGTCGCCGATCAGGTGAAACTCAAAAGAGGTGACGTTTTGCGGGACAGGATGGGAGTCCATAGGCAAGAGGATCATATAGCGTGAAAAAAGGGCAGTCTAGGGGTTCAAAATAGGTCAGTTGTGCCTATGCTGTGTGAAAAACTAGAGGGTTGACGGATATTTTAAAGAGAGGTAAAGTACAGAAAGTGGTGGCCACCTCATAAGACTCAATGCAAAGTGGGGAAGGCCAAGGGAATTCGGTGTAACTCCGAAGCTGTGCCGCAACCGTAAAGCCGGGAGACCGACCACTAGAAAAGAGTCCCGTGCAGGAAATGGTAGAACACACAGCCGAACTTCAATCATATATCGACTCCTGGAGATTTGCTAAAACTCCCAGAACTCAAGTTATAGAAGAGTTAGCCTCGTACTCTTTAGAAACTAAACATATTCCTGACCCTTATAGTTTTTTGATTACCCCAAGCGGAGAGTTAATCTCGCTTGTCACTGGAGATCAGGTTAAAAAAATTGTTAATACTGATTCTTACATTGGTCAGACTGAGATGGAGGCTTTAGTGGGAGTAGAAAGAATTATTAGCGATGTTATTGAAAGAGACGATCAAGATCCAGGCCCAATTATCTGGATGAGTCCAGAGTATCCAGGGGTATATTTAGACCTAAAGGTAGTGGTCAGTGAGATTGTTGGGAGAGGTAAAAACAGAAGTTTGTTTAATAGGGCAATAATCTTAGATCTTAATAAAGTTGATACTCTAAAATTTGCCCAAGGATTAACCAATTACTCCACCAACAAAGTTGATTTTACCTCTCTGGAAGACATTAGAAGAACCCCCATCCAACTAAACCCTGGTCTTCACTGGAGTTATATATTCGAAGAGTTGGTAGCTGATGATCAGTTCCAGATGGTAAGGGAAGGCGCCGACCTTTTAGCTAAAAAGAGGGCGATTAAACAAGGAAAGGATTTATTCCCGGTACTGTTTAGTGGAGAGATTAAAGAGGTGGTGTATGCGGATTATTTTGGAGAATTTAACGGTAGTTGTCCGGTTATCCCTGGCAGTAAAACCGCCTTCTCTTATGTGTTCGATAACTCACTGTCACTTAAGATTTTGAAGAAAAAGGATTGGGAATGTGATAGGGATGGGGATTGTACTGGCTGTAGCAAGAAAAACACCAAGGTGGGGCCCTGTAGTTGGTGTCAGAGTTGCCAGGATGCTGATGATAGAAGGCAACATTTTAAACAACTATTTAGTGTAGTAGTCTGATCGTTTGACACTTACTTTGAAAGGAGACTATGATGACTAGAGAATATATGGAAGGCAATAATTCAGGTGGACCAGACAATACTGAAATCAGACCCACGCCTCCACTTCCCAGTGTAGAGCCAGCAGTAGCTACTCAGGAATCCTCTATACCAGTAACAAGGCCACTAATAGCTACAGAGACGCCACCATCACAAGAACCTAGAACCCAAGAGGCCGAGGCTTGGAAGATTTGGAAGGAGCAGGCAAAACAGGCAGAATCTCCAGCACAATTTCCCGTATCACCCGGAGATGCTCAGACAATAGATGAGATTGATGAACGTAATCATCGCATAACTGTGCAGAGTCTGTTAAATGATCCTAAAATAGCTTCCGAATTGATGGCATGGGTGAATAAAATAGTACAAGAGAAGCTTCAAGCTGCAGCTGGAGGTAGAAGAGCGAAAATGAGTAGCTATGAAAGAGAGTTTAGTGAGCTTAGTCCGGATTCTCAACAGAAACTTCTCGCTAAATACCAAGAAGTGGGCAAGATTCCCCAGGGCGCTTTTGATGAATTCGACGATGATTATGAAACCCTTATAGTCCAGATGGGGGTTGGTCCGACAGAAGTAGAGTGGCCCAAGAGTACGGAGGGTAAGTTGTTGAGAATGAGAAAAGTTATGGACCTGCTGGAGACTTACGAAGAGGGTCAGGAGGCTCCGGGTTTAGGCCCGTTGTATCGGGAGGTGGAGGCAGTGGTTACTAATTTAACCTCTAGCTCAGATGAGGCAAGAAAGAAGCAGGGAAATACCTTAAGGACTGAGGAGAAGGCCAGAATTGCTTTACATACAGGATACATGGGATTTAAGCTGGCAGACACCATTGATAATGTCCGCGATGCCGTTAAAAATACCATCTGGTCTCCACATATCGGTTGGGCGATGCAGCAGGATTTAGTCATTGAGGCGTTGCAGTACTATGAAGACCACGCTGAAGACTATATCAGGGCAACCTCAATGACTCGTGGAGATATACCCAGCCCCCCAGATAAGCTAAAGGCTTTTGAAAAAAATGCTGTCGGATTTCTTACAGAATATTCGCAAGCACACCCAGAAAAAAGCGGTCTTACTGCTGAAGCAGCCCGTAGGATCGCTGAGAGGATTTGGCTTATAAGTGGCAGGGCAGTGATGCACGATTGGATTGAGATTAACGATAAACAGGAGTGGGCATTTGTCGGCGATTTTAAGGGTGGAAGTTTCCAACTAAGAAGGACCATGAGGATGAATGAGTGGATGTATACCATCTATGGAGATCACTGGTTTCCGGAGTTGATGTATGGGGTTAATTTAGGGACACCTGATTGGTTTGAGTGGTTTGGAATAAACTCCTTTGATAAATACAAAACCGGGGGTAGTAGTTTCGACAAGGTGGATAAAGAGGTTGCCGTTCAAGGACAAGATGGTTATCACCGGGAGATAAAAAAAGATGATCTGAAAAGAAGGGTAACTCAGATCAATTTCAGGTCAGTTCATTGGGGTGGGGTTAATTTTGCAGACATAGGAGAGAGACCGTTTGATTTTTGGACTTACCGCAAGATCCAACAGCCAGAAGGAGCCAGACGAAAGCTGACTGAAACTGGCGGAGTTTTAAAAGATCCTACAGAAAAGAATTTATTTAAACCTGAGGTTATTGACATTTTTTCATACCTGGGTCCCGGTCACTGGACTAATAATGAAAGATTACTCTCCAATGTCATAGACTTTTTGGAGAAAAGTAATCAAAAAAAGCGAGGTCGGGCTAATATCTCTCACGATCACAAAGAGGCTATTTTGCATCAAGCAGTAGAATCCGGTTTTCTCCAAGCTCATCAAGCTCATCATCTTGAAGAGAAGAAATTAGGCAGGTGGAGAATACCAAGAAGGCTTCACAGAATTTTTAATGTCTTTGAATTTATAAAAGGAGTGCTTGCGAAAATGATCGAAAAAGCCCTTCACATCTCTGTCTAGCTAGTGCTTCCCTATTATGGGAATCTTCATAATTAAAGCTTCTGTCCCGGTTAGCTTACCACCTGCAGCAGCTGAGGGTGATACGTCGTGAACTTTGTGTTCCAGTTTGGCTTTCTCATAAGCTTCTTGGGCATGCGCAGCTGGAGCGGTAGCCTTACCGTAACCGGTCTTTAGAGCATCTATTCCAGCGGAGGCTCCACCAAGAGCCTCTTTCATAATCTGTGGAGCCAGCTGGACCTTAAACAATCCCCGGATGATATCCGGGATAGCTGGTGTACCCAAGATTAAACCAAAAGCAATTAATACTTTAATGAAATTACCGTTTAGCCCTCCCAGCAAGGGAAGCGAGGCTGTAACCTTGGTATCATTTCCCAGCATGGCTCCAGCAAAAAGAAAAACCATAAAAACAGTAGGGAATATTAAGGAGTTGGCCATTAAGCCTCGAAACCAAAAACTAATTGCCCCACCTCGGCCGGGGATAGAGCCATAAAGAATAAACAACGGTCCAGCCATAGTAAAAACTAATAGTTGAATATATGTTGTAATTAAGGCAAATACCAGCTTGAATAGTTGCACAAAAAGAGCGATAAGGACTACGGCAATGACAATAATGGGGATTAAAAACTGGAGAGATGCCCCCGCTGCAAAACCCCCGACTATGAAGGGCCAAGCCGGCATAAACATTAAACCCCCCACCAATGCCCCTATAATCGCGGGAAGTCCGGTTGTCGCCCCGGGATGTATTGATTCCAGTGTGCCCGTAAACTGGGTGTTCGTAGCGTTAAAGATTGTACCAATATTATTAACTCCAGCATTTAAAAACAGCTGGAATATATTAGAGTTTTGAGACAATTGATCCAGGTCACCCATGTTATTAGCCAGCCCAGAGGTTTTAAATATTTGGGCTGATAGTTGGACCCCCACAAAAGCTAGGTCAATAATTAAGGCAGCTATAAAATAGCTAAAAGTAATTAAAATGAGGCCTATCACTAGTCCTGGTAGGGCTGCCTGGACAGAGATCACAGTTTGTGGATTGATCTTACTGCGGAACATAATCATAAATCCTACGCTTAAAAAAACCAGGATAAAGGCTAGGTAAGCCAAATTTCTAATTACTTGCCAGAGTTGGATAACGGGTTGAATAATTCCAGCACCTGAACCAGCAACGTTTTGCGCCAGGGCAGATTTAGGAGAGAGGCCGATACTCTCTCCCAGATTAGCTAGATAAAGAGTAGCTGAGGTAGGGGGGGTATAAAGCGCCATGGTGGTGGTGCCCAACATCCCCAGGGCTCCACCGTTGGGAAGTTGGTCATAAACCAAAGGCTTGATTGCGGGTGGCTTATTGTCCTCCTTTTTATACTCATATCCCACACACTGGCCGTATAAACTAAATCCGGCCAGGGAACAAAGAATGGTGTGTCCCATTGAACCCTCAATGGTGGTCTGTCCGTGTTTGAAGTAATCAAAGTTGGTAGAGGTAAGAGGGGATCCGGTAGGGGTTGGTTGCTGAGCATAAACAGGAGTTACTGATGCAAAAAGTACCACAACAGCAAATACTAAATATAAGACACAGAACACTAACCTTTGGGCAGGCATACAAACAGTGTACAGTCTAGAAACCCAAAACTCAAACCTCAAACTTAAAGATATTAGCTATCCTTTATTTAAGAACGTTGCCAAACTGAAAATCCAGCGAGAGTCCCTAGGATCATCCTTTTTCCATCTGAAGTAAAATTCATTGTTCCATTAAGTTCAGGAGTCGAGACTCTCGAAACTTCCTTGAGCGTAGTTCTATCCCAAAAAATCACCTTGCCCTTGGAGCGGTAATCAGCACCAATTTCCTGTGCCAAAAGATTGGTTCCGGGTACCCATCTAACCTCACCACCAAGCTCTGAACCACGGATTATGGGAGTAGTTATAGTGTTAAGTAATTTACCTTCCTTGACGTCCCAGATTCTTGTAGAGTTTAACTCCTGATATCCACTGTTGGTGATTAGTTGGTTTCCGTCCAAAGTAAAGTCAATAAAGTTTGTTCCGTTATCATTAAGAGGGGGAAGCTTCCTAGCTGATCCGTTAGCTAAGTCTAATAAACCGATACTTTTATCGCCAAAACTACCCACTGCCAATAATTTACCGTCTGGACTGAATCTTATATGATGCATCCCAGGAAAAGCAATAGAAGTATCTCTCTCGATGGTTCTCACTAAACTGCCGTCACTAGCACCCCATATTTTTATTTGGTCATCATGAGATGTAGCAATCTGATTGCCATCAGGACTAAAGATTAGATTGCGGAGTGGCCCCCAACCTCTATCGGTGGATATTAGCTGAGTGCCATCGAGTATTCGATTTACTACAAGATTTCCTTTGATTCCAACGTTCCGACCCTTCTCGATTACATCGTATTTTACATCATAGGCAATAGCTCGTCCATCAGGACTGATTGACAACGGACTGTGTCGAGATGCAGGAAAAATTCGGATAATACGTCCTTCCAGATCGACAACTTTAACATTTAAATCAACGCAACACCATTTGGTTCCTGAAAAACTTCTCATAGCCTTAATGTCGTCACCATCAGATGATAAAGCCACTAGATTAGTAATGGGGTTGAAATCCAGAGCGAATCGTCTAGCAGCTAAAACCTCATATTCCTTTAACTTTTTCCAGGACATCCTTCCATCGGGCTGTTGTGTGGGAGTAGGGGTGGAGGGAGCTCTGGTCGGAGTTGGTGGTAAGCGTCTAACTGTTGGAGTTGGTGGTGTAAAGGTTTGTTGGGGGATGGGTAGAATTGGAGGAGTAGTTGCTTGGGCCTCACGGGCTTGTAAAGTTGAGAGGAGATCATTTTGTTGGGCAGGCTGTGTTTGTAATGAGGCTACCTGGGTTCCTTCAATATTTGGGGTTAGTGAATCTCTGAATTGAGGTTCAACAATGAGAGAAGAATTAACCGGAGTTAATGCTTTAGCTTCAGCGGGAGGAGTGATAGTTCTGGTGGACCCACAGGCAGCTAAGAATAGGGTTCCCGCCATGCCGAAAGCATCTCGTCTGGTAAAATAATGGTTCCTAGTATCAACCATACTAAAATGGATTCTACACCATCATTGGGGATTATTTCTAGGGGTGGGCGTTGGGGTGTTGGGTACGATTGGCTTAATTCCTTCTGGAAAGTAACTTTTTTGGTAGATATCTTCATAAGGTGTAGCCTTATCAGTTGGGAATCCTTCAAAGGTGGGAATAGATGAACTGTAGATTCCGGCAGAGGTCCCAACTCCCAGATACCCTTTTAAGGTCTCAACTATATCGGGGTCTTTTTTCTTGGTCTCATCAGGCAAATTTGCCTGATGGAGAGTATCAGATCCAGCGTAATACTTAGCTTTATCATCAGGAGCCTTATAAAATAAGCCAATAAATCTAGCAAGAACAGTGCCAAGTGTACTCTGGATTTGTTCAACGGTATTCAGATCCGGCTCTTTTTTAACTACCTCGGAAGGGAGGGTTCCTTGATTAATTTTATAAATAGCTGATTCTTCTTCTGAGGGAGAGGAAGGAGTTGGGGATGGTGCATCAGTTATGGCCTGGACAGGGTATAAGTAGGGTGCAGGGTATAGAAAAACAGAGACTAAAAAAATAATAACAAATAATTTCTTCATAGCTAACTCCTAGAGACAATTAGGAGCAAAACCGATGCAAAACTGGGTTACATCTACTCCAGTAAAAGAGGAGATTAACTTTAAAACCAACCAGGCTAGCACCAAAAGGATCATCCCGACTACCGCCCAGGTGAGGGTTTGTTGGGCTCCTTGTAGTCCTTTGGCATCTCCACCAGAGAGGATCATCCTGATTCCCCCAACTACCAACATAATCAGCAGTGCCACAAAGGCCAGTCCCACTGAGAGTGAGATAACTCTGGTTAATAAATCCTGAAGTTGAACTATTCCGGAAGGAGGAGGACCCATACACTCAGCCTAACAGAGAATTAACTAAGGGTCAAATAAACTACCTAGCTTTTATACAGGGGTTCGCAGCATTAGCAGAGGTTGGGTCATATACTTCTCCAATAGGACATCTCTGATCTAAAGTTGGGATACTTTTAATATCTAAGATATTGATACTTAAGACCTGTCCCACTACCACGGTGATTAAAAAAGCTAAAGCTAAAATAGCTAAACCTACCAAGGCCTGAGTAATCCTATCTCTGGCCTTGCCCACTTTTTCTTTATCTCCGCCGGAGGTAATCCACTGAAAGGCGCCAATAATCAGCATAAATAACACGGCTAAGGCAGCTATCACGAAGATGATAGTTAGCGCATTGGAAAGCAATGTCCCCACTGGTGTACCAGGATTTATTCCTTGAGTGGGAGGTTTAAGCTGAACTCCAATGGTTGGAGTAACCACAGCCAAAGCACTGGTGACTGTTGCTAAAAACCCAACTACGGAGGCAGAGGCTAAGACTTTTCTCATCAGATTAATCATATGCACAGCCCTTTTGTCTTGTCAAGTAACTGAAGTTATTGAGGTCTTAGCGGATCGCCTTCTCTGCCTTCACTTCCTGGTACTGACTCCGAAGGTTGGACAACAGTTGGTAGGAGATTGTTTTGACCAGAGAAGAACTCAAAGCCGGTTAATTGTCCCACCACTCTGATAATGACAAAAGCTATGGCGAGTAAAAAGATGCCGATAATGGCGTTGGTAAGCCTACTCTTAGCTTGACTAAGCTTTTCTTTATCCCCCCCGGAGACAATCCACTGGAAGGCACTAATAACTATCATAAAGACAAAAACAATCGAGGCCACAATATAAATAATCTGGATAATATTAGAAAGCACTCTACTGATGCCAATGGCACCAAAGCCGAGGTTGGCAATAGCCTCCGGAGCTTTAATCTTACCTAAAGCCTCAACTCCCAGACTGGTTGATTTGGTAGGTTGATCTAACTCTCCT
>MFCS01000008.1 GCA_001776975.1 Candidatus Daviesbacteria bacterium RIFCSPHIGHO2_01_FULL_41_45
ATGATTTTACTGACTGGGATACGGGGCACCACCACTTTTTCTGAAATTTTGAGGCTGAGATTGAACACTGCCCCGTCTGGAGCGGGAGACGGGATTTGAACCCGCGACATCCTACTTGGCAAGCAGGCACTCTACCACTGAGTTACTCCCGCACAAAGTGCCGCAGACAAGAATCGAACTCGTATAAGACGCTCTTCAGGCGCCCGCCTTGACCAACTTGGCAACTGCGGCTCGGGATAGATTTTAACTCATCTGTCTCAAAAACTGAAGATCTAGAATATTATTTGCGATTTATTGCGTCCATCTGATCTGGAATCCAATTTTCTTGAATATATTTTCGCCACAGTGGACTTTTAGAATTACTGCCTGTTTGAATGAATTTAATAACTCTATCATCTATTCCCTTTCCTGTGGCTCGCTTATCCAGTAAAGCCATCTCAATAATTCTTGACTGCGCTTCTACTGAATATGCCTCTGTTTCTTCGTCTGTAATCCCCTCCGAATTCAAACGATCTACTTGGAGTTGGTATTTTTGTTGCGCGGGTAATAATATATTAGAGTCGTCAATTTCCAACATGCGCTTTAAGTGTGTTGCTTCATGGGTTAATATGACGGCAACATCCAAATCTTGCCCGACTGTTAATAAGGAGATTGGTTCTATTGCCAAAATAAACCTCAGTTTGTTATCGGGGGCTATTTCAAATCCCATTGATAGCACGCTTTCGAGTGAATCATCTGGATTATCGTCTATTGAGTCATATACTCTGATGGCTAATCGGTCGGTATCTCTGGCATAATTAAAAATTCTTCCGGCCTCTGTAAATTTGGGATTTTTTGATAAAACTAGTGCTGACACCATATCAACAACCCTCTTACCTGCCATGTTTTTTGTCTCATTGTTTAAAGATAAAGGTTTATTTAATTTAGGAAAACTGTTGGCTACCCACCAGGCTCTTTCTGCAGGATCGGGAGCGATTCTTAACCTGTTTATTTCCTGGTTGATAACCTCAATATTTTCCTTTGAAGCTAAGATTGGAGCTGTTTGCGGTCTTGTGTCACTATTTACAGCAGATAATCCAGATAATTTCATGGCAATAGTAGTAGCACTACCAATTATAGAAACAGCAGTAATCCCCAGTAATAATTTTCTTTTTAGTCTTCTTTGAGTAAACTGTTTTTGAATTTTTTCTTGCTGGGCAATCCTACGTGCTTCTCTTAATTCTCTTTTTGTGGGTTCCTTTTCCATGAGAGAATTATAACAAATATATAACTATAAGTCTAATTGTGGATCCCAGAGGACTCGAACCTCTGACCTCCTCAGTGTAAATGAGGCGCTCTAACCAACTGAGCTAGGGATCCATTTTGGTGCCGGGAACAGGAGTTGAACCTGCACACCCTTACGGGCACTACCACCTCAAGGTAGCGTGTATACCATTTCACCACCCCGGCTTGGTGCCGATGAGAGGAGTAAGCCTACTCTTCGACAAGCTCAGAGATCTTGTCCCTTGCTGCGCTCGGGATTGAACCTCCTCAACATGTACCGAAGGTGGGATTTGAACCCACAACTCTTGCGAGACACGGTTCTGAACCGTGCGCGTATACCAGTTCCGCCACTTCGGCATCGGTACTGACCAACTCAGATTTTAGCAGAATTGAGGTTATTTTAGAAGCTCTTGTAGATATGATTTGAATTTATCACCAAACTCCTCGTGTTTCAATCCATAATCAACCACCGTTTTTAGATAATCCAATTTATTACCGGTATCATGATAAACAGCATTTTTAAGCTCTACCGCATAAACCGGTATCCCATCGTTAATCACTCCCTGAATTCCCATCAAATAAACTAATTCCTGCCCTTCTTCTAAGCTTTTAGCAGCTACCTCTAGGTGATGGTAGATATCCGGTGTGATCACAAAACCACTCAAAGATGCCAGGTCAGAGGGGGCGTTTTCTCTAGAGCCGGGCTTTTCCACCACCTTACTTAATTTAATGACTCCATCCTCAACGACCTCACCTCCGGCATAGCCATACTTTTTATATCCATCCTCAGTATCAATTTTTAGCCCACCGATAATCATTGACTGATATTTTTCATAAGCTGCCATTAGTTGCTTAGCCCGGGACGGCTCAGCATCAATAAAATCATCGCCCCAAAAAAATAAGAATGGCTCATCACCCATGACATGCTTGGCGTTTAAAATTGGGGTAGCGTTGCCAGTGGGACCTTTTTGTCTAATAAAAACAAACTCAGCCAGATCAGAGATTTTTCTGACCATATCCAACTCTTTAGTTTTTCCGGTGGATTCAAGTTTTTGCTCTAACTCAAAGTTGTTATCAAAGTGATCCTCTATGGAACGTTTATTCCAGCCGGTAACTATGACAATTGTTTCAATACCTGCTTCTACTAACTCCTCCACTACTCTTTGAATGATTGGTTTATCCACCAAAGGCATCATCTCCTTGGGCATGGCCTTAGTTTGTGGGAGAAATCTGGTACCAAATCCAGCAGCTGGAATTAAAGCTTTTTTTATTTTTTTATCCATAAAAACAAGATCTTAGACAAAGTCAAAGTAGACTTATCACTTATTCTTTACTCCATCCAGCCAATGACTCCAGACTAACCAAACTCCTGATAACCCGATTAAAATATAAGCCACACTTTCAACTTTAGGGTTTGTGCCCAGAATAAAATTTATTAGGTTATAACCCGTTAGGCCTACCAAGCCCCAGTTAAGTGCTCCAACCACCACTAAAAAAACAGCTATTTGTGAATATTCCCTCAATGCTCTCATTTGCTTAATCTAAGTATTGGCAAATTTCAACTAAAAGTCAATTAGTTTTTAGCAAAGAGATTTGTTAGAATAGGCATATTCGCTGCCAGGTCGTCTAATGGTAGGACCGCAGACTTTGGATCTGCGTATCATGGTTCGAATCCATGCCTGGCAACTTTTTAAATTCTTTCGCATTCAACTTCATCGGGAAAAAGGAGTTGAAATGGGTAACCAACGTAGTTCTTAGAGATCTCTCCCACATTAAATTGTTTCAAAAAGTCTATCATCTCCGCTGTAATCTCTTTAGGTTCCTTCTGGGCACCTTTCCCTTTATATTCAATTTCAACAAAATCACCTAACTCTTTAATACTATCTAATGAAATTTCATAGTCTTTATAGTTCCAGATCCTTCTACTTTTATCTACAACTACTAAAACTTTCATATCTAACGCAGTTAGGATCTTCTCCAACTGGCTTATATCCTGGATCACAGTCTCAAATTCATCACAGAAATGACTACGTCCATCTTCTTCATAATGCCACTTCTTATAATTTATAGATTGTTTGCCTGAAGAATCTCTAAGTCTTAGCCACTCCTCAACTGGTCTAACTGCTATAAAATCTCTGTGAGCTAGAGAATAGTAGGTGTCAATTTGATGAGCTTCACCCACATATTCAGCATCCTTTTCCAGAAACTTTAATAGCTCAGCTGAGTTTGAGATCTGCACTTGTATCTCAATCTCAATAAAAGCATTACCCTTATTCATTAGCTAAATACTAGCATAGTAAGTTCCTACATAGTCAACCAGAGCCGACACTAACTTTATGTTAATATTTTGAGATGAGGGCAGTTTGGGTAATTTGGGCGTTACTGTTTCTATTGGCAGCATTCCCTGTAAAAGCCCTTGCTCTAGAAAATCAATTTATTACTATCGCCAACCCTGTCCGAGTTTCTGAATTTAAAGACAGGGACCCCATAACCTCTCTGTTTAGTCAATATAAGGAGATATCATCC
Organism: Candidatus Daviesbacteria bacterium RIFCSPHIGHO2_01_FULL_41_45; assembly: GCA_001776975.1. Classification (GTDB taxonomy): domain Bacteria; phylum Patescibacteriota; class Microgenomatia; order Daviesbacterales; family UBA10151; genus 2-01-FULL-40-24. The sequence continues at coordinate 3,790 of MFCS01000008.1, forward strand.
AGAAAGCTACCCGCCACCTGGCTATTTAGCTATGATGTTTTGCAAACCCCAGGACTTGATAAATTTACCAACTCCCTTGATCTAACCCAAGAACTAGGGATTTGGATGGAAGTTACTCCCAATTTGGCAGAAAAATCTAATGTTAAATATAACCAGACTGATTCCTGGCACCGTTCAACCTCAGTATTTTTATCGGGGTACCTTCAGCCGGAAAGAATTAGGATGATTGATCATGTTTTCCAAAAATTTAAGGGATCGTTTGGATATTATCCTAAATCAGTAGGAGCTTGGTGGATTGATGCTTACTCACTAGAATATATGCAAACAAAATATGGTGTAGTAGCTAATTTAGGGGTGGCTGACCAACACTCCACCGATGGTTACCATGTTTGGGGACAATATTGGGGCATTCCTTTTTATCCCTCTAAGCTTCACTCTGGCTCCCCAGCCCAAAAAATGGAAAATAAGCTTGATGTGGTCAATCTACAGTGGGCTCCCAGAGATCCTTTAAAGGGTTACGGCACGAATAGAGCCAGTTTATACAGCACCCAGGATTGGTTTGTGATTAATTTACCCAAGGAATATTTTATTGAATTAATCAATCTTTATGGTGAATCTCACAATAACCAGTTTGGCCAGATAGTTTTGGGATTAGAAGGAGATTTCCCGCAAGAGACTTATAGGGGAATTTTTGCAACCGAGATGGAGATTATTAAAAAATTAAGGGATGGTGGGGAGTTTCAGGTTACTAATATGAAAGATTTTGCTACTTGGTACAAAAAATCTTTTCCCCAACTTTCACCCATCCATTCAATTATTAGCGATGACTCGGTTTGGTATCAGTCCCCCTTTTACCGGATTGGTTTTAAATATAATAAAAGCAAGAAATTGTTTTCGGTAGTTGATCTACGGGTTTATACAGATGGCTACCGTGAGCCCTACTTCCAATCTCCCAATAAAGAATTAGATCTCTATATTAATCTACTCTCGGCTTTTGATAGTGCAGATAATCAGTTAGAAAAATGGGAGTTATTGGCTGAAGAATTTAAGGTAGAGGTGAAACCAGAAAATATCATCAGGGTCAACTTGGGTGCCGACCAATACTTCGAGTTGTCATCTGCAAATATTAATCTCTCAAGCCAGATTAAAATACCGGAGTCTGTTAAAAATTACCCCTTGCTCACCTATCAAAAGTACAATTCACAATCTCTTAAACCAGCTCTTACTTGGCCGTTTCCGCAGGAGGGTCTAGTATTTACGGCTCTTACTTTGGAGGCAGAGTATCTTTTACATACCAGAAAAGTGCAGCTATTAGTGGGCCTAGTATCAATTTTATTGGTGATTATTTTAGCTAAAATTAGGGTGAGTGAAGTCAAAATATCTTTAAAGATACTTATGGCAGCAGTCATTTTAATGGTATTACTGGGACCGGGAATTTTTTGGTATAGCACCAACCAAATTAGTTATTTTGTCAGTAGTGACGAGCTGGCAGCTTTACTTAAGTTATCCTCCTTGCCTAATGGGAAAGTTATGGTGGCTGACCGTAACTGTTTGCAATGTATTTCGCATTCAACTGAACGCCCAGCAGTTTTTGCAAATCGCAGGGAGTATGTTTCCCGAGTTAGTAAAAAACCAATTGTTTACAATTCAGCAATTTTTTCTGCCAAAGATAGATCTCAAGCTAGACAGGAGATGAAGAACTTAGGTGTTAAGTATGTCTATACTGTTAAGTATGAAGATTATAAGGAGGTATTACCCTTCTCCCCAGGGGATTTAAACGTTGAGAAGATCTTTGAAAATGCTAACGCGCAAATTTGGATGGTCAGGATTTAATCTTTTTCAGAGTTACCAGAATGATTAAGGCAGTTAATCCACTAATAATTAATCCTAGGTCAAGATATTTTTGGGGTGCAAATTCAATTAAATACTCTCCATCCTTTTCAACCCAAAAACCGTTTAAGAAGCTATATATCGGTACTGCTTGTTGTTGATCTATATGCCATCTTGGATCATAAGTTTGGGAGAAAACCAGCATCTTAGGGGATAATAATCCATTAATACTAACTTTGAACTTAGTCGGGTTAATTATTTGATAGGTAACTTGAGGCACAGTTTCTAAGTTTTGTTCATCAGAGCTGGGATATGTACGGACTCTCTGCTCCAGACTGTTTGCTTGTTTCAGAAAGTTTCCCCACAAATTAGAATCCAAAACAGCTAAAGCATTAATAACATTTATATCTCCAGATGATCTAACCTCCAGAGTTGATGAATTATTGAGTTTACCCACCTCCTTCCATCTCATATTAGTGTTATCATTTTTTGTATCAACCCTGCCTATTAACTGACCCTCCTGTAGAAAATTTAGTTCCCCGCTTCTGGAGCTTTCCATAACCCTGGCTAAAAGGATATCTCTCTTTGAAAATTGAGAATTAGAAATTGAAAACTCTAACTGACCTTCTCCCACTGCCCACCCCCCTCCTAAATCAAAATCCTGGTTGTCCAGATTATATTTTACCTTAAGAAAGTCCCGCCAGAATAAATAATCAGAGCTATTCCTTTTCCACCAACCACTATTATTAGGCTCACTGGTGAGATATTGGGCAGGAAAAATTAAATTTATTGATGGTATTAAAGAGGCAGCTAAATCAGTGGCAGTTTTGTTATTGAGGACAATTTTAACCTCTGATTTATTGATGATTTGCTGGATAAGTTCCGGCCTTTCTTCTGCAAAGATCAGGGCGTTGGTTGACAACTTAGCTTGAGGGTTGAGTGTGGACTTTTGGTAAATATCATCCGATCCAATGATAATCCAGCTTTTGTCTGTCAAGAAAAAACGATCTTGATGTGCCTTAGTTTGTAGAAGTGGAATTTGGTTTGATGAATCAGAGCTGATTATCCACGGAAGTGACCGCAACTGATTTAAAAATATCTGATAATAACGCTTACTATCTGAATTAAGATTAGGCTGTCTGGGATCAAGGGCTGGATAAATAAGATATGCAACTCCGGCGACATCTAATAATTGACCACTATAGGAGGCCTCGCGGAGAAAATTATATTTTTCATAAGTTCCCAAAACCCCACTGACAAAGGGACGCCTGTTGTAAATTCTGGAGGCCTCAATTGAGGGGTGCGTTGGTGAGAAATAACCCAGTGGAGGCAAAGATGGAATCCAGAGGATTCTGGAAAACTTTTTATCCGTTTCTAACGTTCTCAGCATTGTTTGTTGATCAGATTGAAAAGGTAGGTGGGAAAAAGTTCCTCTCATTTTACCTAACCAGACAGGATTTATAAAAGCTACAAATACAACAGTTAAGATTAAGGGTAGAATGAATCTCATATAAGGTATGGATTTAAATCTTCTAAGCAGTTCGTCCACACTAATTCCTATCAAGACTGAGTAGGAAAGGGCTACTAAAAGTAGAAACTTGGTGGAATCCCGAAACAGCGAGAATCCTGGGAGGTAGTTATAAGCCCAGGTATAAACTATTCCCAGAGGATCTGCTGATCCTTTAGATAAAAATACTGAGATAATGGCCACCAACAGCCAAAAGGCCACCCGTCCATCTCTGCGTCTTAAAATTGCTGCCAAAAAAACTAGCATTGGGATTAAGAAAAACTCCACTCTTAAGGGGGTAATTACCCCGAAGGTGTTTTGATACCAGTGTGGTGCTAAAAGGGTCAAGCTGTGGCCGATGTTTATTAATGAAGCATTGACTGAAGACTCGGTAAAACCAGCATAAACTCCGGAAGCAAGGGGAGATTTTAATAGTGGATAAAGCCAGTAGAAATGAAGCCCAATGAGAATTAATGATATAATGCCTCCGGTTAAGGCTAAACTTTTAAAACCGTTCCATCTGAAAAATGATCTGATTAGAATCAGAATAGCTAAAAGATAAACAAAGCGGATATCACAGACACTGACTAGATAGACTCCTAGGCCAGCAATAATTTTATCTTTCAATGATCCTATTAGGGCTTTGTCCAGATAAATAAAGACAGTTGGGATTAGGGCATAAACGATAGTAATACTAAGCTGTCCCCCATCTAAAACCAACAATATATAAGTATTGGCAAGGTAAAATAGTGAAGCTATGAATTGTGCAGGAGGGGTAAGCCCTAGATATTTAGTAAATTTCCAGATAGAGAAACTACCCAGAAGTAAAAATCCAGCTGTTAAATAAAATCGGGAGACAGCTGTAAAGTTAAGTCCAATATTTGCCAAAAATCCAGAGATTAGATTGAGGGGCCAGGACCAAAGGGTAAAGACGCTATATTGACCCAGGCCTTCGGAGCCATATTCTGACCAAACAAAAGGTGGGTTAAAGAGAGATTTTAGGGATGAGATGGAGATATATGGAAGATCCTGGGCAGCTTTTTCACCAGGGATCCACCACTGCCAAAACATTACAGCAAGTAAGATCAGTAAAAATATAAAGTTTCTGTTAATCACTTTTGTTTAAACTCCTTGAGATAGAAAAAGATGGAGATGGAAAGTAGTATGAGAGTTAGGTTAAGGATTTTTAAGGAGAATCCTTGATGGTTGGTAGCTGTGGCTATGGCACTAAAAATAAGGGTGATGATGGCAGAGATAAAAAGATATGGGGTAATCCCTTTCACCTCCTAATTATATCTTGTAACAGATTCCAGCGCGAGTGATGCTATCTCCTATTTATGTGAGTATAGTTTTTATTTACAATAATTCAACTACTGCCAACTTTAAGTTATCACCATCAAAGGTGAACTGGAAGGATACGGGGTTGGATTTATTGTTTACAACATAAACATTTTGTCTAGCATTGGCAGTTTGCGAACCGGGATTAAAATAAATTGAGGCTCCGTATTCTCTGGGAACTTGATTAATCAGCGCAAAATCATGGCTAGTTGGGGACTTAGCTTCGAGTCCAGCATTTTTAGCAGCCATGTAAATTAGTGAGGCTAAATGACAGACCCCATCCCCCATTAAGTATCCATCTGATTTGAACCCATCATTACCGTTAAAATGGGCTCCGGTGACTCTGACCACCTTATCCTGATACTCAGGTAAAATATCTTCATGGAAAGCAAAGACTTGTCCGGGTTGTAGAGTAAACTCTACCTCGTTTAAATTAATTGGATTGGCGCCTTTAGGCTCTCCTTTAAGGTAAGCTAAAGTTAAAAGAATATTGTACTTAAAGACCTCGTTAACGGCTACTACAGGCTGTCGGTTGTTTAAAGAGATAGAGTTGGCTGACAAAACCTGCTCCTGGGGTTTATTAAAAGGAGTGAGGTTAAGTAAGGTGATTAAAGTGGCAGTGGTGACTAAGTTAGTCAACATATAACTACGTATTATAGCAGACTATGGGTCATATAGCAAATTAAGTATTTGCATTTTTATAAAATCTGCTACACTGGAAAGAATGCATAACCCAGAGCGCCGTCAACAGTTTTTCAGGTCATTTGAGGCAAAGTCGCTGCGTTCGCGTTCATTTTTAACCCAGATTGCTGATGACCTAACCGAGATCTGTGGCTCTACCTCATTTTTTATCTTTCATATCTTTTTGTTTTCCAGTTGGATCACCGTTAACTCGGGATTGATTTTGGGTCTTCCCACCTTTGATCCCTACCCATTTGGTTTTTTGACGATGTGTGTTTCCCTGGAGGCCATTTTTTTAGCTATCTTTGTATTAGTTTCCCAAAACAGACAGTCCTACATTAATACCATTCGGGAAGAGGTTCATTTAAAAGTAAACCTAATCGCTGAGGAGGAGATAACCAAGATATTACAGGTTTTAGCTGAGATGAGGCGCGAGATGGGAATTAAAACCAAAGATATGGAGTTAGAGAAGATGTTGGAGCGGACGGATACCAACTATATTGAGAGATCAGTAGTAGAACAGTTACAAAGAGCCAATAAGTCTTTAATGGAGCAGTTGGCCAAGGAGTTTCCCGAGATCTTAAAGTATCCTGTCACTAAACCGCTCGAGATAGTCCAAAGCATCATCTCAGATGGACAGGAGAGGTCTAAAAAGAGTTGATCGCGCAATAATCGTGCAAATTATCGCGCATCACTTTTCCCGCAGAACGTAATATGTAGCTGGACCCTTGCCTTGGCTCTTGATCAGCTTTTTATCTACTAACGTTTTTATTTTTAGCTGGGCAGTTCTTTTAGCAACCTTTAGTAAGCCTCTGACCTCATCACTAGTTGTTTTCCCGGTTGAGGTAACTACTTCCATAATCCTGATCTCCTCTTTGTCTAGAAACACCTGGTTTGTGTCAGTTGCTGCCCCAAAACCGATTGAGTTTATAGTTTGCATCACCTTGCGAGCTTCCACTAAAAACCCAATGATAAAATACTCGATCCAAGAAGTTTCATCCTCGCCTTTATGGTATTTATGACCTTGAACTGTATTTAGGGCGTTATAGTAGTCCAGTCGATCCTGATTATAAAAATCCTCCAAAACAATAATTTTTCTAAAATCCCACTTATCTTTATATAAAAGGTAGGTGGTTAATAATCTGGTCAATCGTCCATTGCCGTCGGAAAAAGGATGAATAGTCACAAACTCTAAATGGAATATAGCAGCCTTAATTATCGGATGAAGTTTTTGTTTCTTGGCCTCTTCTACCCACGTAAGCAGTTCTTTTATAAAGTATCTGACTTGTTCAGCTGACGGACCTTCATATCTCAATTTTTCCCTTCCATCTCCCATGTCGTCAACGATATAAATTGGACCAGGACGGAAACGTCCAGTTTTTTCTTTAGGCAGTAACCCACTCATTAATATTGAGTGTAGATATAAGATATTCTCAATGTTGAGAGGCTTATCGCTTGTGACCATCTTCTCAATTTGCTGTAGGGCAGTTTGGTAGTTTTTAACCTCGAGAATACTTCTCTCATCAGCATTAACCGACATGCCGGATAGTACCCGGTCAACCTGAAATTGGGCCAACTTATTTCCTTCAATGGAGGTAGAGGTGTGTGCCATCCGGGCGATAGCCTGCCTTCTTAGCTGAGCTTCGTTTAGCGGTAAAACCCGTGATCGTTCAACTCGGTCTTTAATCACCGCCACCTCGCTAACCGCGGTCAGTATATCAGAGGTAATCCTAAATTTGGGCTTAAACATCTCTAAATTATACCATAAATCACGCAATAATCGTGCAAATTATCGCGCATCTTATTTACTGGCTTCTTGAATTCCAGCCTGAGCTTTCTGGTTATTGGGGTCTACTCTTAAGATACCAGTAAAGATCTCTTTTGCCTCGGTCTTTCGATCCAGATTTAGATATACCAAAGCTAGATTATTCAAAACATCAGGGTTATTAGGGATAAGCTGTACTACTTTCTCCATATACTCAGCAGCTTTTTGGTAGTCTTTTTGAGTA
>MFCS01000009.1 GCA_001776975.1 Candidatus Daviesbacteria bacterium RIFCSPHIGHO2_01_FULL_41_45
TAATCCCATCAGATCCTTCTTTAATACCCCTAATCATGGATACTGTTGAGCTAGAGCTTGTCACTTCTAAGCTATACCCTGGTCCAGTTGTCCCAATTCCCACATTACCATTATCTAAAACAGTTAAACCTTGGGTTAAGTTTGATCCAGTTGTTTGTAGTGTGATAGCGGTAGTTGTGCCTGCACCTTGAATAAAGGTTTTAGCTGTCCCATATTGGGCAGAAGTACCAATCCCAATATTATCAGAGAAATTAGCAAGATAGGTTATAGTTCCTGTCCTTCCCCAAAACCCAGCAGTTCCTGAGGATGATCCAGCTATAGATCCTGTACAGGTCATATCACCGGAGGAGTTAACAGTACAGCCAGTGGAGGTAGAGCCCCCTGCTAAGTTTAAGGTGGTAGCTACATCCCCAATATTAAGTGTTGAGACATTTGAAGATAGAAGATTGAAGGTAGAAGAGGTGGAGGTTAAATTCCCACCGTTTACTGCTAAGTCACCAGAGGTGGTAATAGTTCCGGTAGAATTCACCTGGAATTGACCTGAGGTGCCAACAGTAAATAAAGCCTGAGGTGAGGTAAAGCCAATGCCTACATTACCACTCCCAAGCAGAACCATTTTTGCTGTTGGAGTCCCATTACCTGTGGCAAATTCTAAACCATAGGAGTTAGCAGTGAACTCTTTTTGTCTTATGGATACTACATCTACAATGCTGGATGGGACAACACCGTTAGTGGAGAAGTATATACCTGCTCCATAATCATCACTTGTAGCATCTGCCAGAAGACTAAGATTATTTACCCCAACCCCAGCTTTATATATCTCTAAAGTATGACGCGGAGTAGTTGTCCCTATCCCCACATTTCCTGCTGCAGTAACTGTCATTCTGGAAGCCCCACCGGTTACCAATCCTAAAGCATCTGTAGAAGGTCTGAATATTCCTGTGTTTGTATCACTGGAGAAAGAATACCCTGGTAAGGAAACAGTTCCATCTGAGGCTAGTATCTGGCCTGCAAAGGTAGTAGCTCCTGCTACATTTAATACCCCATCCACCTCTAAATCATTCTGGAAATATCCATCACCTGATCCTGCTATCCCTGGGGTACCAGAAGTACCTACATATAACAGGGTAGAAGGTGAGGTAAAGCCAATACCAACATTACCACTAATATCAATTCTTAACCGTTCAGGATTATTTGTACCAGTATGAAAAGCTAGCCCGTCATAGCCATACATATCTAATCCATCAGCATTAGCTCCATCATGATCTGTGGCAATTAGTCCTGAGCCCCCGGTTGCAGAAATAGTAAAACCGGTTCTAAAGTTTATCTGCCCGGTTGAACCTAATACACCCATGCTAATAGTACCTCCATTTAAGTCTAAGGCACTGGCAGGTGCAGTTGTCCCAATCCCAACATTGCCATTAACAGATAATAATCCTGAAGCTGCAGCACCAGCATAACCAATATTTAGTGAACCGTTATTATCAATCCTGGCTTTTTCACCCAGTACATTACTTACTCTTGTAGAAAAGGCAATGTGTGAATCATTAGAATTTATTTGGTCAAGCCCAACTGTAATAGCTCCAACAGTCTTCCTGTTGCCAGCAGTATCCCGTCCTACAAAATCTAACTCAATTTCTCTGGTGGTGTTACTGGTAGTATTAGTATTTTCCAGTGTTAATAAGGGCAGGCTAGTGGCTGAGCTCCCTGCTGCATGTAGGATGGTATAAGGTGAAGTAATTCCTATTCCCACGTTACCGCCAGCTGTAATAGTAAGTGGTGGGGTAGAAGCTCCATTGGTTTGTAAAGATAGAGCATTAGCAGATGGGGAGTATAATCCTGTGGAGGTGGAGTTAGTGAAAGAATATGAAGGTAAGGATGAGGTACCATTAGGAGCTAAGAATTGTCCTGAGGAGAGGGTAAAGTTTCCACCAAAGGTAGAGGTGGAATCAACTGTTAATGTCCCTGTTATCCTGGCATTTCCCCAGACATCTAATTTATTGCTTGATGTTGTAGCTCCAATGCCTACATTTCCACCACCTGATTGAAGCACCAAGTTATTCCAAGCACCCGCTCCGCCTGATATTGCTCTTAACGCTGTATATGTATTTCCAGAACTTGCTCCTGTTTGTATCTCTAAACCAGAACCAACACTGCCATAAACAAAATCGTTATTTACAAAATAGGCAATCTCTGAACTCCCAGCTGTTCCCTGCACTTGAAGTTTGGCAGAAACAGACGATGTTCCAATTCCTACATTTCCTGAGACAGCTAAACCACCAGTCATATTGGCCCCGGGTCCACCAGAGGCATACCCAATCATGGCATTGCCTGTGGTATATAAAGAAGCTAAGGGAGAAGCAGTGCCAATGCCTAAATTGCCGTTATAGTCCAAGGTCATTCTGGTACCAATTGAACCATTATTGGTTTGGAAGTGTAAACTTCTTTGATAAGTTGGTGAGACTAAGAATAAATTATCATTGGTTGAACCGTTGTTTCCTAAGTACAGTACAGAGGTTATTGTCGTACCGTCAGATGCTCCAAGTTTTAGGGCATAGGAACCTGTAGATCCTGAAGTAAGTAGTGCTATATCACCATTGACATCCAGTTTGCGTCCGGGATTAGTTACACCTATCCCAACATTACCGGCTCCAGTAACTGTTATACCAGAAGTATTTGATCCACCTGTGGTTAAGAGTAAGCCATCTCCATTAGTCCAAAGACCGGCATTGGTTAAATTAGTAAATGAGTGAGAGGGTAGGGAAGCAGAACCGTTAGCCCCCAATATCTGACCTCCAAAGGTAGCTGCCCCAGTGATATTTGATGTCCCAACAACTGTTAAGTTATAGTTTGCTGTAGTTGTACCTATACCAACATTACCTTGGACAGCCAAACCTGTGCTTGGGGCAGCTGAGGTACCAGAATAACCGATCAGGGCATTACCATTCACAGACAATAATGACCCTGGTCCGGAGGTGCCAATACCAACATTACCGCTGCCGTTGGGCATTAAACTGAGATGTTGGTTGCTACTGGTGGTGATATCAAAAGCGATGGAAGAAAACTCAATGCCGTAGGGAGAGGTGGTGATCTGGGAGTCTTGAGAGGTTGATCCGATTAAAACACCGGAATTTAAGTTAAATAATTTGGAGTTAACATCCCATCTGAAAACAGCATTGGGAGTAAGAGAGCCTCTTTCAAAGGCTAGACTCATGGTTTCGGTGTCAGCGGTAGCGTTATCAGCATTGATAGTCCAATCGCTGGCGTTGGTAGAACCTCCGGAGATTACCCCGGCGATAGTGGTGGCATCAATGGTATTAAAATAACCGGTATCCCAACGGTTACCGGATGAGCCGATGTTTAGGCTGGGACCGGTGGGGATGACGTGTCCGGTTACTCCGATGTTGCCACCCACACTTAAGGTATAGGTGTTAGTAAAGGTTGAGCCAATTCCAACGTTGCCTTGCACTAATAATCCATTTGATGGCGCGGTTTGTGAGCTAACATAACTTGAGCCGATGATAGCGTTACCTCCCAAAGAAAAGTTAGCCATGGAGGTGGCGGTAGTGCCGATGCCAACATTGCCTTCAACCAATAATCCGTTGCTAGGGGCGCTCAGTGAGGAGTAGTTACTGCCAATAACAGCTGCTCCGTTAATGGCCAACCTTGACGAGGGATAAGTGATGCCGATACCGATATTACCAGAAGAGGTAATAGTTAAGCCGGAGGTGGAGGAGCCAGAGGTAGTTAGAGATAAGGTGTTAGGGTTTAGGGAATAGAGTCCAGAGGTTGGAGAATTTAAGAAAGAGTAGGCCGGTGAAGATCCGCTGCCGTCATTGACCAGCATCTGGCCAGATGTCAGGCTCAAAGAGGATCTAAAAAATGAGACCCCATTAACGTCTAAAACCCCTTGCGGGGCTGAGGTGCCAAATCCAACGTTGCCTTGCACCAGTAAGCCATTTGTGGGTGGGGAGTAGGCGTTATAATCTGCCCCGATTAAAGCGTTGCCTATGACGGCTAATTTAGCGTTGGAAGAGGAGGTGCCGATACCAACATTACCGGAGGAGTTGATGGTTAATCCGGATGATCCTGATCCGGAAGTTGTTAGTGCGATCAGGTTTGACCCAATTCTCCAGAGTCCACTGTCAGTATCGTTAGTAAAGGTTAGAGCTGGGCTAGAAGCAGAGCCATCAGCTAGCTGTAAGACACTACCAGTTCCGACGGTTAATGAACCAGTTATATTAGCGTTACCAATTACATCAAGCGAGGCGCTAGGTGAGGTGGTGCCGATGCCGATACTGCCGAAAACAGATAATCCCAAGCCGGGAAAGGCGGGAGCGGTTGAGCCGGTATAGCCGATTCCTACTCCGCCGATTAAGGTAATCTGTTTATTAGCAGATGAGATTCGGGGGGAATCACCGGAGAAAGTTAGAGCTGTGGCGGTGAGGAGATTAGTGTTGATGGTAGAGTCAAAGGTGGTAGCTCCGGTGACAGCTAAGGTTGAGGCCATAGTGGTAGCTCCTGAAACAGCCAGAGTACTAGAAAGTGTTGCAGCTCCGGTTAGGGTACTGACTCCGCTGACCTTCAGAGAAGCTAAAGTAGCCAGACCAGAGGTGGTCAGGGTAGTGGCGGTGACGGATTGTAGCGTCGAGGCACCAGAGACAGTGAGAACTCCGCCGATAGTACCTGTGCCGGTAAAATTGACATCTCCGCCAGCGTTAACCGAGAACTTTTCACTTCCAGCAGCGTTTTTAACAGTGAACAACTTAGTGGTTGCGGTTGGATCAGAGATAGGTTGGATTAAGACAGTATCAGTTGCGTTACCGGTGATCTTGATGGCGCCGGAGGCGATCAGATCTGAGATGGTAGTTACTCCACTTACCTCTAAGGTATCTTCCAAAACAGTGGCTCCGCTGACAGTTAAGGTATCAGCCAGGGTGGTAGGACCATTAACATCTAAGTTTAGATCAATCAAAGCAGAACCCTCCGTGGTTAGATCTCCACCAATGGTAGTGGAGGAGTTAATTTCCAGGAAATGAGCCACATCTGATTCCGCCAGAACCTGGCCTTCTGATCCATTTTGGTTACTTGTGATAGTGTAAGCTACAGTTTCCTGGGCTGGTTGGATAGTTTCTTCAATTTTGAGTTGTTGGTAAGATTCCGGATCAATCATGGCTAAAGTATCCTCAAAAGCACTCTTAAAGATCTGGGAGGTAACCCCGGGGTATTTGAGGTAAGAGGCTACCAAGAGTGAGGCAAATAGTAGTCCAGCCAAGGAGACAGAGAAAACCCCGTGCATTAGGTAGCCGGGTAAATTTATTCTGGTTGCTGGTAGTGGTTGGTATGGGATGTCAATCGGGATCTTTAGGGTCTCGGGTTCATCTGGCTCTAAGAGGATTCTGGTTTGAGCTAAATGTGGGATAGGTTGAGGAGGAGTTAGAGCTAATCTGATCTTGTCCATCTCGATCTGTCTTTCGGCATCGTTCAATTCCTGCTTGAAGTAAGGCTTGGGTTTAAATTGAGGGATTGGGGCTAAGGTGGGTGGGAGCTGGGGAACAGAAGAGTAGTTCTTCAGACTAGATGCTAGATTTGGCTGTCTGCTGGTCAAGACTGGTTTGAGCTGGCTCAAGGTATATCTTCTAGCTCCACCGGGTGTTCTTTGCGGAGTAATTCGCCCTTTTTCCTCCCAATTTCTGAGGGTATCAGGGGTAACACCTAGGAACTTAGCTGCTTCTGAGATGGTAAATAAGTACTGTTTGGGTGTGCTAGAAACGCCCGGGGTGGCAGGAAATTGGTTGTCCGTCTGCTTATCCAGTGCGTTGTCTTTACTACTTTTCACTGAGAAAGCCTAAAAATGAGGCTAAATCTTAGGAAAATTCCTAGGAATTAGTCATACCCTTACAATCTCAAAAATAAAGCCTAATGTCAAGACTTTTGTACTCAAAAGTTAGGAAAAAGTAGGAATAGTGTCGACGGGTCCTGCCAGCTCGGTTTCTCAAGTGCGTCCTCGTGTCTAACAAGACACTACGGTCGACGCTCGAGACCTCTCCTCGCTGTCACCCGTCACAGTTTCCGTTTCTCTTGATGGCAATCTTCTTGTTCCTTAACAACGTCCTTTATTTCTAATCACGAAAAAAGGAGTTTAAGCGATTTTTGATATACTAATAGAGGATTATGATAGGGGGAGTAAGTATTAGCCCAATAAGATAACAAGGGGTCAAGATAATTGGATTACTCTTAACCGGGCTTTTTAATGGCCTCTGGGGTGGCAACTTTGGGTGCCTCAGGCAGCTTGACTACCTTAGGAAGATTCTCGTTTTGTAGGGCGGAATTTTGCTTTGCAGCAGGTGGAGTAGTCTCAGTGGATTTCTTAGTAGCTACTTCATCCTCTTGCTTTAACTGTGCCAAGAACTCCGAGGCTGCCTTATAGTCAGCTGAGGTTGGTTCTAATATGGAAACAGTCCTCTCGGCTGCTGCTATAGCACTTTTTAGATCACCCTTAGATTTCAAGGCCACAGATAGGTTGTAGTAGCCATTGGCCAGGTCTGGCTTTAAATTAACGGCATCGCTAAAGAATCTAATTGCCAGATCGTAGTTTTGCACCGAGTAGTAGATGCCTCCTACAACCAATCTTAAGTTAGGGTTAAGGGGGTCTTTTTGGATCGCCTGGCCGTAAGACTCAAGAGAGAAGAGTAAAGCATTCTCAGCCACTCCGGAGATCTGCCGGTAAATTGCTCCCAATACCTCCCAATAAAGAGGACTATTGGGACTTAAGGCTACAGCCACTCTACCTTCAGATATTGCTTGAGAGATCAATGTCTGAATATTTTGACGATCTTCGGCGGTCAGTGAACCGCTAGGAGAGGCCTCAGTGGGACCCTTAGAGGTAGCGATTGAGTTAGCTAAGGCGAAGCTGGTTTGAGCTAAATCGGTGTGATAAATGTTGTTGTAGGGATTAAGCTGGTTAGCGCTTATCAGCTCGTTATAGACTGCCAAACCATCATTGGTAGTGATTTTCTCCAAGGCTGCCCGGTGGTGTAGATCAGCCACTAAAAAACGTCCGGTGTAGTAGTAGAGAGAGCCCAGGGTGATAATGACAATTACCAATAATACCTCAGGTAGGGCGTCAAAGCTCAACTTAAGTTGATCTCCTAAGTTTTTAGCAGCAGTAATACCAACATGCAGGGTTTCAGTAATCGGCTTGTGAACCACCATAAACGAAGCTATCAATAAGGCACCTATTACCCAGAGTGTTAGTGTAGATGGGTGGAGTAACAGCAGGATGAAAAATATAATAGAAGAGGTGGCGAGAGAGGCGCCTAAGACAGTAGCATCAGAGAGCATGGCTTTGAAAGCGACAGATATTAATACCGCCGAAAGCAATAGCAATAGGATTAAACCAGGGGCTCCTAGTGTCCCCAAAAACCCTAAGTATTCATTAAAGGCTCTGGCAAAGCGCAGATTCCAGCTAGCGGAGTTATTAAAATCAATCGGTTTGTATTGAGTAAAATCAAACAGATAAGTACCTGGACCAGTGCCCCAAAAAGGCTTATCTCTAAAGGCAGAGACAGAGACCTTCCAAGAGGTGACAAAGGACAACTGAATCTCCCGGGGGAAGTTTTGGGCACTATCATAGAGGGGAGTTTTTAAAGAGGGTAAACTCACAAAGGAGAAGGCTGCTAGAATCACAGCTGTGACAATAGGCAGAGCTAAAAACACAGTGTTTTTCCGTACTAAGCCAATTGGGGTAGAGAAAAGTACCAAACCGAAGGTAGCAGCTGTAGCTACATAAGTAGCCATCGCTCCGGTCAGCACCACGGTTGTTACCAAGAGAGTAGAGATAAGGCTCAAGAAGGTCTTGACACCAATAATTCCGAAATCAAAGTTGCTTAACTCTGATTTACTGCCTCGTAAAATGGCGATTAATGGTAGAGGCAACATTAAAGAGATCAGAGCTGTGGTGGAGAAATTTGACCCGGTAGGGGTGAAGTTTGGGGTTTGAGAAAAAGGATACGATAATAGATGAGTACCGGTGTATGACAGGATGCTCCAAGCACTTAAGGCGACAGTTGAACCCATCAGTAGATAAACCAATGATCTCACCGAAGCAGTATTCTTGAGGTTTGAGACTAAGGCAAAATAGAACACCAGGTAGGTGATTAAAGAGATGGTGCTTCCATGAATCGAGACGACGTTACCCAAGAGAGATTCAAACCGACTTTCAGAGAAAAAAGTAGAGACCAAAACAATAACTGCTAATAATAATAGAGGTAGATCAATCGGGGTACGGGTTAGGGTAAATTTTCCCTCGACAATACAGCGCAGAATCCACATAATCAACAAAGCACCGACTACTATTAATAGAACCACAAATTTTGGAGTATCAAAAAATTCGGTTGTTAAGGTAGAGAAGATAAAAGGGAAGACAGCAACAAACGTCAACAGGAGGTATTTAGTGGCCATCTCCAACCACTGGACAGTAGTTTCTTTTAACATATTAATATGTATAGCAGTCGTTTCGAGGGATTGTCAAGACCTGAAATCACCAAAAACACAAAAAAGGTCAAGTAGGAGCTCCGTCTGCCGACCCCTACCTGACCTTCTTATATAATAAATTTAGCACCACTTTAACTACTTGTCAATATATCAATTCATCTCTAAAGAGGTCATTAAGATAAACGCATAGGATCAACTAAGGGTTTAAGGTATAAGGTGTAGGTATTAGGTTATGCACAAAGTCTACGTAAACAGATCAAAAGATGCCCACTTTACCTTTGTGGAAAGAGTGTGAAAAGGAATTATTTTTAAGTTGAACCAGACGGGAGTTTGTGCTACTATCACTCATATGCACAGATATGAACCCACCAAGATAGAGCCTAAATGGCAACAAAAATGGTCTGAAGACGGTTTATATAAAGTTAATCTACAGGATCAGAGTAAACCACCTTTTTATCTTTTAGTAGAGTTTACCTATCCTTCCGGCGATTTACATATCGGTCATTGGTTCGCTTTTGCCGTTCCTGATGTTCTAGGACGGTTCAAACGAATGCAAGGGTTCCAAGTCTTCTATCCGAACGGTTTTGATGCTTTTGGGCTTCCAGCAGAGAACGCTGCCATCAAGCGGGGGATCCATCCCAAAGATTGGACTTATGCCAATATTGAGCGGATGAAGAGTCAGTTTGCTAAAATGGGCGCTATTCATTCGTGGGAGCATACCCTAAATAGCTGTGATCCAGAGTATTACAAATGGAACCAGTGGATATTTTTAAAGATGTTGGGGCGTGGTTTAGCCTACCGGGGCAGTGCCTTGTCGAATTGGTGCCCAAACTGCCAAACTGTGCTGGCTAATGAGAACGTTGAGGCTGGATTGTGTTGGCGTTGTAGCACTGAGGTGGTACAAAAAGATGTAGCACAATGGTTTTTTAAGATTACTGATTACGCTGACCGTCTCATCTGGCACAATGTTCCCTCAGTCGATTGGCCAAAATCAATTATCGATGGACAAAATAATTGGATTGGCAAAAGCGAGGGAGTAGAGATCCAATTCAAAATTCAAAATTCAAAACTTAAAATTAATGTCTATACAACGCGTCCTGACACCCTATTCGGAGCTACCTTTATTGTTATCAATCCAGAACACAGTCTGCTAGTAAATTCAAAATCGGCAGAAGTTGGTGCATACTTAAAAGAGGCCAAGAAAAAAAGTGAGATGGAGCGGAGAGAGTCCAGAGAGAAAACGGGCGTCTTTACCAATTTACATGCCGTCCACCCACTAAACGGTGCCTTGATTCCAATTTGGGTTGCCGACTATGTACTATCCAGCTATGGCACAGGGGCAGTTATGGGTGTGCCTGGACATGACGCCAGAGACCATGAATTTGCCAAAAAATATGAGCTGCCAATTCTGACTGTTATTGCCAGCGAAACTGACAATAGTCATCAAAAGGTATATGAGGGAGAAGGTGTCCTAACCAACTCAGGTGAATATAATGGTTTATCCTCTGCTATAGCTAGGGAAAAGCTATCAGACTATATAGAAAAGCATAATATTGGTATAAAAAAAGCCAATTATCACCTTCATGATTGGTCGATTAGCAGACAACGGTATTGGGGGACTCCGATCCCTATCATTAACTGTGATCCGCCAGCCGGCGGATGTGGAGCGGTGCCGGTTCCGGAAGCAGATCTGCCGGTGGAGTTACCTTATGAGGTGGAATATGCGCCAACCGGTAAGCCACCCCTAGCTACCGCCGAGAGTTGGGTTAATGTGAAGTGTCCTCGGTGTGGCAAGCCCGCACGAAGAGAGACTGAGACGATGGATACCTTTGTGGACTCATCCTGGTACTTTTTAAGATATCCTTCGACTCGCTCCGTTCGCTCAGGACAGGTACCGTTTGATCCTGAGATAACCAAGAAATGGCTGCCGGTTAATATTTACTTTGGCGGAGCAGAGCATACCCTAGGTCACACTCTTTATTCCCGGTTTTTCACTAAGTTTTTCCAGGATCTGGGACTAGTGGAGTTTGCTGAGTATGCCAAAAGGCGGGTTAATCATGGAGTAATTTTGGGACCCGATGGTTCCCGGATGAGTAAATCCCGAGGGAATGTTGTTAATCCTGATGAGCAGGTGGCAAGCTATGGAGCGGACGCTGTCAGATTGTATCTGTCCTTTTTAGGGCCTTATGACTTAGTTGCTCCCTGGAAACCAGAAGGAATCCATGGTGTCTATCGCTTTTTGGAAAGGGTTTGGAACTTAACGGATAAGGTAGAGGATGAATTGGAGTTGACAAATAAAGACCTTCAGTTGATGCACAAAGTTATAAAAAAGGTAGGTTTAGAGATAGATTCGATAAAGTTTAACACTGCGGTGGCAGCACTAATGGAATGGCTGAATCACTTAAGCAGGAAAGAGAGTTTAAGCAAAGAGGAGTATAAAACCTTCCTGTTGCTGTTGGCTCCTTTTGCGCCTCATATTACTGAGGAGCTGTGGTCTATCTTAAAGGAAACATCCTCAATTCACTCTCAAGACTGGCCTAAGTTTGAGGATAAGTACTTAGTGACCGAGGAGGTGCAGATTGTAGTTCAGGTAAATGGTAAGGTTAGAGATACTTTATTGATAGCACAAGATATATTAAATGAGGAGTCTGAGGTAGTTAGAAAAGCTTTAGATAGTCCTAAAATTCAAAAAAACATTCAAGAAAAGGTGATTAAAAAGCAGATTTATATTCCTGGCAGGGTCTTGAATTTTGTAGTGTAATTTATTATCTGAGGGTCTTTTTATAATCTTTTAACCACTGAGAATAGGCCACAAATAGATGTGCCATGTTACGATCACTCATCTCTTTTTTAATAATTCCGCCGTGGTGAGGATAACGGTGCATCCTTGGTTTGGGTGAAGAGAAACCGTGGGTATAGTGAACCATCTCATGGGCGATGGTATGATCGACAACTGAGGTGGGGATTTGGGGATCCTTGAACATGCCAGTAATAGTGATGTAGGTATATTTAGTGTGTCTGTCCATGCGGATTGAGCCTAAGCGAAACTTGGAGTGCCTGCCAAACCTAATAAAAACTTTGTTGTCCTGAATGACGTCAGAGAAATATAAGTCCCAAAGGTGGCTTAAACGGGAGAGCAACCAGATATCGTTTCTCATAAAGTATTTTTAGTATACTAAAAAATATGGAGAGTCAAAATCCCTGGGATGAGTATCTCAGTAAATATAAAATCCCCATTTTATTAAGCTTGGTAGGGGGAGTGTTATTGATTGGAGGGATTATCTCTTCGGGGATTTTGCAAAAGACCTTTGTTAAATCTACTCAGTACCCTTCAGTTCCCTCAGGACAAGTTCCTTCACTATCTAAGATCAAGGTGGATATATCTGGGGCAGTCAATAACCCGGGGGTCTATGATTTACCACTAGACTCCCGGGTGGAAGATGTTATTATGGCTGCCGGTGGAGTCAGTGAGGACGCTAACTCAGAATATTTATCAAAATCTATCAATCTAGCTCAAAAAGTAACAGATGGAATGAAGATTTATCTACCGTTTGTAGGTGAAGTTGGGGTAGTGGGTGGAGCTGGTGTGGCTGGTAGCTTAAAGGACAAAGCTATAATCAGCTTAAATCAATCCTCGATGACTGAGTTAGAGAGCTTGCCCGGTGTAGGGCCATCCACTGCTCAAAAAATTATTGATAACCGGCCTTATTCTTCCATTGAGGAGCTTTTAATCAAAAAATCGGTCAGCAAAGCAGTTTATCAGAAGATCAAAGATCAGGTTAGTATCTAGTAGCTATGTTAAAAACTCTGGTTATTGGGTTTAGTATATGGCTTGGTTTATTTATTATCAGGATCCTCATGATGGGTGGGCTGGATCCAGGCTATCAGGAGTTTGAGGTAGATCTACTGCAACCTTATCAAACCTACTTAGTTTCCAAAATTGATACCCTCTTGCCTTATCCGCAATCTGCCCTGCTCTCAGGAATCTTGCTGG
>MFCS01000010.1:0-10984 GCA_001776975.1 Candidatus Daviesbacteria bacterium RIFCSPHIGHO2_01_FULL_41_45
CATGGCATCCAATAACCAGCGGATACCAAATTCAATATGCCTGTGATCCTCCGAAGATAGTGAGGAGGGTCTATTATCAAGAATATACCCAATAGCAGCTAAATCTAACAACTCCAACTTTTCCTCAGGTCTCATTATTGTCGAGTGTAATATCAAACCAAAGAGATGTCAATCTTAAAAAGTCTTTAAATAATTACTAAGGTTCTTTGTAGGAGTCGGGTTGTTGGCTGTGGTAGGCAATAAGATTGTCTTTTAATGATGTCTTGAGGTCAGAGTAATATCTCGCCATTCTGTTTAAACTGCTTCCAGTGAGTCTTTCCATCTCTGCGACAATCAGAGCTCCCATGCCTGAAGCAAAGAATACTCCCATTGAAGGCGAGATCACCTCTCTCGTTCCAGGAAAGCTTAGGATTGATGTAATCATAGCAACACCGCTTATTATTGCGAACCCACCTACTCCGTATAAGGACTTTAACCGTTTATTATATTTATTTTGCAGATGTGCCAACTCTCGCTTGGCAGCAACTGTTTCGGTGACTAAGATATCTGCATAAAGCCCGGCAAACTCGGGGTGTTCTGGCAACCTTGCTTCTAAATCAAGACGGGTGCTGTTTATCTCAGAGAAGGGCAAAGAAGGGGGATTGCTATTTAGGGTACCGGTAATCCAACCATCAAGGATAACTAGTTGTTGTTTGTCGCGAAGTTGGGTTCCCTGCTCTTCTCTTAAAAGGTAGACGTAGGGGTTAATTTGATCCGGAGATAATGAGGAAACCAGTTCTATCTGAGCTACTTGCTTTTTTGGTGCAGGAGCTATAAGCCTCCTCTTACTAAAGAATCCTACTTCCAGGACATCTTTATAGAGTCGGTTAAATTCTGAGGTTGGTGGTAGTTCGGCCAGCATGGCTAACTATTATAGGTTGTAAAATAAGCTTAGTCAAGAGCTTTTGGCCAGGAGGAGGTGATGGATTCACTCTTGCCTACTTTTTGCCAGAGCTCCGTTGTAGTAAAGGGCATGAATGGGTAAAGTAGTTTTAGGGATGATTCAAAGACATATTCTAGACAGGGCTGGGCATCGGCACGTCTTTTTTTAGACCACTCAATATAACTATCAGCAAATTTATGCCAGATAAAGTCATACAGCTCTTCGGTGGCTAGATGCAGCTGGTAGCTCTCAAGATAGTTACTGACCTGATCAATCACCCTGTTTAAATGCTGAATTATCTCAGTATCATTTGGATGGGAAAAATCTGATTCGGTTCCAGATTCAAGTGGCTTTAATTCATAGATAAAGCGGTAGACATTTTTTAACTTGGTAGAGAAATTTCTAAAGTTTTTACAACGTTCGTCCATAGTCTGTCTGCTTGCTCTACCATCCCTGCCGGGAGCGGAGTAAGTATAAAGCGCCATCCTAGTAGCATCTGTGCCCCAGGTCTCCCTCAGTTCATTGGGGTTAATTCCATTCCCTAACGATTTAGAGAATCTCCTACCTTGTAAGTCTCTGATCATGCCATGGAAAAACATGTTTTTAAAAGGAATCTGGTCTGTATGCCAGACTCCCAGAATGATCATTCTGGCGATCCACAGGTATTTAATATCCCCGCCAGTAATCTCAAAGTCCCAAGGATAAAATTTCTCTAAATCTTTGCTTTGTTCTGGCCAACCCAAAGTTGCCAGTGGCCACAGACCAGAGGAGAACCAGGTATCTAAGACCTGTTCATCTTGAATCCAGTGTTTTTCAGAGCAAGATTGGCAGGTTTTGCTTGGCTCTTCCAAAGAGATAATCATGTCCTGGTCTTTACCCACCAGGTGATTAGGGTTACATCTCTGACAGTACCAGACTGGGATGCGGTGTCCCCACCAGAGATTTCGTGAGATTGACCAATCATGGATATTCTCCATCCAGTTGGTGATATCGGCTAAAAATGTTTGTGGCATAAAGTTAATCTGAGATATTTTTCCCAAAGCTTTCTTGGCCAGGGGTTGCATCTGGACATACCACTCTTCAGAGATTAACGGTTCAACGACCGTATTACATCTCTCACAGATTGGTACCGAGTGAGTATAGTCCTCAATTTTTTCTAAGGCACCTAACTCTTCTAGGAGCTGGGCGGTTTTACCTCTAGCCTCCACCACCTTCAATCCTTCCAGTTCAGAGGCCAGACTGGTCATCCGACCAGACTTATCAATTGCATGAAGAATCGGCAGACTATGATCTTTGCCAATCTGGTAATCTAAAAGGTCGTGACCCGGGGTAATCTTTAAGGCCCCGCTACCAAAATCCTTTTCCACCCGTTCATCTTCGATAATTTTTAACATAAGCGCGTTCTCCTTTGACCCGAGAGGGTTAAGGGCACTTTTTCCAATATATTTTCTATACTTTGGATGATTTGGATAAATAGCGATAGCTACATCAGCATAAATAGTCTCTGGTCGGGCTGTAGCAACGATAATGCACTCGTCGTTTTCACTAGGAATTTTATATTTAACAAAATATAACTTTTCTTTTTTCTCTTCATACTCCATCTCGACATCCTCAATGGCGGTACCACATTTGGGACACCAGGAGACGATGTAGGCACCTTTATAGAGAATATCTTTTTCCCAAAACCTTTTGAATTGTTCTAAAACTGCCTTTTGTGCCTTTGGATCTAAGGTAAAAACCTCCTTTTCCCAATCTGCCGAGAGCCCAAAGACACTCCAGGTAGAGTGAAAGGATTGATAAACCTGATCTTTAAATTGCCAGGCTCTTTTTAACCACTCCTCCCGCCCAATCTTGTTCTTGTTTACCCCCTCTTTCTCCAGGAGTTTATTTAAGGTTCCCTCAAATTGGATGCCGGCGTGATCAACGCCAGGTAAAAGCAGGACCTCAAAGCCCTGCATTCTTTTAAATCTGGCCAGGGCGTCCATGATTACGTGTTGCATGGCGTGGCCCAAATGCAGCTCACCGGTTAAATTTGGTGGGGGCATTAAGATAGAATAAGTCTTTTGATTCATAGTCAGAAAAGTATAGAGCCCAAGAGCAGTTAAATCAAGCTAGGGACAGATTAGGATTGGCTTGTAGTATTAGAGGGTCAACAGGGTGATTGTGGAAGAGGGCATAGGTGGCGGTGGTGACAGCGTTGTCAGTACAAAGGAGTGGTTCTGGTGTGAAAACTCGGCCTATAAAAGAACGTGTGACCGATTCGCGAAGCCTTTGGTTAGACGCTACGCCCCCAGCTAACATAACGTGTTCAATATTATTATCAAGGGCTGCTGTGGTAGTCTTTTTTATTAAAACATCAATGATGGCCTGCTCTATTGAGGCAGCCAGATCAGGTTTTTGTAGCTCATCTATATGAGTGATAATATTGGCCACAGCTGTCTTTAAACCAGAGAAGGAAAAATCATAGTCTTTAGAGTTCCACATCGGTCGCGGTAAATTAAAGGCCTGTGGGTTGCCCTTTTGGGCTAGTCTGGCTAAGTTTGGCCCGCCTGAAGGTAGTCCTAAGAGCCGGGCACACTTATCAAAGCACTCCCCAGCAGCATCATCCCGGGTACCTCCTAGATAATCGTAGTTGTCATGATCCTTCATTAAGATAATATCGGTGTGCCCCCCGGAAACCAATAGACCAATCACAGGAAAGGTGGGGGTATCTAAAACCCAGTTGGCATAAAAATGAGCCAGGAGATGATTGACTGGAATGAGAGGTTTTCTCCACAGCAGAGAGAGTGTTTTAGCCGTCTCAACTCCCACCAGAAGTGAGCCAATCAATCCGGGACCTGCCGTGACTGCTATGGCATCAATATCTTCTGGATTACACTTAGACTGTAGGAGTGCTTCTTGAATGACTGGAATAATCATCTTTTGTTGCTCCCGGGCAGCGGTTTCCGGTAGAATTCCTCCATATTTTATATGTAAATCTTGTGATGAAGAGATGATATTGGATAGAATTTGTATTCGTTTATTATCATTTGATACTATAGCAGCAGCCGTTTCATCACAGGAGGTTTCTATTCCTAATATTGTCATGTCCTTATTTTAACACTTTTTCAGCTTGATCTTCCTCCTATTATAAGCTAGGGTAAATAGATACCTTTATATATGTCACAGATGGTGCCCAGATACCGCTGTTTTTCTTTGGGGGACTTTAAAGAGTTTGAAAAGTGTGTCTTCTCATTTTTGGTTAAACATCATCTAGAAAAGAAATATCAGTTGGCTGAGGGTTCAGAAAATCAGGCTCTGGGATCATTATTGGATCTGTCTATTAAAAAAATCCACGGTAATCAGCTTTACAATCAACCGATCGAGGTATTGCTGGGGGTAGTCAAGGCCTCTGAGATGGAGATGAGGCAGAAATCTAAAAATGGAAAGGATTCCTATTATGGATCTCAAATCCCTTTTTTGAACGAAGAATTGGTTGATAAAGCCAAAAAGATCTTAAGGGATTATTATCAAGCCATCGATGGAAAATTTCAGAAATCATTATCCCGGGATCGTTTTTGGGATCGTGAAATAGCGGCAACCGATGGAAACCTCTTAAAGCTTTGGGGTGGACCAGATACCATTGAGGAGGGTAAAGATACAACCCCTGAGGTCATAGATTACAAATATTTTGAGGACAACGAGAAGGGTAAGGATTATTTAGATTGGGATTTAATGCCAAAGCTCTATGTTTTATTAACGGCGGTGGAGTTGCAAAATCAAGGTTACCAAAAAGTTAGATTTAAGATTAGGTGCTGGCAAGATCCAACAGATGATTCTTTATTTGAGGAGTTTGACTTATCGACTGTGGCGAATTTCGAGGAGTTCTTTAGGGAAAAAATGGAGAGGATTTTAAGAACAGAGGATATTACTTTTTGTGAGAAGGCCTACTGCCGGGTTTGTCAATCTGATCTGAGAAAACAGTGGGAAGTTTTGTGTCGGTCAAAAAGTTGGCTAAGTAGCCTCTAAAGTTTCAGCCCGGTCTTGTGGTCCGTTTATCAAATATGGGTATCGTGAGCCTGTTTTTTGGCGGATGTGAATTAGGGTTTCTCCTGCCAGCCCAAACTCAATTTTTAGCGAGCGAGCCAAAGAGCAGAAGTTATCAGCTAGGAAGATATTGGGGTTGTTCGGATCTGGGTTAAGTATTTGATAGATAGATCTTCTAACTTGAAGCGGTGGAGCCGATAAGTCAGGCAGATTGCCATTAAGATGGATCCATAGATTTTCAAGAGCAAACTCACTATTTTCCGGTTCGATTACATAGTGAATTGTAGCCCTTGGTGGTCGGTTTTTATCTCCTGTCAGAATAATATTCCAAACTTCTTTATCTGGTCGAAGCTCTCTTGATTGAGGATGGACTTGTGGCGAATCTGTAAAAACCCTGGCAGCCCAAAATCTACGGTCACCTTCTAGGAGCATATCTTTAGTGGTAACTCTTTATGGGCTACTTGTCAATTAATTTGACCAAACTTATCCTGTAGTGTATAATTTGCCTGTATGAGATTGCCGGAACAGTTAAGAAGAGAGTACCTTCAGGCAGTAAAACCCTTGGCTTTTGAAGCACGAGGTCTTAATAGGATACTTAAAAAGTCTGAGGATCCATTTCTTAAAGCTAATATACTTGCCTTGCGCGGATTTTTATTTGATAGGCGTGATATTCCTTTGAATTCTCTGGAAAGGACACTTTTACAAGCTGAGGCTACTGATCTGGAAAAAGCGCAAAGAATTAATCAAGATCCTGAACAAAAAAGGGTGGACATAGGTAGGTTTCAACAATTAACAAGAGAGATTATTGACCTTTGCCACATTGGAAAAGGCGTTGCCTTGGCAATCCGACGAGATAATTATCTTGCAGATAACAGCGCTTATTTAATAAAAGCCCGCCCAAAGGCTAGGACGGCTCGTCGGGCTTTGGCAATGACTCGATCTAGAGAGGGTAATTTAGCGTCCCAGGGGAGGGAATTATTTCGGGTGGCTGTAAATGAGTTAATACGTTATGGTAATGAGGAGAGAGCGAATAGAAGTATTCAGGCAGAGAGTATTCCGCAACTAGCAGCGTTAATAGATCCTGGTAGGGTGGTTCAGCAAGATATTGTTAGTCGTACTTTGGCTACAGGTCAACCCAACTCTCCCTCTCTACCACATCATGATTTAGGAAGTCTTTATATTTATCGAAGGCCAACGGTGGTAAATAGACTGCACCCAGATATTGTGGCAGAGTCTGTTTTAACTTGGCCCAAAGATCCAGCAAACGAACGTGTGGCTATAGCTGTAGCACAGTTACTCCCACAATCTGTGATCTTAAATCACAGAGATGCCCCATTGGGACTTAAAGATCCTGAAGAAGTGGCTAGAGGGGTTGTTAAGTTGACCCAGCTAGTATTGGCTTATTCTCAGGGTGAACTGATGCCTCCAGGGGTCGTACAACTTGGTAGACGAAACCAGGATCAACGCTCGCATCTAGCAGCATTTTTGAAGTACCAACTTGCAGGATGTGTGACCACAGAGATGCTTGTGCCTAATCGTAACGAGGATCAGATTCGTAGAACCCACCAAGCCTTGTCTGGTGAGGTCAGACAGCTAGTTGAGTGGATAATAGTTGATAGAGATAGGAGTGGCGCCAGGTTTATGGTTAAGCAAGCCATTGAAGACGGTTTGGAGCATGATGTATTAATTGTAATGCTGACTTCTCGTTTGAGCACAAAACTATTCAGTGAACTAGATTTTCCGGCAATTGACCTGGTTGGTCCCGAGCGGTTTGCGGAGCTACTCAGAAATTCAGTTTTTGTGCCAAGGGCTGACCGTCCAGAAAGGATAGGCTCATTGGTTTCGATTCTTTGTCAACGATCAGATGCGGGTGCAATAGATATTGAAAGGATTTTTACAGAACTTAACAATTTGAAATATGGAGATGAAGTTATCAGACGGTTAGTAGAAGATTCGGATGATGATTGTTGGGAGGGTTTATATCAACTGCTTAGTACCACCTCTTATTTTTCAGAGGCCAGAAGAGAGCTTTATGACCTGATTAGACTAGGGAGAGAGTAAACCAGTGATAATGCCAGATCGCCGAGAAAATTACCTTCCGGTTCCGATAAGTCGCAGTGGTTTAATTAGACATCCCGACAGTCGGGCAGACTATACTCCTTTGCAGCGACAACATATTGAACAAATAACCCAACAATATCTAAAGAGACACAAGTTACCTGTTAGTTATCAATATTTTACACAAGTTTTACCAACAATAAGAACGCTTATTGAGCAAGGATTAGCTCAGATAAAAGGGTCATTAGAGCTGGCTCCAGCTGATGATATAAAAAGGGCTTTTAGTGTTGCTGAATCAATCCGGCAAAATACGATAAGAGATGCTCGGGAATTGATTACTGAGGGCAGTTATTCTGACTCCTATTACGGCGGATTAGCTTTACCAACTAAACTCTATAGGACATCAAGAGCGGAAATTCTCTCTCAAAGACTACCTTTTAATGCTGATCTTACCAAGAGCAGGGGTTTAGTTGAGGTAGGATTGGCTAGGAAGCCGGTTTATCAGAAATTATTGAAGTTTGCCCGGGCAGTTGTTGCAGAAAGAATTCCTGGGGCGGATAAGGTCGAATTGGATGTAAATCAAGAGGTAGGATTGGTAAGAAATTTAGTTTTTAGCTGGATAACAACAGGCGAACCGCAGGTCTTATTAGAGGTCGAGGACTTTATTCATGGGAAACAAGATTTCATCAAGCAAATAGCCGTAAGTGAATCTTTGGCTCTTGAGCAATTAGCCCAAGCCACAAAAATTACTGAACCTTTGGCAATAAATTATCTTAAAGATTTAGCTTGCCAAATTGGAGAGATGTTGGGTCAATTACCAAACGATGACTTAAGCTCTTTGAGCTTTGATCTAATTGACCAGGCTTTTCGATCATTAAAAGCTAATTTTGCAATCGTGGATCCATTTTACAAACTCAATATTTTGTCGGAAGATCCTCTGTCTAATGGTAAGACAATTTGGGGTGACTCACTCTCTAGGGTTATTGTTGTTGACGGACAAAAGTACCGTATACCTCATCCACAAACCTTAAAGATTCTGGCGTATCAATATAGGTCTACTAATCGACCAAGGTACGAGGAGATCAGAGAGGCTTTAATAAGTGCGGAAACTTTGTTTAATAGGAAGGCAGACTTATCTACAGGTAAAGAATCAGATGAAAAAATTGCCAGACAAAGACTCCGTGTTGACCAAGTCGACTCAGAGCTAAGAGAGTTGTATCAACTTCTTGATGAGGGAAAGGTTCCTGATAGTCTACGGTATACTCATTTTGACATTGAGAGATTAGCAAGACAACAGAGAGTAACAATGTCTGGCGAGGCGGATTTTTTTCACCGAACACGTCGTTCAATTTCTTGGCTTAGGAGGTGTGCAGTAGGGGTTATAAAGCGTGCATACAATACCACTTGGGCTGATGGGACTGACGCTCGCCAGGTTGTTATGATGCAAAAAGGGACAAGACGTGAAATTGAAAAGGTTCATGATTTTATCCGAGAGCGAGTTATCGGTCGCATTAGGTCATTGGAATATCTGCAAATTATCCGAGATCCTGAATTATATCGACAATATGAAAGTACTCCGAGATATCCAATGTCGGAACAGTTTCCGGCAGCTATTGAGACAACAATTATAGACATACTTAAAATCCAGAGTGACGTATGGAGACAAGATGCAAGGGATCGTTTTGGTATAAATAGTGACGCTAAAAGTTTGTCTCGGTGGCGGCAGATTATCAAGATACAACACAGGTCGGTAACTGATGATTTATATGAATTAGTAAAAAAACATTTGGGAACAGGTCGTTTAGCTGAAATACTAGAGGATACCCCTGTAGAAGATCTGTTAACAATGATAGATCATCCAGATATTAATCGGGTGATTCAAGGTCACTATACTCAGATAGGAAGTAAAGTTTCTCATTTAATTAAGGCCGAAAGGATGCTGGATGAAGGAAAGCTGCCAAGCGGATTATTTGCTGTAGAGCCATTAACTAAAGATAGGCAAGCTATGTATAGAAGAAGTAGGATCAACAGCGCTGCCCATACATGGCTCATCGGATCAAGTAGGGATGATTATGGTGAAGTCCAGGATGATAACAAGACGACAGAACAGTCTGGTAGTTCTTTGGCGTTTGATCCTACACAGCCAGCGGCTCGTCTTAGATCTGCTGTAAGGGTGTTAGCGTTATTGCCAGATCCAAACAAGTTGCCAGGCGTTAATATTGGATTAAGTGAAATTGCAAATCTTCAAGATGAGTTGACTTATAGACTGCGTTACAACACTTCTCAGGAGTTAGCCTTAGCCAGTACAGCTGATGTGGTGAGGTCTAGAATTTTGGAAGATGTGCCAAAAAGATCGATGAATGAAGTTGAAGGAACGATAGAGGCGCTACTAGATGCTGGATTTTTACGTCAGGTCAGGATTAACACATATTCGTTGGGTCGTTTATTTTCGATTGAATCAGAGATGCAGTCATGGTTTGCGTTGCAAGAAAGATTATTACAAGCCCAGACAAGAACGGCTCATTTTATTGCAAAACACCCAATTATAGATGCAGTGACTAGCGCAAAAGAGAGAGTCAGTAAAGAGAGAAAACAACTTGGCTTGTGGGAGGAGGCTCAAAGATTGAGTTTAAGTAGTCCACTAGATAGGTTAATCAGAGCCGGATTAGTAATTAAAGTATCAAATTAACTCAACCTCAGCTAGGGTGTTGTGTCTGTGAAAGTCATGATCAGGGATTGATTCAAATAGTTTAACTGAGGAGACCTTGATTGGCATAAATTGCTTATCTTGCATCAGTGCCTGAAGTTTAGCCTCAGTATGAGTGTCAATCTGTAGGTCGTTGGTTTTAGCGATGGCGATATGTGGTACAAACCTTCTCTCATCAACCTCAATATTAAGCTTGAATAGTTCATCCCTGACCCGTTCCGTTAAAAGGATGATTTTATCAACCTCACCTTTAACTCCTAGCCAGATAGTGTGTGGATAATGAAGATTGGGAAACCCGTCTAAATAAGCTGGAGTAATCTCAAAAGGTGGTAGATTATCAGTGGCTTTGCTGATGAGTTTAATTAGGCCAGGCCTTAAGCCATCTGCTTGCTCACCAATAAAAGAGATAGTTAGGTGAAGCTTGTTTGGGTCAGTTAGTCTTAAGTGGGGAAGTAGTTGTTTTAGTTGTTGCTGGACACTCTCAATCTCTTGTCTTGATTCAGCAGGGAGGTCTAAAGCTATGAAAAATCTCATAATGTTTACATCTATAGTATAATCCCCATATGACGGAAATGGGAGAGTGGGATAGTGCACGTAGAGGGAATGTCTTATATGCGGAGGGGGTGGTTCATTTGGAGGATGGACTTATTGAGAGAGCTAGAGTGTCTTTTGTCGAGGCATATAAAGTAATAAAAACTAGCCCAGTCAACGACTCTTTTCTAGGTGATGTCTACCGGAAGTTAGCAATAGTAGAAGAGTTAGATGGGCATCCTTTGACAGCTGATATTTTAAATAGACAAGCTAATAAGTTACTGTGTGCCCACTAAATATACCGCTTGCCAGGGTTTATAGTTGGAGTAAAAAGTCTCATCAATCATCTTTGCACCGCTTTTGGTAACAGTCCTTTTAAATGATACCTGAGCTCCCCAGGCAGCCCAATCTATCTGTTTAATTGTACCTTTGGGTAGAGATGGATCCTCTTGTCTTAACTCTGGGGGTGGAGGGGTTTGATTTACAACAGTCGGTTTAGTTAGTTCCACGCTCCTCCCATCAAAAGTACCATATAAATCAACGTACAAAGAGTATCCAGATGAGCGAGCTTGGATTAGAATATGTTTTCCGGTATCATTTTTGAACTTAAAATCCACCGTGGGATAAAAAATTGTGGCGTCGATACCTGGAGGAGAGTCTTGTTCATAGTAACCCACTCGGTAAGCATGAGCGGTGCGATTAAGGATTGGTAATCCGGCATTTAAAACTGCCCGGAATAG
>MFCS01000010.1:10995-13399 GCA_001776975.1 Candidatus Daviesbacteria bacterium RIFCSPHIGHO2_01_FULL_41_45
CCCGGAATAGGGTAGTAGAGGTTTGGCAAACCCCGCCCCCATCATCTAAAACCGTCCGTCCGGATTTAATAACATACGCCTGTTTATATCCAGTACTTGCTGAGATGTCACCAACTGTTTGATTCCAAGAGAAAACCTCGTTGGGGGCGATCAGTACCCCATTAATTCGTGATGCCGCCAGTTTGAGATTATAGATCCGGTTTTCAATTGAACCAGCAAAGTGAGAGGTCCCCTGAGCCAGTAACGACTCAATCCCCAGGTTGTTAGTATCGGCAGTCTCAATAGAGGGCGGGATAGTATTAACCGGAAGGGTTATTTGTCTTGTCTTATTAATTAAAGACTGGTTAATCAGGGATTTAGTTTGTTCAATATTTAACTCTTGTCCCACTTGTGCAGTCTGAAACTCGGTTACTACTGGTTTATATGAAGATGAATTTACCTGAAAGCGGGGATTTTTCATCGGTCGGTTAATCTTTAAGGAGATGGATTTAAGGTAGTTTTCTAAGCGCTCTTGATCTAGTAAATTATCTGATTTAAAATTTAATAATGAATATAGGGTTGGTTGGTTAATCTCCCACTTTTGGTCGTTGTAGCTCAAAATAATCGGTTTATCGCGGATTGACTCCAAAATATCCTTCGATTTTTGGGCAGACTGAGTAGTAAATTCAGGATCGAGTACGGTTGTAGGTAAATTGACCGGGGAGAGAGTTTTGAGAGATAAGTAGCTTTCTATTTGGGCGTTTAATGTTTTAGTATCTAGACCCAGGCCTTGCTTAGATGGTTGGATGATAATTGGGTTTTCAAAGACTAAAACAGCATCTTCGGGAGCCGTTTTTATTAAGGTAGCAATTTTTTCTAACTGAGAAGAGAGATTGGTTGCATTTTGATAAGTCAACTCTAGTTCTAAGCCCTGACCAATTATTAACAAAGAGAGTTGGTCTTTTAAATCTTTTAAAACATCACCAGATCGTCCGATGGAGTAGGCAAGCTTGATCTTTGCTTCTAAGTCAATTTGGGCAGATGGAGCGATTAAATCTACCTCGAACTTTTGCTCATTAGCGGTTAATTGCAAGAGGGTATCAGTCCGATCCTTAAACTCTTTTGTTAAAACTTGATAGGCGAGATTCGTAGTTTGACCGCCAATATAAAAAGAGGAGATTTTTACCCCGGGAAAAATCTTGTCTTTATGATAACTCAAAAAAGCAAGGTAGGAGAAGAGTAATATTACCGTGGCAACTGAAAAGAGCCATAAAGTTTTTTTAGCCAGAGAGAGTCTTGGTAGAGGTGTTTTGGACTTAGATTTTTTGGTCATATTACATGGAAGATTATACTTCTAATAAGCGGTATAATCATCTTGTTATGAAAAAGGCAGTGATCACGGTGATTATTTTAAGTATTAGTGCGGGGATTTTATTTTGGAAATTTGGTGAGGCCATCTTTCAAAAAAAGGATAGTACCGTTAATCTTACGGTTTGGGGGATGGCTGAGGATGAGGGGGCATTGGCGTCTCTAGCCCAAAACTATGAGACATCTCACCCCAATATAAAACTACATTTTGTCCGTCAATCACTTGTTAATTATCTCCCTAGATTATCAGCCCAACTAGAGAGTGGACAAGGACCTGATATTTTTCCACTTCATTCAGCCTGGATGGGGTCTAATCTTGAGAATTTAGCTCCAGCTCCACAATCTATTCTATCAACCCCTGAGGTGAACAGAAGTTATTATCCGGTAGTTAACGGAGTAGTGATTAATAAGGAGAAGATATTTGGGTTACCCACAGAGATAGATGGTTTGGCGATGTTTGTTAATGAGGATATCTTAAAAGCAGCCAATGTAGCTGTGCCCAAAACTTGGGCTGAGTTCTTGGAGGCTGCGAAAAAAGTAACGGTTAAAAATTCTAGTGGAGGGATTGTGACATCTGGGGCAGCTTTTGGGACAACCACTAATGTTGATTTTTGGCCAGAGATATTGGGACTTTTGTTTTACCAGCAGCCAAATGGAGAGCTCTCTACCCCTAACAACCGAGACGGGGCGGAGGTATTAACTTTTTACACCAGCTTTATGCTTGATCCTAGGAATAAAACTTGGGATATTAACTTGCCTTCATCAACTCAGATGTTTATCTCTGGTAATCTAGCCTTTTATTTTGCCCCGGTCAAAAAGTATCAGGAGATTAAAGGTTTAAATCCAGAGCTTAACTTTAAAATGACGGTTGTGCCTCAGCTCTCATCCAAAAATACTGCTTGGGGAAGCTTTTGGGCCTTGGGAGTCTCAAAAAGGTCGCCTCATCAAAAAGAGGCCTGGGAGTTAGTAAAATTTTTAACCTCATCTCAAACCCTCCAGACTATTAATTTACAAAGAACCCAGACTGGATTTTTTCCTCGAGTTTACCCAAGAATAG
>MFCS01000011.1:0-9314 GCA_001776975.1 Candidatus Daviesbacteria bacterium RIFCSPHIGHO2_01_FULL_41_45
CAGATTCTCACAGCCTATATCTTACCCTCCGAGAGCTTGGAGAGATCTTTGTATTTACTAGCCGAGATGCAAACGATTAGGGCCCTGTTAATTCGTGATTTAAAAATTACAGATCTTATCTCGGCAGCGAATAACCCGCTGTTGGTCTCTGGATTCTTAGGACCAGGAGATAGATTAATATTAACTACCCAAACCCTGCTTGACCTGCTGGGGGACGAAAAGAGATTGGCTGCTATCCCGTATGAAGTTTTTGAAGAGGAGGTTTCCTCTCGTTTCCCACCGGGTGAAGTAGCGCCACTGGCAGTTTTTTTAATTGAAGTTGAACCAGAGATGGCTCGGGAGCGAGGTGCTCCAGTAGAGTTAACCAGGAATGCAAGAAAACTGCCCATAAATAGAAGATCAATTTTGATTCTGATAGGAGTAGTTTTATTATTAGTAATAGTTGTGGCCGTA
Source organism: Candidatus Daviesbacteria bacterium RIFCSPHIGHO2_01_FULL_41_45 (assembly GCA_001776975.1). Classification (GTDB taxonomy): domain Bacteria; phylum Patescibacteriota; class Microgenomatia; order Daviesbacterales; family UBA10151; genus 2-01-FULL-40-24. The sequence continues at coordinate 454 of MFCS01000011.1, forward strand.
ATTAACTATCTGCGGCAAGTCATTTACTCACCATTGGGGACTACTAACGGAGAACAAGTCGTTGTTCAATCTACAAATAGGTATGAGATAGCAGAAGATCTACCAGTCTGGCTTGATCTAAACTTGGTTAAGCAAGATTTTAATGCCTTAAGACTATCCCTCTCCATCGGAAAATTACTGGTTTTGGATATTAACCAAGGTAGTTTGGTGGAGGTTAATTTAGCAAGTAAGTCTCATAAGCTACTAGCTGGAGGGGACAAGTTAGGCAGAGCCAATCTAGCAGCCTTGAACGGGTCCTTTGGATTTGTTTACTCAGTAGATAAAGGAATAATTAGAGCAGATAGCGAAGGATTAGAGGTGAAGAAGGTAGTTTCAGTGGATCCAGAGTGGATTGAGATTAATGATCTTTATGGTTTTGGCAGCAATATCTATTTATTAGATAAGGGAGCTCCGTCAGCTGGTGGACAGATCTGGAAGTATGTTCCTATTGAGAGTGGGTACTCAGATAAAATTCATTATCTACAAGAAGGCATAATCGTTGATTTTAGTCAGGCGATTAGAATGCAGATAGACTCATCAGTTTGGGTCTTAAAGAGAAACGGGGAGATTATTAAATTTACCCAGGGAGCCAAAGATAGTTTTAGCTATTCAGGACTAGATGTGGGGATTAAAGAGCCAAAATCATTTTTTGTCTCTGATGAAACAGACAATCTTTATCTGCTTGATTCAGGTAATAGTAGATTATTGGTTTTAACTAAGTCGGGCCAATATTTATCTCAATATCTACATCCTAAACTAGCCGAGGCTAAGGATTTAATTGTAGATGAGTCAGGTAAAAAGGTTTATCTGTTGGACGAAAACCAGATCTATCTATTAGAATTAAGATAAGAATGAAGATAACTAACAGAAAAGCCTTTCATGATTACCATATTCTCGAGTTCCTTGAGGTGGGGATTGAGTTAACTGGGGCTGAGGTTAAATCAGTAAGATTAGGTAGGGTGGAGTTGGGACAATCGTTTGCCCGGATAATAAACGGTGAGATTTTTTTGATCAACGTTAATATCCCAGTTTATCTTGGGGTTGATCCAAAAACTTATGCTCCAACTAGATCCCGTAAGCTATTGCTACACCGATCCCAGATTGACAGCTTGATCGGTAAAACCTCTTCTCAGGGGATAACCCTAGTGCCGGTATCTTTATATGATAAAAATAATCTTATTAAGCTTCAGTTGGGGCTGGGTAAATCCAAAAAAGTATTTGATAAAAGAAAGGTCATTAAAGAAAGAGATCACCTCAGAAGAGTCCAACAGGAACTCCGTGGAAAAGAGTAGCTTTGGTGGAGACGAGGGCTGTGAGCCCTGTGTGAACTGACAAAATAAAAACTTCTACAAGCTTAGCTAGTAGCATTTTAGTGTTGGCTGTAACCTACCAGCTGTTGACCAACACCGATCTTTGTGATCTTTCCTAACTTACAAAAATCAAACCTAAATTAGGGCATTCTGACTAAGTGGACCTTAGGAATCTAGCCAGAAAAAGATACTCCTAAGATGCCTTCAAGACTTAGGCGTAAGCCAACTGTCTTTGCGGCATGGCAAATAATTTCATGCCATTTGGTTTTTGAAACAATATTTTACGTTTAATGTTTCCTAAACGGCTTGCAGTTTTTAAAGTGCTTGGTCCGTCGAATCTATACGTCCCCGTGAGGTGTATTATACCTCAACTTTGGGCTAAAATCAAATTACATGAGCTTAGTTGATTGGATATTTCCTAAACACTGTGTGGGTTGTAAAAAATGGGGAAATTATTTTTGTGATAACTGTCAGGCAAATATCCTCCAATCGGAGCTGGTATGTCCGATCTGTGAACGAAATTCAATTGGAGGCAGAACCCACCCTCTGTGTCAAAAAAAGTTTGCCCTAGATGGATTATGGAGTTTAGGGGTATATAAAAATCCCTTAAGAAGAGCCATTCAGGAGTTAAAATACCGGCTGGTTAGGGATATTAATCAAACACTGGTGGATATAATGGTGCAGTATTTTGCCAAACATACCCCTGATTTTTTTGATGAGATTAAAAAAGATCCTACCAGTTGGGTAATGGTACCGGTGCCATTACATCCAAAACGGGAGAGGTGGAGGGGATTTAATCAGTCAGCAGTTTTGGCTAAAGAGATGGCCTTTAAGATGGGTTTAAGATATGAAGAGTGCCTGAAAAGAATCAGATTTACTAAGCCTCAAGTTGGCTTAAAAGGTAAGGCCAGGTACCAAAACACCAAAGATGCTTTCGCTCTATTTGAAAATTGTAAATTGAAAAGTGAACATTCCAACATCTTGTTGATTGATGATGTTTGGACTACTGGCTCAACTTTAAAAGAGTGTGCTTATGTGCTCAAAAAAAACCTGCCTGCCGGCAGGCAAGTCTGGGCAATAACTCTAGCGAGATAGTAGCGGAGGGGGTGAGATTCGAACTCACGGTAACTTGCGCTACAGAAGTTTTCAAGACTTCCGCTCTAGGCCACTAAGCGACCCCTCCAAAAGTAAAATAATAACTGGCGGAGAGTACAGGATTCGAACCTGTGTGGCGTTTTTTAGACACCAGAAGATTAGCAATCTCCCCCCTTAAACCACTCGGGCAACTCTCCAATGGGCTAATTCTACCAGAAATTAGTGTATAATCGAAGAAGAAGCTGTCTTATGCCCAAGTTTTTTGTTAAACCCATCTTGGATCCTACTCACGAACTTCCGGCTCACGAAGCCTTACCTCCCCATGAACATCAAGCTGAAGTTGATGACTCCCCAGATCCTGTAAGAACCTTATTATCCTGGAGAGCTCCCTCGAGACCTTTTAGAAGTAAGGATAAAACTTATTACACCACCATCGCCATAATTGTGGTTCTGTTAATCTTAATTGCTCTTTTAATCCAAGAGTTTATTTTAGTAGGGGTACTTTTAGCTATTGCTTTTGTGGCCTATGTTCTAGGCTTTGTGTCACCAGATGAAATTGAATATAGAGTATCTACTCAGGGGATTACCATTGGGGACCATTTTTATTTTTGGGACTGGTTGGATAGTTTTTGGTTCTCTGAAAAGGACGGAGCCAGGGTTTTAAATGTTTTAACACATTTAAGATTGCCAGGGATGTTGCTGGTTGTTTTAGGGGAGACTGATCAAGAGGGGGTTAAGAGAGTAGTCGCTAGGTATTTGCCATATCATGAGATTGCTCCGAAAACTATGATGGACAAGTGGGCCACCTCTTTACAGAAGTTTTTCCCCTTAGAAGCCAAACGTCTTTAATTCTGTTAAAATACACCCACATGCGCCCGTAGTTCAATGGATAGAACACCAGATTGCGGATCTGGCGGTTGTGGGTTCGAATCCCGCCGGGCGCACCAGGTGGGATCGCATAGAACAGTCTGCATTTGGCGGAGTTCTGAGCTTTCCACCTCGTGAACTCGGTGGGATCGCATAGTGGACTAGTGCGGTTGTTTCGAAAACAACTGTCCCTTTGGGGACCGCAGGTTCGAATCCTGCTCCCACCGCATCAATGTATATATACATAAACACATATGGCCAGTGATAAATTTATATCCCGGGGTGGAGAGAAGCTCCAAGCAGCTCTGGAGAAATTTGAGGTTCAACCTAAAGACCATACAGTTTTAGACGTTGGTTCATCAACAGGTGGGTTTGTAGATTGTTTGCTGCAAAATGGTGCCCATAAAGTTTACTCGGTTGATACTTCATATGGTGAGTTAGCCTGGAAGTTAAGAAATGATCCCCGGGTGGTGGTGATGGAGAGAATAAATATTTTACATCTGCAGAATTTACCAGAGCAGGTAGATTTAGTTACCATTGATGCCGGATGGACTAAGTTGGAGTTGGTTCTGCCAGTTGTTAAAAAGTTTTTAAAAAACGATGGAGTAATTATTGCTTTGCTTAAACCTCATTATGAAACTAAAAATAAGCGGGGAAATTTAGTCAGGGGAGTAGTCCCAAGTGATTTAGTGGAAAATATTAAAAATCAGGTATTGGCTAATATAAAAGATTTGGGATTTGCGATTAAGGAAGAGATGGAGTCACCAATTTTGGGTGGAGCAGGCAATCAGGAGTTTTTGCTTCTAATATCCACAAACTAACTGTATAATAATACCCACGTTGGAGAGGTCGCATAGTGGCCTAGTGCGCGCGCTTGGAAAGCGCGTAAGGGTAAAACCTTCGAGGGTTCGAATCCCTCCCTCTCCGCACTAATTTGTCATAAATTGGGTAATAATAGGAAAAGAGATGAAAGATAGGATAAAAGAGTGGGGATGGAGAGTAGGATTTGCTGCTGGATTGGCTTTCCATCCTGGATTAGCCAAGATCACCTTTGCTGAAGCCTTACAGGAAGCCTTAAATCAGAGAGTTAAAAAACAATTAATTATTCCCTTAGATAGAGCAGCTTTTACCGGAGGAGGAGGTGGAGTACACTACCATCATCTGGATTTTGCTCCCCGGGATAGCTCAACTGCTTGTCCGGCCGGACAGAGGGTAACTTATCTTGATCAACCAGTTAGGGCCATGATGTCTGGGGTAGTTACTATGGTAGGGGATGCTGAAAATAGGCAAGACCCGGAGCATAGCAGAGTTTGGTTATTGGATCCTGAGGATGGTACAAAGATCATCTATGAACATTTGGATAACTTTCAAGTCGAAGTTGGGGATAGAGTCCAACAGGGTGATCCGCTCGCTTTTGCTTCCTGTGAACACCGCCCCACCACTAGAACAACCGGAGTTCATGTTGATATAGCTTGGATAGTTAACGATAGAGAGGCTCCGTTTGATGACCAGGTAACTATCGGCGATTGGGAGCCACATGAGGTTGATGGCTATTATGCCGGCTATCTACAGCGGGGTAATGAATTTAGATGGGCCAATACCGCTAGGTGCACAGCCGATACTTATAAAAATAGCTGGTTATGGAATGAGGTTTGTGATCAACAGCGCAATGACCTTGAAGCAGAGTCTCTTCCATCTAATCCTAAACCTCCTCTTCCGGTACCCGTGCCAACTCCTAGACATTCCGAGCCAACACCCACCCCAAAACCTAAAATTGAGATCCCGGATATTATAATTATTCCCAACACTCCCACCCCGGAGCCCACAAAAACCCCTGTTCCGGCACCCACTCCTAGAGATATTCCACCAATAGAGTTAGGTTGTGTGCAAACTAGGGTGATGCAAAATAAAAGAGATAAAGTTCCCGCTGAGTTAGATTCCGGTGGTAGTCAGGCAGCATTTCAAAGCTATGAGGACATGCTTTGTTCCACCCAAGGGAATAGAGATTCAGAGGAAGGACTGCTAATGATCGGTGATTTTGAGGAGGTGGGTATTATCGGTGACCCAGTAGCTATTAAGGCTGGCCGGGGAGGAGTTCCGTTTGATACCCATCAGATTAGGTGGTTTAGTGAAAGAAGGAATAAAAATGGGTATAGGTTAGTTAATGGACAGGCTTTTATCTCAAAAATGTTTATTCTAAAAACGATTGTTTTAAGGATGTTGCCTGGTCAGATGTCAGATTCTCTGCTCCGTTACCAAGTAGAGATCAGTCCAAGATATATTTATAAGATTGATATTACCGAGAAAGGAGAGGATGAGCCTTATCCTAATCTTCCTGAAGGTGATTTTTCACCATCAATTAGTGAGGGGCAAGAGTTGTACCCATTTAATTTAGAGTTTCGCCGCGACATGAAGTGGCATGCTGATTTTGATCCGGCGGGTAATCAGGGTGCAATTAGGTTTCCCCTTGGAGCAATGAAAAAATATCACTGAGTTGGTAGGTTATCTGTTCTTGATTTACTAGAGTATATTGGTAATAATTAAACTGTGACAGAGAGAAAAAAGGCTTGGGAGAACATCTCATCCGAATAGGTGCCAGAGATACTCTGGTGGCTTGCTTGACATTGTCTACTGCTCAACTGGGTCTTCGTGGCGTTAGAGCGAGTGATAATCCAGATCCAGATTGCCAACAAGAGGTCGTCGGTGTTCTTCAGGGAATACGTCGTGCAAAGAGAATACCTGCCGAGGGATTCTCTCGGGTGATTGATAGATATGGGTCTCTGTTTTGCGGTATTCAGGGTTCAATTGATGCTCCTGAAGGCAGTCTTTGGGTTGACTCTTTTATAGATCCAACTGATCCAAAAAAACTTATGGTTGATTGGATTAGTGAGAGAAGATTAGTTACCTCTTCTGAGGACCAATATATCGGTGTGGTTGCGGGGCAGGCTAGGTTTACCTCAAGTGGTATAGATGCTTGGGAGTATGACCCTGGAAGGTATGAACTTCTTTCTGGGCTTCGTCAGGACACATTAAGTAGTATGGTAGTTGGAATAGGCTTCTCAGAAAATTATACGAGAGGAAGAGTCCCAGACTATCTTGTCCGGATTAGAGTTGGATCACGCCGAGAGGACCAGTCCACTATTAATCAAGGTGGAGAGTTTAACGTACCTACAGCAGGTGAGGAGGAGTTAGCAGGAAGACTGAGAATGGTTGTTAATACCACTAATGTTTTAATCCAGCTGGGTTCAAGCGGTAACTGGGAGAGCTCTTTTCTCAGAGATAGATCAGTAAGGGGAATTCGTAAATATAATCTTGACTTGGGGGAAATTTACTTCCCTTTGCAGGAGATGCGGTATTATCATCAACTAATCGATGGACAAAGTGGAGTTTTGGGTTATTCGGTTTCCGATCTTCTCTCCTGTCCTCCTCCAGACGGCTGCCTACCCTAAAACTTGCTTTCGGGTAAGATTTGGCGTACAATTCGCACACAACAGCTCTAATGGCCACGTATAATCGGGCGAGAAGATGATTGTTGTTTCTACATGGACGATATCGAGCTCATTAAATCCAAAATCAATATCGTTGACCTGGTTCAGGAATATCTCCCTTTAAAAAAATCTGGTGTTAATTTTAAAGCTCCCTGTCCTTTTCATCAAGAAAAAACTCCCTCTTTTGTAGTCTCCCCAGAACGGGGTATCTTTCACTGTTTTGGTTGTCAAAAAGGTGGGGATATCTTCCGCTTCTTGATGGAAAAAGAGGGAATGGATTTCCCAGAATCCCTGCAGCTTTTGGCCCAAAAAGCTGGGGTCATACTGAAAAGAACTAAAAATACCAGCTCTGATAAACGGCACAGATTAATGGAGGCTAATTTAAAATCAGCACAATTTTTTCATCATCTCTTGACTAAACATAGTTTAGGCAAAGTTGCTCTCAAGTATCTAAAAAACAGAGGACTCAATGAGTCTACTATTAAGGAGTTTAATTTAGGGTATGCTCCTAACTCCTGGGAGTCTTTAGTCTCTTTCTTAAAAAAAAGAGGCTTCAAAGTTGAAGAGGCCTTGGAGGCGGGACTGATAGTTGCCTCACAAAAAGGTGGTTATGACCGTTTCAGAGGCAGGGTAATGTTTCCGCTAGTAGATGTTACGGGTTCAATCAGAGGTTTTGCCGGCAGAGTCTTAGGTGCCGGAGAGCCTAAATATATTAATACCCCACAAACAACCATTTTTGATAAAAGCGAGTTTCTATTTGGACTGAACTTGGCAAAGGGCGAGATTAGGCAGGCCGGCGCTGCCATTTTAGTAGAAGGAGAGATGGACATGATCACCTCTTACCAGGCCGGGGTTAAAAATATTGTGGCCTCAAAGGGCACTGCTTTGACCTTGGGTCAGTTAGAGCTATTAAAAAAATATACCGACACACTGTTGATCTGTTTTGATAAAGATCTGGCTGGAGACGCTGCTTCCAGGAGGGGAATTGAGTTAGCGGACAAGGTAGGATTTAATTTAAAGGTGATCTCTCTTCCATCTGGAAAAGATCCGGCGGAGTTAGCCTTAAAAGATCCACAGCAATGGGAAAAACAGGTTATTGAGGCTGAACCAATCTATGATTATTACCTGAAATCAGTTTCACGCCGTTTTTCTTTATCCTCAGCCGAAGGTAAAAAGCGAGCCAGCTCGGAACTTTTACCCATCTGGGCTAAGATTACTGATCCAATAAATTTTGAACACTACTTACAAAAGTTATCGGCCCTAATTAGTACCCCGGAGAATGTATTAAGAGGGCAGATAGACAAGGTGAAAGAAAGTGGTACCGAGACCGTTAATTATTCTACAGCACTAAGACAGGCTGATACTGATAAGGTTATCGCCCGTCCCAGGAGAGAGTTGTTGGAGGAGTATTTATTAGTACTGTTATTAAAGATCCCCTCAGACCTTACCTTTGTTCCTAGTTTCCCAGAGACACTTTTTACCCAAGAGACCTACCGGTCACTATATGTATTGTTGGTTCTCTATCTGGACAGTATCTCCTTTAAGGGTGGATCGTTTAGTATCCTGGAGTTTGTTAAATCCTTACCAGTGGAGGTGGTTCCCTTAACAGACAGATTGTATTTACTAGAGGTAGATGATAAATTAAGCAGCTCCAAGAATTGGCAAAGTGAGATCGAGGTAGTGATAGGGGAGTTGAAAAAAGCCTTAGTTAAGGCGTCACTCGAGAAGCTATCTGCCCAGATCAAAAATGCTCAGAGTTTTGGTAAAATACAGGAGTTGGATATATTAAATAAAAGATTTAGAGATCTGTCTGTCAGACTGAAAGGATTAAATTAAATTTATGGCAAAAGCAAAACAAGTACAACTAGATGATAAAAAGTTACTCAAGCTTGGTCATGAGCGGGGCTTTGTTACCCAAGAGGAGATCTTGCAGGTTTTCCCGAAACCGGAGGAGAGTATTGAGGCCTTAGATAATTTCTATATCAAATTAATTGATGAAGGAATTGATGTTTTTGAAACTACTGCTGAAGATTTGGCAGATGGTGAAAAATCATCCACTGAT
>MFCS01000011.1:9320-10005 GCA_001776975.1 Candidatus Daviesbacteria bacterium RIFCSPHIGHO2_01_FULL_41_45
CTGAAGATTTGGCAGATGGTGAAAAATCATCCACTGATCTAGAAAAAGAGCTGGAGACTCTCTCTTCCCTAGAAGAGGGTTCAGTGACTGATCCGGTTAGACAATACCTAAGAGAGATCGGTAGGGTTTCTCTGCTAACTGCAGCTGAAGAGATTGAGTTAGCTAAAAAAGCTGAAAAAGGTGAGAAGCGGGCTAAGGATAAATTAATCTCAGCCAACTTAAGACTGGTTGTTTCGATTGCTAAAAAATACGTTGGGCGGGGGATGTCATTACTTGATTTGATTGAAGAGGGAAATATGGGCTTGATGCGAGCGGTGGATAAATATGATTGGCGCAGAGGTTTTAAGTTCTCAACTTATGCTACCTGGTGGATCAGACAGGCAATTACCAGAGCTTTAGCTGATCAGGCCAGAACGATTAGGATTCCGGTTCATATGGTAGAAACTATTAATCGTTTCAATAGATCACAGCGAAAGTTGATGCAGGATTTGGGCAGAGAGCCAACCCCAGATGAGGTGGCCAAGGAATTGGGTATTGATCCTGCTAAGGCTCGGGAGATTATTAAGGTGTCTCAGGAACCAGCCTCGCTGGCTACCAAGGTGGGAGATGAAGAGGATTCGGAGCTAGGGGATTTTGTCCAAGATCAAGGACTAAAGCCTGATGAGCAGGCAACAAGGGAGTTATT
>MFCS01000012.1 GCA_001776975.1 Candidatus Daviesbacteria bacterium RIFCSPHIGHO2_01_FULL_41_45
TATTCCGGAAGGACTCGACAACGTCCCCTATTTGAAACTCCAAACCGGAAAACATCATTCCACATTCCTGACCCTTCTCCACCTTAGTCACCTCTTCCCGGCTTATCTTTAAAGAGGTAATTTTACCTTCCCCAACCAACTCCTCACCTCTGATCAACCTAATCTTAGGACCTTTTGAAAATGTCCCCTCCACCACCCGGCACCCAGCAATTTTTTGATCTTTTCCGTAAGGAAACTCCGCGATAATTTGGGCTCTCCCAAAGACCTCCTCAACTATCCCTGGAACCAACATCCCATCTACTACATCTTTTATTTCATCTAAAAGCTCATAAATAATGGCATAGTGTCTAATTAAAATATGCTGGGTCTCAGCGATTTTATTGGCCGAAGGTCTGACTGACACATTAAAACCAATCACTATGGCTTTGGTGGATTCAGCCAAGTGAACATCTGAGTCCACGACCTCTCCGGTACCCGAAAAGATTACCTTAATATGTTCTGCTTCCTCATTAAATTTAGCCAAGTTTTCCTCAATCGCCTCTAGAGATCCTTGGTTATCTGCCCGAACCACCACATTTAACACATCCGAATCCTCTGTCTTTAACTTCTCTATCAAACTCTTGACCGCCCCCACTGTCTGAGCTGTAACTGCCTCACTGCCCAAGGCTGCCCCTACCCCTGGCACACTCTCCCATCCTAAAATCTCTACCGGAGTTGATGGCCCAACGGTATCCAATATTTTCCCATTCCAATCAAACATTCCTTTAACCTTACAATCCACCCCACCCACACTGATGGAGTCACCTTTTTTTAAGGTTCCATCTCTAACCAAAATAGTAGCTAAAGCACCTTTGAATTTATCCATATGAGACTCAATCACCACACCGCTTGGTGGTAAGTTGGGATCCCCTTTTAACTCATGAATCTCCGCCACCAAAGTGACCGTTTCTAATAAAGCGTCCACCCCTTGGCCTGTTTTGGCCGATACCTCAACGATTGGCGTCTCCCCACCATACTCTTCTACCAATACCTGATTATCAGAAAGTTGTTTTTTAATCTTTTCCAGTTGCACCTTAATATTCACCCCCGGTAGATCAATTTTATTAACAGCCACAACCATGGGAACTTTAGCACTGTGAATATGTTTAATCGCCTCGATTGTCTGAGGCATAATTCCATCATCAGCTGCGACCACCAAAACAGCGATGTCGGCTACCCTCGCCCCTCGGGAACGCATCTTCTCAAAAGCAGCGTGGCCTGGCGTATCAATAAAAGTGATTAATTTCCCTTGATGTTCAGTTTGATAAGCCCCAATAGCCTGAGTAATTCCGCCATGCTCACCAACTGCCACAGACGCCTTCCTGATAAAATCCAACAAGGAGGTCTTCCCATGATCAACGTGGCCGAGGATCGTTACAACTGGTGGTCTTACTTGTTTCATAATTTATCAGACTCGTTCTGTTACTATAAATCACTCTTTTTTCTCTTCTGGATCTGTTGCTGTATCTTCAGGAGTTACTGCTGGATTATCAGCGATTGGAGTAGCCATCTCTTTATTTATCTCTTTTTCCTCCGGCTTAGCTGTCGGAAATGGTTGTCTCACCGAGCCATCACCCATACCTTCAATATCAATTTTGTATCCAGTTAATTTAGCTGCCAGTCTAACGTTTTGACCACCTCTACCGATCGCTAAAGATAGCTGGGAATCAGAGACTCTAACCTTAGCAATTTTTTCTTTGGGATCAGCGATAGTGACCTCAACATCTTTGGCCGGGGATAAACTTGAGGCAATAAACCGGGTTGGTTCATCAGAGTAGGAGATAATATCAATTTTTTCCTCCCCCAACTCTTGCATAACAGCTTGTACCCTCACCCCTTTTTGTCCAACCAGAGATCCCACTGGATCTACTCCATCTTGAGTAGAGATAGCAGCTAACTTAGTCCTACCCCCAGCCTCACGAGCAATTATTTTAATCTCTACTGAACCACTTTGAATCTCTGGAACCTCTATAGCAAAAAGTCCTTTAACAAATTGGGGATCAGCCCGGGAGACCACCACCTCTGGACCACGCCTACCCTCTCTAATCTCCTTAATATAGACCTTTAGTCTTTGCCCCTGATGATAATACTCATCCCTCGTCTGCTCCATCTGTGGCATAACACCCTCTGCCCGCCCCAAATCTACAAACCAACTATTCCCTTCCTGACGGGACATAGTACAAGAGATGACCGAACCAACTTTTTTCTCATACTCTTCTAACATGGCCCCTTTTTCAGCCTCATACAGTTTTTGCATAATCACCTGTTTGGCAGTTTGGGCAGCAATTCTGGCAAAACCTGGAGGAGTTACATTTTCCTCACCATGTAAAATGGAGATCTCTCCACTAACAGCATCTATTTTGGCCGTAAAAGTTCCATCATCTTCTGCAGGAACTTCCTCTCCTCGTAAAGAGAGGTCTTTTCTATAGGCAGCTAGGGCAGCAGTTTCAATAGCATCAATCACCACACTAACATCTACCCCTTTCTCAGAGGCAATCTGGTTTAAAGCTGCAGCAAATTCAGTTCTGGCTTGTACTGGCATATTTATTAAAAAAGGCGGGTCACCCCACCTCACAGAGATATTGTAGTGATCTAAGGGGAGTTAGTCAAGTTGGGGCTGGCATCAGGTATGAAAAATCCTGCAAAACCCAGCATTAAAAGTAGGCCCATGAAGACTAGTTTGGCAGTCTTGTGGTTCATAGAGATATACAAACTAGGATACTCATCCGATAACCCGGACAGATAAGCCCACATGCTAAGTTCCACTCTTTCGCTATCTCTTGTTAATTCATAAATCCACTCAGGATACCTTCCTTTAAATAGAACCCAAAACCAAGCTAGAATATTTACCGTGAACCTGCTCGTCTCATCTAGAATATAATGATATACGCCGACGGGCATAATTAAAATCAATCTCATTAAGCCTCCAACCACCGGCAAGGCAAATAATCGACTGGGGTTTTGAGGGATAGGAATATCTAAAGTAAACCTGTCATCAACTTTGAAATCAAACCCTGGGTACCGATCGGTAATACCTAAAAAGTAGAATTGCATCTTTAGGGATAATTTCATTAAACTTAGGTTCATCTCATAAGCATATTGCCAATATGTACCTTTAAATAAAACCACGAAGGAATTGATAATATCAATGAATAATAAATAAATTCCAACAAAAAACAAGACAATTAAAACCGGAATAACTGCAATAATTTTCACCAAGCCTCCGATCAATGGGACAGCGTAAAATCTGTTAGGGTGATTAATATTCTCAACTATTAGCTGAGGATAAACCCTATCTTTGTTAAATAACCAACTAATAAATTTATTCATAACTACTTTTTAGTATATCTAAAACCAGCTTTTTTTAGAAGATCCGAGACTCATCAAATCCTCATAGATCTTTTTCTCCTCCGAGGTTAGTTTTTTGGGAACTGCCAAATTTACCCTAACATAATGGTCTCCTTTGCTACTCTCGGAGAGGTGATTTACACCCTTACCCTTTAGTCTGATTAGTGATCCTGGCTGAGTACCAGTTGGCACTTTTAGCTTTACCTTACCCCAAACAGTATTCACCTCAATAGTATCTCCTAAGACAGCCTGGGGAATACTTAAGTGTAGATCTGAAAAAATATCTGCCCCTTCTCTTAAAAACTCAGCGTGACGACTAACCTGAAAGGAGATATCTAAGTCACCAAACCGCATTCTAGTTCCATTATCCACCCCGGCTGGTACTCTAATGGTCATCCGGGAGCGTTTACCTTGTGGATCAGTGATCTCTACCTGTTTAGCTACCCCTTTAATGGCTTCGTCAAAGCTGATCTGCAGCTGATAGATCGGTCTTCTTTGAGCATGTTGTCCAAAGCCCCCTCCAAAAACCTGGTTAAAAAGCTCGAACGGATCTTCAAAGTTGCCAAAATCAAATTGGACATTGGGACCCTGTCCACCGGTAGAATATCTAAATCCACCCCCGAAAGGGTTGCCACCAGAGGAAAACGGGTTAGGACCTGCGTGACCAAATTGGTCATAACTCTGTCTTTTTTGAGGATCAGATAAAATTTGATAGGCCTCTGAGATCTCTTTAAACTTCTCCGCTGCCCCGGGAGAGTTATCCACATCAGGATGGTGAGTTCTAGCTAACTTACGGTAGGCTGACTTAACCTCTGTCTCTGTGGCGGTCTTGGCAACCCCCAAGACCTGATAATAATCCCTCTTGGCCAAGGCAGTTACATCCCTTTCTTTTTGTCGGGATTTCTCCACCTACCAGCTGCTTTTTCTGCTGTCACAAAATCATGAACCCAATCTGATAATCGTCTTCGCGCCGGTCGCGGTGTAGCTGAACTTATAGCTGCTCTTTTCTCCGCAGCTATTTGGTCATATAACCGATGTTGGTCTCCCGGCTTTTCTGATCCATCATTATCCTCACTCATCTGACTTCTTCCCTTCCTCTACCACCTCTCCCTCCACCGTTTCGGAACTCTGATCTGGAGTCTTAGAAGTTGAGCTGGTGGCACCATCTGAACTTGGTTCTTCAGTGGCTGATTTTTGATCTTGATACATAGCTGTCCCAATCTTTTGTAAAGACTCCCCCAATGAATCGGCCTTAGTTTTAATGTTATCAATGTCACCCTTACTGATAGCATCTTTGGTTTCCTGAATTTTTTGCTCAACCTCGGTACGAATCTCCGCTGACACTTTCTCGGCAGCATCTTTTAAAGCTTTCTCGGCAGTATAGACTACGGTATCAGCGTTATTTCGCGTCTCAATCTCCTCTTTTTTCTGCCTATCTGCCTCAGCATTAGCCTCAGCCTCTTTAGTTAACCTCTCAACCTCATCTTTATCCAATCCTGTTGATCCGGTAATAGTGATTTTTTGCTCCTTACTGGTAGCTTTATCCAAGGCTTTAACGTTCAAGATTCCTGAGGCATCAATATCAAACGTCACCTCAACTTGGGGAACTCCCCGGGGAGCTGGGGGAATACCATCTAACACAAACCTGCCTAAAGATTTATTATCTGCTGCCATCGGCCGTTCACCTTGCAAGACGTTAATCTCCACCGCCGGTTGGTTATCAGCTGCAGTTGAGAAAATCTCTGATTTAGAGGTTGGGATCGTTGAGTTGCGGGAAATTAACGGTGTTGAAACTCCACCCAAAGTCTCAATTCCTAAAGTTAAAGGAGTTACATCAAGTAGTAAAACATCTTTAACTTCACCACCCAAAACTCCTCCTTGGATGGAAGCTCCGATAGCCACCACCTCATCAGGATTGACCCCCAAGTGTGGCTCTTTACCAAAAAATTCCTTGACACCTTTTTGCACCAACGGCATACGGGTCATCCCTCCCACCAAAACTACCTCATCTACTTTATTTGCTTCAATTCCCGCATCCTTTATAGCTGACTTAACGGCCTCAAATGTTTTATCCACTAAGTCCTTAACCAGACCTTCAAGTTTAGCTCTGGTTAGCTTCATCTCCACATGCTTTGGTCCCGATGAATCAGCGGTCACAAAGGGAATAGAGATATCGGTCTCCTGAGAAGAGGAGAGTTCAATCTTAGCTTTCTCAGCTGCATCCTTTAACCTCTGTAGTGCCTGTTTATCATTTTTTAGATCAATCCCCTGCTCTTTTTTGAACTCCTCAGCGATAAAGTTAATAATTACCTGATCAAAATCATCCCCACCTAAATGGGTATCGCCGTTGGTTGATTTAACCTCAAACACCCCTTCTCCCAGCTCTAAAATAGAGATATCAAAAGTTCCACCACCTAGATCATAAACAGCGATAGTATGGGCATTTTTCTTATCCAAGCCATACGCTAAAGCAGCAGCAGTTGGCTCGTTAATGATTCTTTGCACATTTAATCCGGCAATCTCACCAGCTTGTTTAGTAGCCTGGCGTTGGGCATCATCAAAATAGGCCGGTACGGTAATCACAGCATCAGTCACCTTTTCACCAAGATAACCTTCAGCGTCAGCTTTGATCTTACCTAGGATCATGGCCGAGATCTCCTGAGGGGTGTACTCGTGACCATCCACTACCACTACTGCCATACCATTTTTACCACTTTTTACCTCATAGGGCAGCCACTTCATGTCCCGTTGCACCTCAGGGTCAGAGAATTTACGCCCCATTAAGCGCTTGACTGAGAAAATAGTTTCTTTAGGATTGACTACTGATTGGCGTTTGGCAACCCGGCCAACGATGTTTTTAATTGGATTAACAACCGAAGGGATAATATTCTCACCTTCAGCTGAGTGGATGACCTTGGGTTTTCCACCCTCCATCACCGCTACTACCGAATTTGTTGTCCCTAAATCAATTCCCACAATTTTTGACATATTTAATTACTCTCCTTTCCTACTACTACCTGGGCAGGTCTGATAACCTTACTCCCTATTTTATACCCTTTGGCAACTATCTCCAAGATTGTATTATTATCACCTGTCCTGGAATCTACCGCTTCATGAAGCAATGGATCAAATTGCCCAGCTTCCTCAATCTCACTCAAACCTTCAGATTTTAACAGCTCTTGGAACTGCTTAACAGCCATCTCTACTCCCTTAAACCAACCTGATTGCCGATCAGCTTCAGTTGCTCCATTCAGAGCTTTTTCCAGATGATCCAAAACCGGCAGGAATTTTTTAACTAGCTCGGTCGTCGCCCAACCAGAAAGCTCACTTCTGCCCTCAGAGACCCGCTTTTCTAAGTTTTGGTAGTCGGCCACTGCCCGTTTTAATTGCTCCTCCAAAGACTTAACTCTATCCTCCAACTCTAGCATCTGATCTACTGGTTTAATTTTGATTTTTGAATTTTTCATTTTAAATTATCTTAAAACCTCCCTGATTCTGTTAAAACTGAACTGACAAACCTTAAATAAGGAAACACCACCGCACAGTTCATCCTAGCCGGACCCATTACCCCAATCACTCCGGCGTTTTCAGTATCTTCCGAGTACCTGGTGAAAGCAAATCCAGTAGGACGCAGATACTCAAAGCCGGTCTCATCTCCAAAGATGATATGGATCGGA
This sequence comes from Candidatus Daviesbacteria bacterium RIFCSPHIGHO2_01_FULL_41_45, assembly GCA_001776975.1. Taxonomy (GTDB): domain Bacteria; phylum Patescibacteriota; class Microgenomatia; order Daviesbacterales; family UBA10151; genus 2-01-FULL-40-24. The sequence continues at coordinate 7,065 of MFCS01000012.1, forward strand.
TCAGCCCCTTGAGCCTGGCCGATAATCTCCCTTAGGGTAGGAAACTCATCGAACAAGGATAACACAAATCTGGTGACATCAATATCATAAAACTCCGGGATATCTAAAATATTAGCTGCCCCACAATAATAAATATCTCCATCTTTATCGGTAATCGCTAGGGCTAACATCCCACATTTCTTAGCTAAAGTCTTGGTTGCTTCTTTGAGCATCCCTTGATAATGAGCTCTTTTATCTAAAACTGATTGTTTAATCATCACCTCATCAACTACAGACACCTCCTTTTCCTTCATTAAATCAGAGATATAGAATCTAAAACCCATCGAGGTAGGAGCTCGGCCGGCTGAGGTATGAGGCTGTTTCAGGTAACCCAAATCAGTAAGCTTTACCATCTCATTGCGGATGGTGGCAGGGGAGATTCCTAGGTCATAACCTCTCTCAATGGTTTCTGATGCTACGGGTTCACCGTTCTTAGCATACAGCTCAATAACGGCTTTTAATAACTGTTTTTGTCTGTCATTTAAATCCATGGTTAGCAGTAATATACATTGAGTGCTAAGAGTTGTCAAGACCCTTCATTGTGCTATTCTTGATATGTGCAACGGGTATTTACATTCAACCACTTACTGCTAATAGTCCTACTCCTCGCTGCTATTATTCGTTTTTACCGGCTCCCCGAGATGGCTAATTTTGATTTTGATCAAGAATATGCCTCCAATTTTGCCTACCTTATCTTTAATGAATACCCTCTAAGATTTATCGGCCAAGGATTATCAATGGATGGATTATATATGGGACCCTGGTATTTTTATTTTTTAACTCCTTTTTTTTATCTATTTGGGTTACATCCCCTGGGAGGGTTTGTTGGGTCGGTCGTGGTGGGATTAATCACCGTCCTGATTTATTTTTGGGTGGGAAAAGAGTTTTTTGGAGTTAGGGCTGGTTTAATTGCTGCTGGATTAAGGGCATTTTTATTTTCTAAGATTGAGGTTGATTGGACAATGGTCCCAGCCTTCCATGTTGATGGCATGGTACTTTTAACCTGGATATGTTTCTACAAGTACTGGCAAGGAAAAACACTATATTTAGTACCACTAGGATTACTCTTTGGGTTATACACCAGTATCCACCCCATACTCTTTCCCTTTTATATCGTCTTTTTAGTACTACTGGTTATTAAAAGAAAGCTGCCGGATTTAAAAACCACCTTACTCTCTATTATGGGATTTACCCTAGCCATACTGCCTTTAATAATCTTTGAGTTTTTACACAGCTTTTTGGAGATTAAAAAACTAATCTCACTTTTTTCCGGAGGTGGGCCAGAGTCAGGTAAAAATCTCTCCCAGCTTCTATATTTTATCCAATATAATCTATCTGAACCATTCAGGGTTTTGGGGATAAGTTCTGAGCTACTTCAGCTATCGTCACTCATATTTTTAGGCAGTTTTATTTATTTAACAGTTAAAAAATACTTGTTTTTAAAAGATAAATTTCACTTATTATTTTATCTGCTTAGTTTTGTTGTTTTTACAGTTTATTATTATCTCTCCCCAACTCATGTTCCAGAGTATTATTTTTTGGCAGTTACCACCCTGTCTCTTTTTTACATCTCAGGATTATTAAGTCTCATGCTTCAAAAACCCTCAACTAAAGTTATTTTAATAGGGGTATTTTTATACCTTTTAGTTGTTAACTTCCAATCTCTACGGACTAAATGGGACAACCCCTCCTTAATTACTCTCTATCATAAAGATGCTGTAGTTAGAGAGATTCTCAAACATCAAAGTAATGATAAATACTTTATCTCTTATATCAAAGAACCTGGTTGGAACTTTGGTTTTGATTACCTGTTTAAGTATTATGGAAACTACCCAGATTATAAAAGAGCTGAACCACCAACTTATACCATTGTTATTCCCAAGGGTTTATCAGGAACTGAAGCAGATTTCTCCTCTGGAAATATTAGATTAATCCTGCCAAAATAATCCCAGTGGCACTTACCTACCAAAAGTCCGGTGTTAATTACCATTTAATGGATGCTTTTAAAAACGCCTGTGTTAGGGCCGGTGGCAACTCTCCCCAGATCCTGGAATTTTCTGATCACTATTTAATAGATATCAATGAAGGGATCGGTAGCTTGAATCAACTAGCAGATGACATTTATCAAAAATCCGGGAAGGACTTTTACTACCAGGTTGGCTGGGGAAATGCCGCTACTATTTTAAATGATTTATCAATGTTTGGGGCTGTACCCTTGACCCTGAAATTATTTGTAGCTGCTGGTAGTGAGAACTGGTTTGCTGATACCAAACGCTGGAAAAATTTAATAAGGGGATTTAAAGATGGGGCTAAGTTTGCCGGGGCTTCCTGGAATGGTGGAGAGACTCAAACTTTAGTTGGGGTCATTAATCCTAAATCAATTGTTCTGGGAGGATCAGCTACCGGAGTAGTTTCACCAAAAACTAATCTTATCTCTGATAAAAATATCAAAGAGGGAGACAGAATAATTATTGTTGAAAGCTCTGGGGTACATACCAATGGCATAACTTTAATTAGAAAGTTGTTTAAAAATCATTTGAAGATTTTGGAGCTGGCGATCAAAGACAAAACCATAATATATTCCCCATTAATTCAAAAGCTGCAGCAGCAAAAAATTAGCATTCATTACTGCTCTCACATTACTGGTCACGGCTGGAGAAAGATTATGAGGTCAAAACTAAACTTCAGTTATCTAATAGATAAACTGCCCAGGATACATCCAATATTTAAAAGTATTCAGCAAAAAAGCCGGATGTCAGATATACAGATGTATGGAGATTATAATATGGGAGCTGGGTTTATTTTGGTTGTTGATCCCAATTCAGTAGATTCCATTTTAAAAATAGCTAAGAGTTTAAAATATATTGCCCTTGATGCTGGAGTTGTCAAAAAAGGTCCCAGAAAAGTAGTTATCCCACCACTGGGAATTGAATTCCTAGGAAAATCATTACAGATTAGATAAAGGGATTATTCCTGGTAAGAGTTAGGTAAATTATCTGAAGAGAGGAAAGAGGTTTTTGATGAAATTTATCAGATCGTTTAATCTTGTCTCAAGCAGACCCTGCTGTTTCTTAGACTCATTAAGCTGATTTTGTAGATCATTAATTTTTTGATTTAACTGATCTGTAGTTTGGTCCTGTTCAGGGGCAACTGAAATCATAGGGGTGACTGAAGGGGTAACAAATACCCCATTTTTATTCTCAAACTTTGGGATAACAATCGCATTTGAGTCCTTACAACTCCCTACTTTATTAATACAAGCTTTAACCTTAACTGTGTAGTCCTTATCGCTCTCGAGATATAGGACAGCCGATGGACCGTACTCGCTCTGCCTGATAGAGGTTTTACCTCCACTCTCGGTAATATAAATATCATACAGCACTTTATAACCATCAATGTTTACTGCGCTCCACTTAACAGTGGCCGTCCTGCCACCATATTTATTAACAGACGCATCAGCTTTTTGATTTAATAACCATACTTTAATATCATCTTGGATAGTTGGGAGTGGCTTGACTGTCGGATAATCGGTTGGATTACGGTAGTCTTTATAGGGATCCTCTACTGAGGTTCTATAAGAATAATTATCATAAGCACTATCTGTGTGATACTGCCCATCAAAATCAACCTTGATCGTGGGAATGTACGGGTCAGTGTATGTCTTATCACCTGCTTTAACAATTGCTGTCACAGATCGAGTTGCCAGGTTTAAAGATGCCATCTTGGCATAAACTCCACAGCTCTCATCCATTATCACTGTTTCATTGCCAGATGATGTCATAATGTAATCGTTAGGCTGAGAGTCTGTAAATTTGAATGTTACTTGAGTTCCCAGACAGGGTGTTCCAAGACCCAAAAAGAATCTTATATTTCTACCATACCCGATATCAGACCTCCAACCCTGGGTATCAGCTTGTATCTGTCCCACCGGTCCGCCAGCCAAGATTACCGTTGGGGAAAGAATTAAAGCAGCCATTAAGGCAACTGTTGATGTTAGAAGTTTCTTCAATATAACCACAATTCTATCTGATTATTCCGCTGAAGGCAAATCAGCTCTTCAAAATTGAGAGGAAGGCTTCTTGGGGGATCTCTACTCTCCCAATCATCTTCATCTTTTTCTTACCCTCTTTTTGTTTATCTAAGAGTTTATCTTTCCTAGTCCTATCTCCCCCATAAAGCTTGGCTATGACATCTTTCCTAAAAGCAGATACCGTCTCTCTGGCAACAATCTTTCCTCCCACCATTGCCTGAATCGCTATCTCAAAATTTTGTCTGGGCAAAACATTCTTTAATTTTTCAGCCAACCTCCTACCAACCGTCTCCGCCTTGGGTTTAAAAATAATTGTTGATAAAGCATCCACTTTTTGTCCCCCCACTAAAAGATCCACTCTAACCGCATCCACCTCCCTAAACTCCAAAAGCTCCCAATCTAAAGAAGCAAACCCGGAAGAGGCTGATTTTAACTTATCATAAAAATCGGTGATCATCTCCGAAAGAGGCATCTGATAGCTCATCTCCACCTGATTACCAAAATGGGCCATATCAACAAACTGGCCCCGTCTGTCTTGAACCAACTCCATCACCACCCCAATATATTCTTGGGGAGTGAATATCTTTAAAGAGACCCATGGCTCTTCTAATCCCTTAATATTCTCTCCTTGTGGTAGCTCTGATGGATTATGAATAAACTCGCCATCTAGCTTGTACTCCACAGATGGGGTAGTAGCCAACATATTGACGTTAAATTCTTGAGCCAACCTTTCTTGGACCACCTCAGCATGTAATAACCCTAAAAATCCACACCTAAATCCAGAACCTAGAGCAGCCGATTGTTCAGGGGTATAGGAAAAAGCTGGGTCTGCTAGTTTAAACTTAGACAAGGCTTCCTTAAGCTCAAAGTACTCCGAGGCATCAATTGGGTATAATCCAACATAAACCATCGGCTTGACGGTCTTATACCCCGGTAGTTGCTGTGCGGAAAAATCGGTGGAGATAGTATCTCCGACATGTACCTGATCAGCCTGTTTAATACCGGTGGCAATATAGCCAATCTCCCCAGCTTTTAACTCATCAACGGGGGTTAGTTGGGGCGCAAAATAACCTTTTTCCAACACCTGACCGGTGGACTTAGTCCCTAAAAACACTACCCGGGACTGGCTGGTAGGAACAGTGCCCTCAATAACTCTCACCTGAGCTATTACTCCTTTATAGCCATCAAAGAAAGAATCAAAGATCAAGGCCCTTAATGGTTTTTCTATCTCCATCTTGGGTGCAGGGACCTTCTCGATGACAGTTTTTAAAATTTCCTCAACCCCAGCTCCTGTTTTACCCGATGCCAGAAGGATCTCGGTATCAGAAAAGCCAAAAGTATCGCTTAACTGTTTCCTACATTTATCAACATCTGAGTTAGGCAGATCAATTTTATTAATAACGGGAATTAGTGTTAAATTTTGCTCTAAAGCTGCTAAACCATGAGCTAAAGTTTGGGCCTGGATACCTTGAGTGGCATCCACTAAAAGTATTGCCCCCTCAACTGCAGCCAGTGACCGGGAGACTTCGTATGAGAAATCGACATGACCAGGAGTATCAATCAAATTTAGGGTATAGGGAATAGCGTCCAGGGTATAGGACATGCGGACTGGAGCCAGCTTGATAGTAATGCCCCGTTCACGCTCTAGAGCTAAGGAGTCCAGTAGCTGTTCCTGCATGTCTTTGCTGGCTACAGTCTGAGTAATCTCCAAAAACCGATCAGCCAAAGTTGACTTACCATGATCAATATGGGCAATAATACAGAAGTTCCTGATATTCACAGTGTGGGTATTGTATTCTAATCTTCCCGCAGAGACTAGAGAGCTCCTGTTTCCTTAATCATCTCCTGAGATTTTAATTTTGATTGCATGGAGGCAAACCGCTTAATTATCCCTCCAAAAGTATGGATCTCTTTAACTTGTAGCAGCCAGACTAACAATAAATACACCCCCAGTCCAAACGAGCCAGCTATCCCAGTTAATAACATTAAATTAATTGTTTTCGTGGTATCAAAAACTAACTGATCAAAGGCTTTAATCGGAACATATAGGGCTACCGCTGCTACCAGTGCAGCAAACAGCATCTTCAAAAAAGGCTCCCACAGTTCCTTAAAACTAAATCCACCTAACTTATTACCCAACAATTGCACCAACATAACCAAGGAAATATTAGAAACTATAGCGTAGGACAACCCTAAACTCCAGACCTCCCAACCCAAGACCCTAACAAAGACATAGCTTAAAATTACATTCAAGGTTACCGAGACAACTGATACTATGACTGGAGTTCTGGTGTCTTTTAAAGCATAGAATCCCCTCATCAGTAATAAAACCACTGCTTGGGCTGTTAGACCAGCTGCTAAAAAGGCAACTGTCCGACCGGTCAATACCGTTGACGGCCAATCAAATTGAGAGGCTCCGAACACCAACCTTACTGCTGGAACTCTCAGGACGATTAAGATCGCTGCTGCCGGGAGGGTTAAAAAAAGAATTTGATGCATGGTAGTTAATAGCGTTCCTTTAAATAACTGCATCTCACCCCGGGATCTTTCCTGAGACAATACCGGGAGAGCTGCCTGAGCTAATGTTGCCCCAAATAAACCAATCGGGACAGTATGTAAGTGAGTGGCAAAAGTAAGATACGTAACCGATGAGGCGGAGATTAAAGAAGCCAACAAGATCCCCACAGTTTCATTAATCTGCTCTACTGCTACTCCCACGGTTCTCATGCTCATCATTGAGGAGACCTCTTTTAAGCCAGCGTCTTTGAGATTAATTTTTAAGCTATGACGAAACCCTAATTTGGAAACTAAGGGCAGTTGCACCAGAGCATGCATTGCTGCTCCCAAAACCACCCCAAAAGCTGCGCCATTGATACCTAAGATTGGGGTTAAAAAGATAATTCCCAAAATAATCCCCAAGTTATAAAATAAGGCTGCCAGCGCTGGAATGATAAACCTCTGATATGCTTGGGCGATCCCGGCATAAAAAGCCCCCACTGCCAATAAAATCTGCCCCAACATAATAATCCGAGTTAGTGAGGCGGTTTGTTGCTGTTCTGCAAAAGAAAATCCAGGCACCACCAATCTAGTTAAAGGATCAGCCAGAAAAAATACTAAGATACTGACTAAGGAAAAAACTATTAACACTAAATTGAGTATCCCCGAACCAAATTCAAAAGCCTCTCTCTCGCTTTTTTTATGAAGATATTCTGTAAAAACCGGGATAAAAGCTACCGATACCGCTCCAAAGATTAGCAGTTGAAACATCAGATCAGGTATCCGGAAAGCTGCCAAAAACACCGCTACAGCATCCGGGGAGAAGTTGTGTGCTAATAAGCGATCCCTAACTAAACCCAATATCTTAGAGGCAGCCACAGTAACCATCAAAACCACTGCCCCTGATAAAATTGAGTTCTGGCGAATGGACAGCAACTCAAATAAATTTTTGACCATTGTAAAAATAATACTCTTAAACTTGTCTTAAGGCTATATGGTATGTTAATATTCCCGATATGCCGATTATTCGTTCAGCCATCAAAAAGATGCGCAAAGATAAACTTCGCACTGCGAGGAACGCTAAACGCGAGGAGGGCATGAAGCGGGCAATTAAGACCGCCCGCCACACCCCAAACCCAAAAAACCTGACCGCTGCTTTCTCAGCACTTGATAAAGCTGCCAAAGTCAACTTGATTCATGTAAACAAAGCTTCACGCTTAAAATCTCGCCTCTCAAAATTGGCCGCCATAAAATAATCCACACATAGTCTTCCACTTTTGGTAAACTAATAACTAATATGACTGCCCCAACTCAACAGTCTGCTCCAATTAAAAATCTCTTAAAAACTAACCTGCTAATCAGGAGCTCTGATCGCTTAAAATTTCACACCCGATTAATAAAGTGGTTGCTCTCGTCTGGTAGATATATCGTTATTATTGTTGAGATGATCGTTATTGGGGCCTTCGTTTATCGTTACAAATTGGACGCCGACTTAGTATCTCTACAAGAAGATATTGTTCAGCAATCTGCTTATGTCCAATCGTTAAAACGGGATGAGGATTTAATTAGATTAACCCAGTTTCAACTCTCAAGTATTAAGACGGCTCGAGATGCTGATTTAGATGTGGCGACCTTCCTTTCTACGGTTGCCACCCTAACTCCTAAAAACATTAAACTAACTACTCTGAGTATTAACAACGGAGGAGATATTAAAACAACTCCCACTTTTAGTCTCAATGGCACTACCACCTCTAATGATCAGTTGTCTCTATTTTTAAAAACGTTACAAAAAGATCCCCAATTTGCTAACGTTACGCTGTCTAATCTTTCGTTTGAAGGCCTAACGACCTTCACTATTACTGGCGAGTTGGTTAAAAAAGGAGGTAAAACTTCCTAAATGAACCCCCGTTACTCCAGATACTACACCCACATTGAACCGGTATTTAAAAATCCGCTGGTTCGTTCCTTTGCCCCTTTTATCTTTAGCTTGATTTCGTTGATGGTTTTTGGGATATTTGCTATCCGCCCAACTATCTCTACCATCCTAAACTTGGACCAATCCTTAAATAACAGCCAAACAGTATTAAATAAATTAAACTTAAAAGCCCAAAATCTGGTGGAGGGGAAAAATAATTATAATTCCTTGGATGAGCAAACCCGGCGTAAGATAGCTCAAGCCATTCCACCTTTTGCCCAGCTTTCCTCGGTTATCGCCTCGCTGCAAACCTCACTGGCTTCACAATCAGCTATCTCCAGCTTACAAATTCAGCCCTTAACCATCTTTGACATTTCAACTCCCAGCAAATATCCTGCCGAACTAAAAACAGTTGAGTTTACTTACTCAGTATCTGGAAACTATCCCCAATTAATTAGCGCTTTGCAAAGCCTTAAACGCTCATCTCGACTGATCAGCATTGACTCTGTTATGATCACCAAAGCTGCCAGTGATGCGACCCAGATGAACGTCTCTGGGAAAGCCTATTTTTTGAGATGAACAACCGATCGTTTCTTTATATCGTCATCCTTACTTTTTTAACTGTCGCAGCCTGGGTAGTTTTTGACATCCTGCACTCTAGATCCCAAATCACAACACCTACTGAGACCCAGAAATTAATTGAACCGATCTCCCCTACATTTGAGATCGAGGTTTTAAAATGAGAATCCCTACAATACTGGGAATACTCCTTCTAGTCATAGGTATCGGGGTGGGGGTTTATTTAACTAAAGAGCGACAGGTCTTTTTTTCTCAAGCCAGCGTAGTTAATACTCCCAGTCAAGTAACAGTAGCCAATATCGACTCTACCTCAGCCTCAATTTATTGGCAAACTGACAAAGAGTCCCCCGGGTTTATTACGGCCGGATTAACACCTTCTGGTTTAGATTTAACTTTTAATGATGATCGGGATCTACAAACCCCTCAAAAACACACTCTTCATTTTGTTACACTAAAATCCCTCCAAGCCGATACTACCTATCATTTCCAGGTTGTGTCTGGTGGCGTAGCAGATACCCAAACACGCTCATTTACCACTAGTAGGGAGGTTTCCCCTAGTAATTTATCGCCCCTCAGTGGGGTAGTGCTGGATGAAAAGTTACAACCGGTTACTGAGGCTTTAGTTATCCTAAGTATCCCGGGTGCCCAATCTTTAGCGACTATCACAAAATCGAGCGGTAACTTTATTCTACCCTTAGTTTCCCTAAAAACCGCAGATTTAGCTTTGGGTTTTGACCTCTCAACGTCAAAAGTTGGCTCCTTGAAGATATTTAACTCATTAAAAAACTCCACACTAGAGGTAGAGATCCCTTCATCTTATGAACCATCACTGCCAACAATTATCCTCGGAGAAAATCGATCTTTAGTTCCCACTAAGGCACCCACACCCACCCCAGATCCAATAACTAAATATGATCTGAACGCAGATAAAAAATTAGATGATAAAGATCGTCAGATTATCAGGAGTAATTTTTACAGTCAAAAAGAGGATTCACTAAGAGTTGATTTCAACGGTGATGGGGTAGTCAATCAACAAGATCTATCTCTTTTCAACAACGCTGCTGCTAATTTGTAATAAACCTCTCAGTTAACCTAAACAAGCCTAATTTCTCATCTGTTTTACCTGATTTAATATCCGACTCAGTGTCCAAGACTATTCTATATAGCCTCTGCCAATCACAGTCCTGAAAACGTTTTTTTTGATCACCTACTTTCTTCCTCATAAACGGGCTAGCTGGAGCAGGTAATAAGTTTCTTCTTAACCCATAAAAGATCATGCTGAGCGTATACATCCCGCCATAGTTTTGCAGCAGCTTCTCTAACTCTACAAAGGCCTCTTTTTTACCTTCTAATAAACTATCTATAAATGGGAAAGCGGTTATCTCTTTTTCAGCCTCAAACTGGGTTATGTTAGCCTTGATTTTTTTAGCTGAGGAGATAATCTTACTATCAACCCGAGGGCTATCGGCAACCAATAACACCGTTAAACTCTCCTCTCCTTGAGGTAAAATTTCCAAGTCCAAGTTGTCTGGAAGATTCTCAGCTACGATTAAACGAGAACTGCTGGCAAATAATGGCGCCGACTGAATTAACTGTTGTAATTTCTCTACCCCATCAATTTTTATATCAACACTGTAAACAACATCTTCCTCAAATGAAGATTTTATCTTTAACAGCTGATCTCTCTTGCTAACCAACCCCGGGCCATATAAAACAACTGCTTTCATTATTCAACTCTTCTTTCTGAGCTAGGAGTAGCCTCTAAACTCCCAGAAATAATCTTCTCAATGTATCTGTGAATCAACTCAAAATTATTATCCGGAGGAATTAAGACAAAAGCTCCTCCGTATAGATACGCCGGAGGGGCAATCAGTAACGGTGGCTTAACGCTGGGGTCCACTACAAAACTTCTGATTAACTTTATACCCCGGGCAAATTTAATAAAGTTCGGATATTCACTTACCGGTATATCGACCTCTACACTTTCACCGAACGTTTTGATCATGCCCACTATTTTTTGTGGATCGGTCAGAGTATTAACAGTTAGTATCTTATCTTTAAAGGACGATAGCACCAACTGCTGTCTTCGGGAACGGGCAAAATCAGACCCTTCATTACCAGTGCCATGTCTACTTCTGACAAACTTTAAGGCCGTTTCTCCGTTCATTTGAGTTAGACCTTTTTCAAAAGAGAGATGCTCAAACCGGCAAGGGAACAGCTTGAAAACTTCTTTATCAGTAAACTCAAACTCGTTCTTGGGCTGAGCAGCTACTGTCGCCACCTTGCCATCTTTTTGCATTAAAGCCTTAATTTTATTGGAACTTGCTCCCATAGCTTTCACCTGCTCCTCAGATATCTCAATCTCCTTTTCCTCTAAGTCACAAAGCTCCCTCTCCTTACCTGGCACAGGGTAGAAATAATCTTCAAATGAATTTTGGACATCTATATTAATCCCCTCTACTAAATCTACTGCCTTGGTAAATCCACTAAAATCCATCCTCGCCCCATACGGGATCTTGATGCCCAACACCCTACCAATCTCCTCTTTGACCAACTCTAGACCCGTACCCTTAGTAACCCCCAGATGATATAGGGCATTAACTTTAACTGCATACTTTTCTATCCACAAATCCCGCGGGAGGGATATTAAATCAGCTGATTTTTTCTCAGGATCAATAGAAACAACCATGATAGTATCGGTAAGATTGGGTCCGTCGTGCCCTTTACCGGGGATTCCCAGCAGTAAAACATTGATTCTTCCCCTATCCAGCTGTAACCCCCCATAAGGATCAAAAATCCGGGTCAGATTAGCTGGGGAGATGGGTGAGGTTATTAAAAATAATCCCACTATAAAACTGATAACTATTAAAAAAGGGGTCTTTTTTTTCCTCCACCATTTTTTTAAGGGTTTTTTAAAGGTAATTGGCTTAATCTCCTCCACTTACTGCCTCCACAATTTGCACAAACTCACCAGGATCAAGCGAGGCCTTGCCAACCAAAAGTCCATCTAAGATCTTACTCTCCAAAAAACTACTGGCATTCTCCGCGGTGACACTCCCTCCATATAATACCTGGGTGTCTTGACCTGTTTTTTGTTTTATCAAAGTAGCTATCTTCCCCGCACTCTGGGGGGTATCAGCCTCTCCGGTTCCAATGGCAAAGATCGGCTCATACGCTACCAGATCAACCCCTTCTGGGATGGGAACATCAACCCCTTCTATGCAAACTAAAGGGGTAATACTGTTTTTACGGGCCATCTCTACCTTTTCTTTCACCATCTCGTCAGTTTCAAAAAAGTTGTGACGTCTTTCGGAGTGCCCAATTATGGCAAAATCTACAAAATCTTTTAAAATCGCCGCCGACTCCTCACCGGTATATGGTCCAACCTCAAAGGGTGATAAATCCTGCACCCCAACTATTAATGGATAATTACCAACCATGACTGCTTTTTTTACCTCCTCAACATCGGTAAAGGGCGGGCAAACAACTACCTTTAAATTATTGTTTTTAGGTAATCTAGGGCCAACAAGCTCAATCCACTCCAAGGCCTCTTTAATGGTTTTATTAGACTTCCAGTTAGCTATAATCCAGATGTTTTTATTCTCCAAACCAACCATACTTTTTCAAGTCTACTATAAACTCCTGCGAGACTTCTACACCCTCCGATTCTAAAAGATATTTTTGGGCTATTTTGGTATGATCTTCACAGCTGGTAGAAATATACCCTATTCGATTAATTACCCGCTGCCAAGGCAGAGAGTGTTTCTCAGAGTTAAAATGCAAAATCCCACCCACCAACCTAGCTCCTCTGGGCAAACCAGCCAAAACAGCTATATATCCATAAGTTGTTACCCTGCCATAAGGAATATCTTTTATGAGCACAATTACCCTGTCTTTGAAGGTAACCTCAGGCAAGAAGCTTGAGAAGCTCTGTTTTTTGGGTAAAGCCGACTTTACGGCCTGTTTCCTGGTCATCTTTTAAAACTACAAAAGTGGGAATACTCATTACCCCAAATTTGGCAGCCACTCCCTCTGAGTCTTCATCCACATTAATTTTAACAATCTCAACCCTATCTTTCATCTCCTCCTCTAACTCATGTATCACCGGCTCCATCATTTTACAGGGTTGACACCAAGGAGCCCAAAAATCTAAAAGTTTTGTCATAGAGTTAAGATATTAACACCAAAAAATTTAGTTGGGAAGTAGTGATTATTTACTCAAAAAAATATGGTAACATACAGCTCATGCCCATCTCGCCAAGGCTCGATGTAGACTCCTCCCCTCTTTTAGATGAGCTAAATCCTGTTCAGCAACAAGCCTCTCAAGAAACAGAGGGGCCAGTATTAATTTTAGCTGGAGCAGGTTCTGGTAAAACAAAAGTTTTAACTCACCGTGTGGCATATTTAATTAAAGAAAAACGGGTTCCAGCAGAAAATATCCTGACAGTAACCTTCACTAATAAAGCTGCTGGGGAGATGAAAAAACGCATTATGAATTTAATTGGTTCAGCTAGTATTCCCACCATGGGTACCTTTCATTGGCTAGCATCCAAAATATTAAGAAGAGATGGTAAACAAATTGGCTTATCCCCAGGCTTTTCTATCTATGACGAGAACGATGCTTTAGATGCTATCAAAGAAGCTATGGAAAAACTAAATCTAGCCTCCCAAAAAACCTCTCCCTCAGCAGTTAGATCCACCATCTCCTCCGCCAAAAACGAGATGATTAACTCTTTAGAGTACCCCAAATATGCCCGGGGCTATTTTCAGGAAACTGTTGCCAAAATTTATATTGAGTATCAAAAAATCCTTGAGAAAAATCAGGCCGTCGACTTCGACGACCTGCTATTATTAACAGTAAAGCTGTTCCAAACCGTCCCCGCCACCCTAGCTTATTATCAAATTACCTTTAGATATATCATGGTTGACGAGTATCAAGACACTAACCAGGTCCAATATATTTTATCCAAACTTTTGGCCAACCGGCATAAAAATATCTGTGTGGTGGGGGATGCTTCCCAGGCTATTTATGGCTTCCGCGGGGCAGATTTTAGAAACATCGTTAACTTTCAAAAGGATTATCCCAACACCAAAGTTTTTAACTTAGAGCAAAACTACCGCTCCACTCAAATTATCTTGGATGCTGCCCACTCAGTGATTAGCAAAAACACCTCCCACCCAGTTTTATCTTTATGGACAGATAAAAAAAGTGGCTCCAAGATCAAGATTGTAGAAACTAGAAGTGAAAAAGAAGAGGGTTTATATGTATTATCGCAAATTAAACAGTTGGGGCTACCATTATCTGATTACGCTATTTTATACCGGACCAACGCCCAGTCCCGAGCCCTAGAGGAGGTTTTTTTACAAACTGGTACACCCTATACCTTAGTTGGCGGAACCCGCTTTTATGAGAGAAAGGAGATTAAAGATGTTTTAAGTTACTTAAAGTTAGTTCAAAATCCCACAGATACAGTAGCTTTAAGAAGGATCGAGAAAATCGGTAAAGGCAGAATGAATAAATTCCTGGAGTTACTCAATACACCCTCCTTAGCTAATTCACAAAACTCTACTCTAGAATTACTTGATCTCATCTTGAAAACAACCGCTTATCTGGAATATCTGGATGATGGAACAGATGAAGGTAGATCCCGAGTAGAAAATGTTAAGGAGTTAAGGTCAGTTGCAGAACAATATCCGGATTTAGTACAGTTTTTGGAGAATGTGGCCTTAGTAGAGAATGAATACTCGGCTAATGAACACGGCTCACGCTGGCGTACTGAAAAACTGAAAGAAAATCATACTGAAGCAGTAACCCTAACCACTCTGCATCAATCAAAGGGATTAGAGTGGCCGGTGGTATTTTTGGTAGGCATGGAGGAAGGATTATTCCCTCATTCCAGATCTTTTCTAAATCCTGATGAATTAGAGGAAGAGAGAAGGCTTTGTTATGTTGGCATAACTAGAGCCAAAGAAAGATTATATTTAACTTATACCAAGTCCCGGTTATTCTTTGGAACCCGTTCCAATAACTTAGTCAGTAGGTTTTTAATCGATATACCTCAAGATATTGTAGAATCCAATCTCAACTATCAAGACCGGGATCAATTTTTGGACGATGTCTCAGTTAGTAAAGATGAGGATGATTGGTTAAATACTTAATTAAACTTAAATGTTTTGAGAGCTTGAGTTGAAACACCTTCATACTTCGGATCTCCAAAAGAGAACTCCAAACAAGCGTATTTATTAACTGGAGTTGGTAGTCGAATATAAGCAATCCTGACAGGATCTTCCGGGCCACGAACTCCGATCGTGCTCCATAACACATTATAAATTTCTACTCCTGAATTAGTTTTTATCTTGTCAAGAGATCTTACCTCGGTTAAGCCTTGAATCTCTGTTGCTGCCTCTATCTTAATCCACTCCTCAAACTGCAAAGTTACCACCTTTGGATAAATGTCAATCAGACATGCAGGATAAACACCAAAAGCTGAACGATATGCTTCTTTATAGTTTTGATCATTGCTTGGCTTAAAGGCCGGAATTATGTCAGGTGAAATGAAGGGAACCAACTCCCAATCTTGTGGATACTTTACGGAGAACTTATAGGTTAAATTTGTATACACTTTCCAACTAGCAGTTTCATCAGAGCTATCTGATCTGGGAACACCACCAGTTGGTGAGAGTGGAATATTTAGCACGGGAGCATTGATTGGAAATGATAGAGAGGTATTTCTACCCCACAAAAATCCACCTCCAGTAGCAACTAGTATAAATACTCCGACTAGAATCCATGCTGGAGCAAAGCCTTTCATTTTTATTTAAAATCCTCTTCTTTTAATCCAGCTTGCCTCATAATTCCCTTGACTGTTCCAATCGGAATCTCCTTTTTGCTCATTGGAACAATAGTTGTTAAAACTTTATTGCCAACTGTTTTCCTAAACTTGCCATGACTTCCTGACTGACCAGAAAACAAAAATCCCTGTTTCTTCAATCCGCTGACTACATCCTTAGATGAGTACCTTTTAGGCATACTGATGCCTGATTTCGGTGACAGACAATGAAGGCATCTCTATTTTATTAACTGAGTTCTCTGGAGCGTCCTCCATGTACAGCTCAACTGCCTCCTGAATATTTTTTACTGCCTCCTCATAGGTCTTGCCAAAACTTGAAACATCCACATTCAGACACTGGGCCACAAAATATTTACCTTCTTTCCAGATGACATTAGTGAAGATTCCTGTTTTATGATCCTTCTTGACACTTTTCATACCTACATTATACCACTAACTGGAATATCTAGGGTCTTGTGTAAATCAATAGCATCCTTTACTATTGGCCAATGCCAAAAGCAAGTCCAAAGGCCAAAGTAAAAAGTGCAAAGTTATCCAAAAGCGACATTGGTGACGAGAAGAAACAATCTACTAAATCTCCAATACTTCATTCAATAAATAAGATTAGGGCTTATCGACCAGTTAAAAGAGACTACCTGGCATTAATAATAGTTGGGCTGGCAGTATTGGCTTTTTTTAATAAAGGTTGGTTTATCGCTGCCACAGTTAACGGACAACCTCTCACTAACCTGGAGGTTCAAAAAAGATTGAATTCCTCCTACAAAGAGAGTGTGGTAAATCAGATGGTTGGAGAGAAGATACTGGAACAGGAAGGAACTAAAAAAGGGGTCGTTATTTCCCAACAAGATCTAAACAGTCGGGTAGAGGCTGATGAGAAATCTTATGGAGGTAAAGAGGTTTTTGAGATGTTACTCTCCCAACAAGGATTAAGCCGGGAAGATTATCTGACTAGAGTCAAGGCATTATTACTAATAGAGAGAATCTACTCTGCGGAGATAAAACCAACTGATGAGGAGATGAAATCTTTTATGGAGGAGAACGCATCTTTGCCAGAGGCTACAGATGAAGCTAAGTTCAAAGAGTTTGCCACCACCCAACTCTCACAGCAAAAACTATCCCAAGTTTTTTCCCAAAAGTTCTCCGAGCTTAGAAAATCTGCCAACATCCAAATTTTTTAATTACTTAAGGTTCTTATAATCTCCTCAACTTGAGTTGATAAATCTATTTTTGAGGTTGCTTTTAAGCCACCCTGAGAAACCCGGTGAGTTATATCTAAAGCACTACCATTACCCAAACTAACACACCATTGATAATCTACATCTCCGTTATTATCTCTAGATTTAGTTTTTAAGACTTGGTAACTCCCTAGAGTTATTAGCTCACCTTTACAATTTAGGTTTGGAGTTACTAAAACAGTCACTGGTTTGACCGCCCGATCACAAGCGATGGTTGTATCAGTTGATGAGTTTGGATCAAACTCCAGATGGGAGGAGTTAGAACAGGTAAGCAAACCCCAACCTTGAGGATATTTTAAAGCAAACCCCTGTCCTGAGTATATTTTGCTATTAGTAGTATCAGTGGGAGAAATTTGAGAGTTTGTTTGATTTGGGTTGGTAATCGTTCTAAGAGAGGCTAGAGGGTCCAGATTGTTTTCAGCTGGGATTTCCTGTTTGGCCCGACTGATAAAAAAGAAGGTGGCTAGGGTAATCAGTACCAACAACACCACCGCTCCACCGATAACAAGTTTTAACCGTTGATCTGTCCCAACCATGGCTGAGTTTTACCATATATCCCATAGCTTTGTCAATGCCAAGAGCATCACCATTGATCATCAGCTAGTCGAACAAGCTTAGATCTATTACAATATCTGCATGGACCTGAGACTTTTATCTGATCCGGATAAAGATAATTATAATAAACTCATCACTCACGTCGTACAATCCTGGGAGTGGGGAAGTTTTCGGGAGACTCTGGGATTGACCACGCTTCGTTATGGTTTATTTATTGATAAAAAACTCCACCTGGCTTTTCAGCTCACTATCCATAAAATTCCTTTTACAAATAAAACTTTTGGCTATTTACCCAAAGGCCCCTACCCTAGCAAGGAGTTACTTGATGCCTTGGTAGAGATTGGTAAAAAATACAACTGTATTGCTATTAAAATAGAGCCCAACATTCAGGTCTCAGATTCCCGCAGTCAAGCAAACGCCCTTGACAAAAGACTCATCCCTTCATCTAAAACCTTATTTACAAAGTATAATTTCTTACTTGATCTGACTCAATCAGATGATCAAATATTACAAAAAATGCATCCTAAAATCAGGTATAACATCAAGGTAGCTCAAAAACATCAAGTCGTTATAGAAGAAAGAACCGACGATGATGGATTGGCAATTTATTTAAAGTTATACTTTGAAACTACCAAACGGCAAAACTATCACGGACACTCACCCACTTATCATCGCCTTCTCTGGAATACCCTAAAACAACAAAACATGGCCCGGATTTTGATCGCCTCCTATACCACACCGGGGTCAAATGTTAAAATTCCCCTCTCTGCCTGGATGTTATTTAATTTTAAAGATACTCTTTATTATCCCTATGGGGGATCTTCTAGCGAATACAAAAATGTCATGGCTTCTACACTTTTAGCTTGGGAGACAATTAAGCTCGGTAAGAAACTAAAATTAAAAACTCTAGACCTGTGGGGAGCCCTAGAACCAGAGGCCTCTATTAATCACCCCTGGAGAGGATTTCACCAATTCAAGGAGAGATTAGGACCCAGTCTAGTCGAAAACCTAGGGAGTTTTGATCTGGTATTTAATAAACCAATGTTTTTTGCCTTCAATCAAATTGATAAAATGACAAAATTAAAGGTTTTACTACTGCGCACCATTGCCCATTAATAAATATGAATATTATTGATCCCCGGCAATCAAAACAGTGGGGCCACTTTATGTCCCAGATTGATTGGAAAATTGAGTTTATCAAGAACCGTCAGATATTTATCCGCCGGCTACCTCTTTTTCCATACAGCGTTATAAAATTCCAAAGACCTCAAAATCCTCTACCTTTAAAAGAGATTGATCAGATCGCTCAAAAACACCAAGCTCTGTTTGTAAACATTGACCCCCATTTTGAGGGATTTGATGAAGCAGATTTGAAAAAACATGGTTTTATAAAATCCAACATGATCCTCTCTCATACCTCAACAGTTTTATTGAATTTAACCCAAACACAGATAAGTCTGTGGAAAAGTTTTTCTGAGAATGCCCGACGGAATATTAAAAAAGGTCAAAGATCAAAGATCAAAATTAAAAAGGTTTTTTTAAAAAACCAAAAGAATGACACTGAGTTTATAAAATTTTACCAGTTACTAAAATCATTAACCAAGATGAAAAAATTTTATATCCCAAGTTATGATGAATTTTATAAAAAAATGACCGCTTTTAAAGAATCGTCGGTGTTGTTTTTTGCCTATGAGGAATCTACCTCTGAGCCAATTGCCACTGTTTGGATGGCAGGATATCAGACTACTGCTTTTTATGTTCAAACAGGGATTACTCAAAAAGGATATGAAAAGTTGGCCAATTATCAGATTGTCTGGGAGCTATTAAAAGAAGCCAAAACACTGGGGTATAAACAGTTTGATTTTGAAGGAATTTATGACCCCAGATACCCCAAGGAAAGAAGTAAGTGGCAGGGATTCTCCGAGTTTAAAAAACGGTTTCATGGTACCATTATAGAGTATCCGCCTTCTTATATAAAAATCTATAACCCTTTTTTCAAGCTGATATATCTACTATCAAAGATCTTGCCAAATTAAGATGAGCCCTGAGTATAGCTTGATTATCGTTTTAATAATTTTGCTGGGTCTTTTGATCCTGCTTGGTCGCATTAGGTTAAGACGTTTAGCAAGTTACGATTCACCAATCTTGGGAAAAGTAGAGGTCTTCCAAAAATATAACGGCGAAAAGGTGTTGACAACTAATTCCTTCCCCCAGGGAATCTCCACAGAACAACCATCAATTAAATACAGCTATTGGTATAAAATTGCCAACGAGGCCTTTAGGTACACTAAAAATATCAAAAATCCTCAAGTGTTGTGCTTCGGATTGGGGGCTAATACCAGCTCTTTAATACTGGCTAAACTAAATCCCAAAATCCAGCAAACAATCATCGAGATAGACGCTCAGATCATCCAAGCTTGCAAGGATTACTTTCAGCTTAACGATCTTATACAGCTCACTTTAATTCAGGCCGATGCCTTTAAAGTCATTGACTCCGGATCACAGTTACCAAATAACCACTATGACGCTATAATCGTTGATATATTCTTGAGCTCCCCTCCTTATATTGATAAAAAATCAAACACGCCAATCTTTATTAAAAAACTTCTGACACTTTTAAAACCAAAAGGAATGGTCATATTTAACCGACCATCTCATAATCAAGAGGCCAGGCGTGCAGGAATAGAGCTAAAAAAAGAGCTGGATAAATATTTCCAAACATCACAATTGTTTGATATCAAAGATCCCCGAGGTTACCGCAACAACGTCATTACCGCCTCATTTAAGCTGTGATACAATCCTTGCAACTCTGAAACTTTTACATTTTGCTGATATCCACATTGGAATGTTAAATTACTCTAAGCTTGATCCAACCACCGGTTTGGAATCTCGGTTAATTGATTTTTTTAATACCTTAGATTTTATCATTGATTATGCTATCAAGGAACAAGTTGATGCGGTAATTTTTGCTGGAGATGCTTATAAAACCCGCGATCCCTCCCCCACTCAACAACGGGGCTTTGGAGAAAGAATCAAAAGAGTTCCCAAGGCTGGAATACCTTTAATAATGGTAGTGGGCAACCACGACACTCCTAACGCTGAAGGTAAGGCTAATACCTTGGATATCTACTCAGCTTTAGAGGTGGAGAATATGTGGGTCAGTCGTAAATCAGAGCTAATTAATATTCCTACCAAATCTGGCAACCTACAGGTTATTACTGCTCCCTGGCTACAAAAATCTGATTTTAAATCTCTGGGAGCCGATCTGCCACACTTTTATAGTAAAATTAACCCCGCAGAAGCTGCAATTTTAGTTGGACACTTAGAGGTTGAGGGGGCTAGCATGGGATCAGAAAAAGGCTTAGCCATTATAAATGACGCTACAATCCCCCTTTCTTTATTAACTGATAAAAGACTCTCCTATGTTGCCCTAGGACACATTCATAAATATCAAAACCTAAATCCTTCTGACAATCCCCCCGTTATTTACTCCGGTTCACCAGAAAGAATTGATTTTGGGGAGATCAAGGAAGATAAGGGGTTTGTCATGATAGAGATCCTTAAGGGAATTGTTAAATATCAATTTGTTAAGACCCCTGCCAGAGATTTTGTTGATATCCACTGCTCACTAAAACCCGAGGATAACAATCCGACTCAAACCGTTATCAAAGAGATTAAAAAACACCCCCTTAAAGATTGTATCGTCAAATTAACAATTGATATTCCGGCTGGAATAGGCACAGATCTGGCCATGGACCAGGTGAAGAAGGCCTTAGTGGAAGCCTATTTTATCGCCGGGATCTCTCGTAACCTAGAAAGGGTCAATCGAGAGATGCTTGAGGGGGGTAAAGAGATGGAAAAATTAATGCCCCTGCAAGCTCTGCAAAAATACTGGCAAGCTAAAAAATATGATCAAAAAAGAATTGCCGAGTTGGAAAAATATGCCTCTGAGCTCCTATCATGATACCATCTAAACTTAAACTATCGAACTTCACTTCCTACGGCGAAAATTCACCAGTTTTAGATTTTACACCTTTACATATGGCTGCTATCTCCGGATCTAACGGGGTTGGTAAATCATCTTTACTTGATGCAATCATCTGGTGTATCTGGGGAACTTCCCGAGCGGGAGATTCATCCGATGAGCTAGTCCGTTTGGGACAAATTAATATGTCGGTAGAGTTTTCGTTTGAGTTAGATAATCACCCCTACACCATCAAACGATCCAGAAAGCTGGGTTCATCTACCAGCCTCGAGTTTAAATCCGCTTCACATAACCTGACCGAAGGAACGATTAAAGCTACTCAACAAAAAATTATTGATACTATCCATTTAACCTTTGACACCTTTGTAAACTCGGCCTATATCAGACAAGGACGAGCTGACGAGTTTACCACTAAGGGTCCCACTGAACGCAAAAAGATCCTGACTGATATTTTAGGATTATCTCAATATGACATTTTAGAGGAAAAAGCCAAAGAAAAAATCAAACAAATTGAGGCAGACTTGAAGCTTAGAGAATATCAGTTGCTGGAAATTGAGGCAGAGCTAGCTGCCCAAGAAGGCCAAGCAGAAAAACAAAAAATGGTAGCTCAAAAAGTTAACCAACTTGAGGGAGAGATGAAAGGTTTACAAATTAAACTTAAGTTACTACAAGGCGAGCGGGCGTCCCTCTTTCTGTCTAAACAGCAGGCCGATAAACTTCACCAAACATACCAGGAAGCCAAACAAGAGTTAGAGACCATTACCTCCTCGGGAAAACAACGCAAAGACCAGATCGCTAAATTACAAAGCGAGATTGAATCTCTAAGTGGAGTTGATACAGAGCTGGAACAGCTCAAAACCATTCAAGCTACACTAGAAGCGCTGTCCTTAAAAAAACAGCAGAATCTGGAGAAACAACACCAATATTCTGAAATTGATGGCAAGCTTCAGTTAAAAAAACAGCGTCAGTCTCAAGTTGAGGCAGAGATAAGTGATACCAAAAATAAACTAAAAGATCTGGAAAAAGATCAAGCTATCTGTCCTACCTGCAAACAACCATTAGATCGGGCTCAAAAACTCGAGGCTAGTAAAGAATTATCCCAAAAAATAGTCGCTCTGAGTGAGACATTCCAAGGGATTGATATTAGCGCTGAAGAGGCACAACTTAAACTACTAGAAGTTCAATTAGGTAGCCTTTTGGTGGATGATAAGCAGATTCTGGAACTAAAAAACCGGCTGGCTAAATTACAGCATCTACAGAACCAAAAAGAGCAATTAATTCAAAAAAATTCCTCTCTTGAATCAGAGCAAAAAGTGGTTACAGAGCTAAGAGAGCTGTATCTAAATAAAAAAACTCAGGTGGAAAAACTAGAAGTTGAGGTAAGTAAAGCACCTGATTTATCGGAACAACTCAACTCAGTTGACCAAGCAATTCTCAAAGAAGAGTCACAACTTGACGCTCTGCGTCAGGAGGAGAAATCCACTCAGAGCACCTTGGGAGAGATTAAGCAGTTAATCAACCGTAGTGAACAGCTACAAAAAACTAAAAATATAAAGTCGGAGGAGCAGTTAAAACTCCGCGCAGAAAAGTCGATTTATGAGGAGTTAGCTCTAGCCTTTGGAAAAAAAGGGATCCAAGCAATGATTATTGAAACCGTTATTCCGGAGATTGAGGAAGAGACAAACACCCTACTCGCTCGCCTAACCGATGGCAGAATGAGTGTTCGACTGGAAACTCAGCGTCAGACTAAAACCAAACTAGCCGGTGGAGAAAAAGGATTGGTGGAAACACTGGATATTATTATCTCGGATGAGATGGGAGAAAGAGCTTATGAGTTATACTCGGGAGGAGAGGCTTTCCGGGTCAACCTCTCTTTAAGACTAGCCTTATCTAAGCTTTTAACTAACCGGGCCGGTTCAAAACTGCAGTTTTTAGTTATCGATGAAGGCTTTGGTACTCAAGATTCACAAGGATTATCCCGGGTGGTGGAGGCATTAAATACTATCAAAGAAGATTTTGCCAAAATCTTGGTGATTACTCATCTTGATGAGTTAAAGGAGGAGTTTGATGTCAGGGTGGAGGTCTCCAAAGGACCAACTGGCTCTACCTTTGAAGTGGTCGGGGTTTAGTTTCAAATGACAAACCTAGTTTCTCTTTGTAGTGAGGTGGGAGTAAATTAAGGTATCTTCGTCTTCGCTCTTCTAATCTGTCTCTTCTCTTGGGATTCATTAAGTCCACCACTAAATCACCTTCTTCTAATTCCTCTTTTCTTTTTTTTATCCTTGCAGTTAAGTCTTCTAGCTCCGCCCCGCTGAATTGTTTCTTAGTACCGTCGCTCAAAACCCCGCCCCCCGCCTCTACCGCAGCCTCAAGTTCATCCAGCTTAAAATCATATCTTACTAAAATAGGTCCTGTTCTCTCAGTAAGCTCTTCCTCTATTTGTTCTATTGCCCGTAAAGTTTGCTTAGCGTTAGTTGGGCTTTCCACCCAGTTCCTTCTTCGTCGATTATCAATCATAGAATCTAAACGGGTATTAATAGGAACTGCTAGGCGTTCTAAGATTGTCCACAATCGGTACTCATCATAGTCAGCCTCATGACTTAATAATCTATATGATCTTGGGCAACTATCATATAAATCATGATCTTCTATTCTCAGTGTATGCTCCATTACAGCCCTACTCTTACTCCATTTAGCAAAACCCCTGGGATCAGTAGAGGTGTCCGGCTGAGGAGATTGCCATCTTCTATAATGATTTACTAGTCTACCGTACTTTTTCTTAAATACAGCTCTTATCTCTGCAGCAGATCGTATCTGCGGTCTTTCCATCTTGGCTGAACTATACTACCTTGAAGATAATCTTTGAAGTGGTGAAGATTTAATCTACAATAGATAGATGGCATGGCTAAAAAAACTTTCACTAGTCATTCTTGTTGGATCTATTTTAGGATTTATTGTTTATCAGGTGGAACCGCCTAAGTCTTGGGGGGAAGCTACCCTTATCCACTGGGTTTTATTTTATATTCCATTATTAATTCTCCTTACTTCAGTATTTAATCTATTATTAAAGCAGTCGTTAAAAAGTCTGGTATTAGCTATCGGAGTTATTCTATTAATAATTTTACAAGGATTTCATACCCTAACTATCCTCACCGGACCTTTTGTCATAATAGGAATATTTTTCATCCTCCGGTCACTGAAAACATCAACCAACCCCCCCAAACATAATAGATCTCTGAAACTAGTCAAGCTTAGAAAGCAATAAGGTTCATTGCACCGAGGCTAATATAGACATATAATTCCCTCATGAACAAGTTTTTTTTAACTACCGCTATTCCCTATGTAAACGGTAAGCCTCACATTGGTCATGCTTTAGAATATTTCCAGGCTGATACAATCAGGAGATATTACCAATTAAAAGGTTTTGATACCTTGCTTCTTTCAGGAGCCGACGAAAATGCTTTAAAAAACGTTCAGGCAGCTGAAAAAGAAGGCCTTCCTACTCAGGAATTTTTAGATAAGAACTCAAAAGTTTTTGAGGATGCTTTTGAAAAGTTAGGTGTTAAGCTCAATATTTTCCAAAGAGGATCAGATAGTGAAAAACATTGGCCTGGGGTACAAAAGCTGTGGAAGCTCTGTGACAATAGTGGCGATCTTTATAAAAAAAGCTACTCTGGACTATATTGTGTGGGGTGTGAATCATTCAAGCACCCCAAAGAACTTGTTGAGGGAAAATGCCCTGAGCACTTAAAAAAGCCTGATGTTGTTGAAGAGAAGAATTATTTCTTTAGATTATCTAAATATCAAGAGAAATTAATCCAGTTAATCGAATCAGGTGAGTTTAAGATCACTCCTGAAAATAAAAAGAATGAAACTTTGTCTTTTATCAAATCAGGTTTAGAGGATTTTTCAGTCTCTCGTTCTAACGAAAGAGCTAGGGGCGTTGGAGTTCCTGTCCCTGGTGATGATTCTCAAAAGATCTATGTTTGGTTTGATGCTTTAAATATCTACATGACAGGAGTTGGGTTTGGTTGGAACGAGGAGACCTGGGAAAAATGGTGGCCGGCTGATCTACATATTATCGGAAAAGATATTAATCGCTTTCATACAGTTTACTGGCCAGCGATGTTGCTTTCAGCCGGGGTTTCTTTGCCAAAAGAAGTGTTAGTCCATTCATTTATTAACGCTCCCGGAGGTCAAAAGATGTCAAAGAGCTTAGGGAACGTCGTTGATCCATTTGAATTATCGAATCAATTCGGATTGGAAGGATTAAGATATTACCTTTTATCTCAAATCCCAACTGAAGATGACGGAGAGATTAGTCTTGAGCGGTTAAAAGAAGTTTACACCTCAGACTTGGCTAACGGTCTCGGAAATCTAGTTTCCCGAGTAGCTAAGCTCTGTGAGAATA
>MFCS01000013.1 GCA_001776975.1 Candidatus Daviesbacteria bacterium RIFCSPHIGHO2_01_FULL_41_45
GCTTGATAGTTAATTCTCTGTACTGGAACTATGGTATCAAAAGGAGTTTGACATTGAAGTGTGTCTAGACCGGCATATTTTCCATCAGGAAAATTTGTGTTGGCATATAATCTACTGATGAAGGTTGGTTTATCTGTAGCCAATCCACCTGAAATTTCATGAACTCCAAGGCCTTGTCTACTATCAGTTTTCCGTACCGAAAAAGCAACTGCCTTGTGCTGAGACTAATATATCTCAAATGATTCTAATAACTTTCTATTGCCTTCTACCTGATAATGAAGCAGCTCTGAATAAATTCCTTTTTTCAAAGAAAGCTCTTTGGGATTACCATAATCAACGATCTTTCCACCGTCTAAAACAATAATTTTATCAACATTCTGGATGGTGGAGAAACGGTGAGCAATTATTATTACCAACTTATTTTTCATCAAGTTCTCCAGAGCATCCTGAACTTCTTTTTCCGACCTGGCATCCAAAGATGAGGTGGCTTCATCTAAAATTAAAATGGGAGCATTTTTTAAGATGGCTCTGGCAATTTGAATCCTTTGTTTTTGACCACCGGACAACTTAACCCCCCGTTCTCCAACCTTACTGTCTAATCCCCTTGGCAGCTGACTAACAAAGCTATAAGCATTAGCTAGTTTTAAAGCACTAATAATCTCTTTTTCTAACGCATTATTTTTGCCGTACGCAACATTCTCCCTGATAGTTGAGGAGAATAACTCATTCTCCTGGTAAACCAAAGAGATATTATTCCTAATAAGCTGGTGGGGAAGAGATTTAAAATTTTTATCATTTAGAAAAATCTCTCCTGATTGAGGTTCATAAAATTTTAAGATTAAATTAACAATGGTGGTTTTTCCAGCCCCAGAGTGACCCACCAAAGCTACCTTTTCTCTTTTGCCCATCTTAAAGGAGATACTATCCAAAACTGTCTCTGAGTCTTCATATCCAAAAACCACATCTTTAAACTCTATAGTTGGTTCTTTAAGAACCTCAGGACTGATTTTCTGTTTATAATCCTCTGTAGAGCTTAAATCCAACAACTCAAAATACTCCTTAGAGCCACTCTCTGCCCGTTGGATATTGGTGAGAATAAATGACATAGCAAACAAAGGGATCCGGGCCATGTTTACTAATTGCAGAATTAATACCATCTCCCCAATAGTCAATAATCCCTGGAAAGCATTATAAAAAACCACCATATTAACCAAAAAGAGAATTATATTTAGAGAGAGACCCCTATAAAAATCATAGATGTGAAAGTCTCTGCTTTGTTTAGCATAGATTTTATTGATCTCAGTTAAGTTTTGCTCCACCGTTGAAAACTCTCTTTTTTCTGCCCCAAACCCTTTGACCAATCGCATACTAGAGATCACCTCATGAATTCTGCCTCTGAGGGAATCCTCAATCTCATTTTTCTTTACCTCACGAGCTCCCCATTTAACGGTGGAGTAGTAACTAATACTCAAATAAATTGGAAAGAGAATTGCCATAAAGACTGCGATGGGCCAAGAGTAAATAGCCAAGATGCCGATGGTAAAAATACTCTGTATAAAGGTTGGTAGAATAAAATTAGAGGCGGTATTTAAAAAAGTATGGATGGTATGAATACCCCGGGAGAGTTGGTTAATTATTTTTCCTGAAATTTCAGAGTCATAATAAGATTGAGGTAAGGTTAAGGCTTTATCATAAAATTTCTCAGTCAAAAACTTTCTTAATCTCCCCTCAAAGTGGTCTCCTAATCTCTCAGATATTACGGTAACAGTTAGGGCTAATAGGGAGATACCAAAAGCAGAGGAAACTAAAATAATTAACTTGTTAATATCACCACCTTGATTTTGAATTTTTAACAAAATCTCATCAACAATATATTTGGATAAAATTGGAGCTACTAACTGTAATGATGAGGAAGTTAAGATTAAGGTTGCTAAAATAGCTAAAATTTTATATAAAGGCTGGGAGATGGCAATAATCCTTAAGATATTTTTCACAGCCTTAAGATTATACTATGTTTAAAATACTGAAAGTAAAAAATTGCTATATTTGCAGTAATTTCAACTTATGACAGAGGCGAGTAATGTAGACGGCAGAAATCCGATAAGTAATAATCGCCATGACCGGAGATTTTGGAGTAGTGGAGCACCTAAATTATTGTTCAGCGGGTCTAATTCTTTGGTAGTGATCACACCGCCAGGGGCTGTTATCGAAAATGAAAATGATGAAAGTTTAATTAGAGGTGAACTTCGACGTTATCAGGAATTACAAGGGAATCGGCGTATAAAATTACTGCTGTACAATAAACTTATCAAGTTGGGTGCTAGCGAAGAAGCTTGTGCAGACTATTTTTTAGATGAAACAGTTTTAGGCATTGAAAAGGACAGGGTTATAATTTGGAAACGACTTTGGAGTGAAATTGAAGCTCGTCGTTTCACAGGCGAAGAATCCTTAATTAATAAGTTAGCTGCTATCAGTACACAAGTTAGTAGTCATATTAAAGATGAGGACGAATCTGTGCTGCTTAAAATAGGATACGAGCAGAAAATTCCCTTAGGGGAAACTCTTCGTGAAACGATCCGCTCCAGGGATGAATCAATAGCTCTTTTTCAATTGCAGTTGGATTGGTTGAAACAGATCAAAAGACAGCAAAAACAACAGAGGTTACAAGAACAGCAGGAGAAAGATGATCAGAATAAAAAGAATAAGCTTAAAAAAAGAGTTCTGCAAAATCCTGTATTGGATACAGCTATCACAGACGCTGAAGTCGAGACTGTAAATACCCTTCCCAAAGAAGTAATGGTAGTGGAGCCAGAGATATCGTTTGAATTACAAGGTTGGACTGCTTACTGGACAGAGAAGTTCTGGTCATCAAACGAAGGGCATCTAACTGCAATACCTACAAATTCTCGTCAGGAGGCCTTGTTAGCCTTAAATGAGGTTGCCAGAAAACAGGTGCCGATAAAATTAACTAGCGTCTTACGGGCCCTAGAGTTCCACCTTTTTAGCCGTGATGTTATCCAAAGAGCTTTGGCTACCCGTTACCGGTTTGCTCCTGAGCAAACACGGGAGTGGATTAAGGTAAAAAGAGGTAGCGCCAGAATTGGAATATTTATACCACCAGAAACAGATAAAACTGTGATTTTCTTTGCCGGACACCGCAGTCTGGTTTATAGATAAAATTCAACAGCATCTAGTACCCCTGGCAGGATTTGAACCCGCAAACCTCTTCGTCCGAAGCGAAGCGCTCTATCCAGTTGAGCTACAGGGGCAGACCATATAATTATACTGATTTATGGTATATTAGACAAACTTCATGGAGCGAGAGTATATATACAAAATTCCTACTGTTTCTTTAGGTGGAGGCACTGGTCACTTTGGATATTTAAGAGGGGTTGCCCAAATTAACCACCCAGAATATAACACAGCAATACCTGCTACATGGGACGGCAAAGGCAAAAATGGTCATGGTGGTGGCAGTTCAGGTGAGTTAAGAATCTCTCAAGGTATTCTTCCTCCCGGAGATGAGATGCAGTGTCTGGTGGCTTTAATGGAGAGTGAATCTCAGTTTAAAGAAGCCATGTTAATACTTAGAGACAGGGAGGGATCCACACATCCTTTAGTGAATCAATTAGCTGCTACTGCCGAACGTAACCATCATGGGGCTCAAGAGGGGATAGATGGCCTTAGGAGGTTATTTAACGTACGAGGCAAGGTGATTTTACCCTCGACAACAGATATTCACTTAGATGGTGAGAGTCGGAAGGGCAAGAGATTTAATGGAGAGGGTGATATTGACTCAATTAAAAACGATGAGACCTTCCAATTAACAGATGAGATTTCTCGGGTCTGGTTTAGTACTGAACCAGAAGCCAATCCACTAGCAGTACGGGCTTTAAGAGAGGCTCATAAGATTATTATCACAGCCGGTAGTCCTTACACTAGTATATTCCCTCATCTGCTAGTTAAAGGAAATAGACAAGCTATATTAGAATCTGACGCTCAACTATTTGTAGTCTATAATCTGACATACACCAATGGGGAAGATCACCACTTGGGTCTAGCATCCCGGTGGCTTAATGTGTTTCAGTATTACTTGAGAGATGATGAATACATAAAGCAGCATGGAAGAAGTAGGATCAGTTGTTTGATCGGGCATGACCATAATTTTTCTGATCAGGGAGCCGTCGATCTTTATGCCAGCAAAAAGCAGTGGAAAACTGAAATTGATGTGGCTGAATGCGAAAAACTAGCGCCCGGGATGAGAGCCATTAGTCAAAATTTAGCAGTATATGATCGGGATTCACATCTTTTCCGTCACGACTCACTCTGTTTGGCTAACCTGCTCTTTTCTCTTTAAGGGTATTGTTAATCCTGAGAGAATCCCGAAAGAGCTCCCCAAAAGCAGTCCGCCAATAACATCAGATAGCCAGTGTTCACCAAGATAGACTCTAGAAACAACCATTAATCCTAAAAATCCCATCAATCCTAGCTGAATCCAGACAGAGAACCACTTTGGAAATTTATATTGTAGAAACAAGAATAAAAAACTGACTAAAAAAGCTGTTCTGGTCATGTGACCTGAAGGGTAGGAATAATCTGTTTGTACAAAATGTGATGGAAAGTTAAAATCGATGACCCCTCTATAAAATAAATAGGGTGGACCGGGGTGATGAACGAAAACTTTGCCATAAACCTCAATGGCCAGAGCAACAAAGAACGAGGGTAGTGTAAAAACAGTTAGCCAGTACCGCTTGATTAATATAACTACCAATATAACTAACCAAATTAATCCGGTGATCTCTACTGAACCAATAACAGACAGGACAGAAAAAGGCAGATCCCAGCGATTGGAGATCCGATCCTGAAGTTTAACTGTTGTATCAAAATCAACCTGAGTGAAACTCTCTTTGGCTACCAGGTAGGAAAAAAATATAAATAACAGCAAGATCAGGATGGAGATGGGCAGGAGAACTTTTTTACTAAACACAGATTTTATCTTAACATTAGACGCTATCGCTTTACAAAAAGTATGGCACTAGGCAAACCACGCCCCGGTCCCATAATATAACGGCCATTTGCCCAGAGAGCAGTTGATCCTCCTTGATCCATACCCAAGGCATCTTGTATGCCCATTTTCTTTAAAACTGCTGGAACATCAGAGGCCGAAGCATTTAAGACTACCCCCAGATAAACTTTACCAGAACCCCCACCCACAAAAGTTCTGGCTCCTTTTGCAGTAATCTTCTCATCTCCACTGCCAGCAAAAGCACTGTTTCCACCAATAAGATAGAGGGGATAATTAGCTAGCATTGAATCAATACCTGTATCCCGGCCCCATTCTAAAGATTGGGAAACAAATCTGACTGAGCCAGGAGAGAAGATTACTGCTGGGACAGTAGAATAAATATTATTGTCTGAGTTAAAGTATGCTTTATCTTTATTCATTAATAATGTATCAAAAGAGTTGGCTTTACCAGCACACGAGGGATAGGTAGACGGACAAAAAAAGGAGCCATTCAGTCCAGCAAAAGCCCCATTACGCCCAACGTAATCTCCCAAGGAGAGAACGGGGCAGTTGTCCTTACAATCAGACAGGGAAGCGGTATCAACGATCACTTTAGTTGAGGCTAAATCAGCCACCACTACCTCAACAGCAAACACTCCTGAATCACCTTGAACTGCTAATCTTTGGTATCCAGCTCCAGCGGGAGTGTTTTGCACTGCCGGTATAGTAGTGGGTTTGGGTGTTGGGGTTACAGGTATGATAGTTGGTAAAGGAGTTGTGGTAGGTTCAACGGTGGGGGTAGGTGTTACAGAAGGCTCAGTCAAGGGAAATAAGTAAGGTTTTACCTGATTAATATTCAGGGATAACAGAGTAACAATAACAGCTATCAAGGGAGCAATCTTAGTTATCACGCACCTCAGTATATCATCTTTACTGTTGAATTTTTAGCTAATTAGGCGTATAATCTAGCGATCATGAAGATTTGTGCTAAGTGTGGCAGCAACCTTATTGAGTTAACTAAAGTCCAAAGTGTTTCTGGCAACTCTACTTTTCCTTTAACCACCACTACCTACAAATGTACCAATGAAGAGTGTCAAAAATCTATGGATCAGGAAAAACTAGACAGAGAGGCACAAAGATTAGAACGAGCTAACCGCTCTAAACCTCTGCCTAAAAAAACTTCTTAAGAGTTTCTAAACTATCCCAATTATAAATAGAGATTATTATGATCTCTTTTTTAGTATCTTTGAGCTGTTTTATTTTTTCCTTAAGTATCTCCTCGGTAACTAAATCAGATTTTGTCAGGATTATAATCTCTTTTTTAGTCAATAAGTCCTGATTAAAATTCCCCAATTCTGTCCTAATTAGTTTGTAATCTTGGAGTAAATCCTCAGATTCTAAAGATATACAGTGCAGTAAAATCTCCACTTTCTCAATATGCTTTAAAAATTTAATCCCCAAGCCTTTACCTTGTGAGGCTCCCTCAATTAAACCGGGAATATCAGCGATCACTTTTTTTCCAATCACCCCCAAGTTTGGTTCTAAGGTAGTGAAGGGATAATTGGCCACTTTCACATTAGCTTTGGTGAGCTCATTTAATAAGCTACTTTTACCACTATTTGGTAATCCAATGAGTCCAAAATCAGCAATTAAACTAAGATCAATAATGAAGGTTTTATTATCACCCGGTAAGCCTTTCTGAGCAAACATAGGAGTGGTTCTACGGGGTGATTTAAATTCAAAATTTCCTCTGCCCCCTAGACCGCCCTTGCAAATCAAGGCTCTATCTCCAACTTGATTGATCTCAAATGTTTCTTTAGTCTCTTGTTCAACCAGCTTTGTGCCTATGGGAAACTTAATCTCAATATCCTCACCGTCTTTACCAAACATCCGATTACCGTCTCCTGGCTGTCCATTTGGGGCTTGAATTAACTTTCTGTGAGAGAATTGATTAAGAGCTGTTAGATCAGATATGCCCACAGCATAAATATCCCCACCCTTGCCACCATTTCCTCCGTCTGGTCCGGCATTTTCCCGGGGGTAATAGGAAACCTTACCAGCTCCACCGTGTCCAGCCTCAAATGTAACTACTGTATGATCAAGTAACATAGTTAGGGAATTGTAACAGAAATAGCCTCAACAAGCCCGATCAGTTCCGCTAAGGTCGTAGTCTTCATTAAAGACTCTCTGCTATCTGTAGCTCCCTTAAAATTGTTGACATAACACTTGACAAACTTTTTCATTAGTTCAAAATTACGGGACCCTCCCCACGTTTTCTCAAAAAGCCTAAGGTGTTTTAATAACAAGCTAATCTTTTGTTGGGGTGTTACCTGACTGGGATCAATGGATTCATTAAAAAGATAGGGATTTTCAAAAATACCCCTACCAATCATGATTCCATCAACTTTGTACTTTAAATACTTATCACGGGCATCGAGTAAGGTTTTAATATCACCGTTACCGATAATTAAGGCCTTAGATTTTAGTGATTCTTTAATTTTTACCACCATGGTTAGCTCATCCCAGTGAGCCGGCACTTTTGACATCTCAGAGATAGTTCTCAGGTGCAAGGTTAGGGCGGCAATAGGTGTTTGTAGTAAAGTTTTTACCCACTCTTTTGTCTGGGCCTCATCAAAACCGATCCTGGTTTTTACACTAACCGGTAAACCATTTGCCCCTTTGATAGTGGCGAGAATAATTTTGCTGGCTAATCTAGGATTGTTAATCAAAGCTGAACAGGCTCCTTTTTTAATGACACTTTTATCAGGACAACCCATATTGATATCTATCCCATCAAATCCTAATTTGGAGAGTAATTTGGCAACAGCAAAAAATTTATCAGGGTCAGTGCCCCAGATTTGGGCTACAATAGGTCTTTCAATCTCACTAAAACTTAAAGATTTTTCCAAAACCATCTGCTGAACTGGTGATAAGATAGCATCAATTGGCACAAATTCTGTAAACATTACATCCGGTTTACCAACAGAAGCCACAATCTGTCTAAAGACAGTATCGGTCACCCCATCCATTGGGGCTAAAATAAATATCGGTTTTTTCAACTTCTCCCAAAAATTCATAATTAGGGAATTTTAACAGAAAATTTCATAAATGGTTAATTAAGGATGGCTGACTATTTAATTTTTACTATGCTAAAATGGCTTTGTGATAATTACTAAGTCTGAACCATTTACCAAAGATGAGCTAATAAAACTTAAAGAAGTTTTTGATGTCTATATTAAAACTGTTATAGATATAAATAAAAAAGTTTGTTCTGCCGGGATGGATAGACACTTTGAGGGTGAGCAGATGCTGCTTAATCAAGGCTCAAAACAGTCTGATCTTTGGGGTGGGGGAGTTGATTTGGAGACTAAAAGCATTGATTTCAATTCATTTATTAATATCCGTCCAAATGATAATAATACCAGTAATGAAATACAGGATATTGAAATTAGAAATAAATACGGGGAATTAATGAGTTTTTTCTTTCAGGAAGTATTATGAATCAAAAAATTATTATTTCATCACTGGCAATGGATCTAAAAAGAGTAGCTCTGGGGCTTCACAGAGGTTCATTTAATATGGCACATAGATTCAAGAAGGAAGCACTAAAGAGAAGTGAAGAATTAAAAATTTCTAATTCTAATTCTGATGCTTATCTTGAAAAGCTATTAGAGAGGGTAAAAGAGTCTTTAAATAAAACAGGTGATCAAGTAGCTGAAGATGCTCTTATGTATAGTACTCTCTTTCAAAATCTTATTGTTAAAAGAGTTTAATAAAACTGGTTGGATTTAATTTGTATCTAACCTCACCCTTAGAGCTCTAGCAGCTTGCAACAGCATCGTTAAGTCCTTTTTATAATGATCTGGTAAGGCTTTACTTGCTAGCTCGTCTTGTAAACTTGTAATGGCAAACTTTCTCCACCTCCCTCTCATTCTTTGATTGCTGCTTAATTGTCCTGCTGAATATGTTGCCATATCTATCTGGCCTCCGAAATTTTTCAAAAAATTACGCCTGCCGTAGCCGTATCTCTTAAAGTTAATAGTATCTAGGATTGAGGCAGGTGGAGGATTATCTGAAGATATTCGGTCTTGTAGATTGATCACTCTTAATATTGGAGCCAATTCATCTACTTCTTCCCATCTTGCTTCTCTAATAATCATCTTGGTTTCTTCAACAAATTTTCTTTGGATGTCAACTTTTTCTCTATCACATAAATCAAAAATATTTT
>MFCS01000014.1 GCA_001776975.1 Candidatus Daviesbacteria bacterium RIFCSPHIGHO2_01_FULL_41_45
ATCTGGAAAAATAGGACTATTAAAGTTACCGCTGTTAATTTAATTCACACCTCCTGCGAGGGTACATCTCTACTTTATCACTACTCTATATCCTCAGGAGATAATTTTTACCAACTTCGCTTTGACACTCAAAATCTTAAATGGCACCTGGAGGCAGTTGAGGAGGGTGAGTGAGAATTATTCTTCATATAGATTTAAACAGCTACTTTGCTACCATCGAACAACAGGCTAATCCTAGATTAAGAGGCAAACCAATTGGAGTCACCGGTGGGGATCGATTAGATCGGACAGTTTTGGGTACAGCCTCCATTGAAGCCAAAAAGTTAGGGGTAAAAACCGGGATGCCTATTTGGGAAGCCAAAAGACTCTGTCCAAATTTAATTTTAGTCAGAGGGGACTCTGATAAATACCTCTCTACTACCAAACAGTTTATAAACATCCTCAAAGACTACTCACCTGACTTAGAAATTTTTTCTATTGATGAGAGTTTTCTGGAACTACCTACTCATAATAATTTACAAGACGCCACCCGCTTTGCAGTGGAGATCAAGCAAAAAATTCGTTCCAGAATCGGGGAGTGGGTCACCTGTTCCATCGGTATCTCTTATAATAAATTAATGGCCAAATTAGCCTCAGATCTACAAAAACCTGATGGTTTAGTGGCGATTTATGATGAGGAGTCGGCTTGCTGGATATTGGATAGGTGTAAGCTGGATGATCTTTGTGGAATTGGCTATGGGATCAAAAAAAGATTGTTTGATTTAGGAGTAGCTGATTTTAAAAGACTAAGATTGATGTCCAAGGAAAGTTTGCTAGCCCACTTTAAATCCTATGGAGAGACTCTTTATAACATGGCCCGAGGGATAGACCATACTCCGGTGTTGCCTTTCTATGAAAAGGATGAGGTTAAATCAATTGGTCACCAATATACTTTGAACAACAATACCGGTAACCTAGAAAAAATCAGACAACTACTTTTGAAACTTACTGAGTTAATTGCCAGAAGGTCCCGAGCTAAAAAACTAGTTGGCAAAACAGTTAGTTGTTGGTTTAGATATGCTGATTTTTCCGGTGCAGGTATGCAGATAACTATTCCTTATACCCACAATGGGTTAGAGGTTTTTAACGGAGCTTGGACAATATTTAACAAAACTTGGACTGGAAGACAGATTAGATTAGTTGCAGTATCCCTCTCAAATTTAAAACCTCAAAATCCTCACAATCTAACTTTCCTAGAGGAAGATCTCCGGCAAGAAAGAATTATTAAAACCCTGGATCTCGTTAATGACAAATATGGTGAGTTCACCTTAAAAAGAGGATACCTGCTATAATCCAGGCCAAGTATGAGAAAAGAAGATCTAGAAACAGAGCTACGAAGACTTGGCTATCAATATAACCTGTCAGATGACAGCTGGAAACTAGAGGAAGCAGGAGCTACCGTCACCGTGCCAATTATTGGGATGGGTAATTATAGAAAAATCAGAGAGGTGGGGGTATTAAATTACGGCGTTATCTCATCTCAACAGGAGTATTTTACTGCACCAGGAAGAGTTTCCATGGAAAGAAAAATATCACCTTCTCCTTTTAACGGGAGGTGTGATGCAGTTGTTAAATCTAGGACAGCCGGATCCTCAATTTATCCTACAATATATGAATTGTATTATCGTCCCGAAGCCAGAGTGCCATCAATTAATTGGGAAGATGAGACCTTTTTATCGATTTGGAGACAGGGAATCTATCGGACTAATTATAAAAATGACGGAGATCTGGCTGAACTTAATGTATTGTTGGATATTCCTTTTGTGAGCTTTGACTTTATTGGCAACAATATTCGGGATGGGGACAGCAACCTACTGGGTAGATTATCAGACTATCTTAATACTAAAGAAAGATTACTCTTCAACGAACGGCATTACATTATTACTAAATCCCTGTCAGAAGTAATGGCTCGGATAATTAGGCCAGCGGGAAATCGGGATTTAGCTGTTATCACGGTTCCTCCTAAAATTTCCATGGGTAACATGTTTAAGGTATTAACCGGAGAAGGAAAAGATTGGCTACAACTCTCAGAGCATATACCTGTTACTGTTTCTATTGCAAAAGATAGGTAGAACTTAACCCTTTTTTAGTTTGTATAAACTAAAACCTAGGGCTGCTAAGCCACCTAAGAGAATTACTGCTGGTAATGGGTTTGATTTGATTTTATCCATTAATCCTGGTTGTTGAGGCGGGTTTGCTTCTGAGATAGAAGTTGGTTGATCATCTATTTGAGTACCCAAAATCTCACCAGCAGAAGTGGCCTCAGAAGTATCAGATATAATAGCAGTTATTGAGGATTTACTACCCAACACTGAACCACTAATGGGAGACTTGGTAGGAGTTACAGCCGTAGCTGAACTGGCGCCGGCAGGAGCTGAACAGCTAGTATCATTAGGGTTTTGGGGGTGACGGCAGACATTATTTATACAAGATAATCCTGACAAACACTGTTGGTTTCCACCTCCACAGCTTTGATTACAGGATCGATATTCCGGATAAGAAGGAGCCTGACAGCTTGACTCGTTTGGATAAGAAGGTAGTCTACACTTACCACTAATACAGGATAACCCAGAAACACAACTCACTAATCCTCCACAATCCTGATTACAGGTTTTGGGAGCTGGAGTAGGGGTGGCTGTTGGAACTACTAACCCCAGAGATTTAGAGTCTACCTGTGTACTTCCAACATTTAAAACAATATTTGAAGCTGATGAAATTGTGAAATTTTGACTACCACTAGCACCGGAGCTTAAAACAGAACCATTATTGCTTAGCTCTACTCCTTCTCCATCAGGATTATTGGTTACATTCCAGGAAATGGATACACTACAGGGAAAGTCTGCGCAAGAGGATGGAGATATTGAGCTAATGGTTCCTTCCGGAAGAATACTAGCGTAAACATTAGGAATAAACAGAAACAAAGAAATAATTAAAGATAGTATTATCTGCTTCATGCTTTTAAAGTTTAACATAATTATTATACTGCCAATAACTTTTTAATATTAGCAATAAGAGAACTTACCCGGGATTCTAAACCTATAATTCGCTCTGTTTGTTGGATAATTACCGGAAAATATCTCTTATTCTCACTCACAGGAATTTCTGTTGGAGTCTCTGTTGGAGTCTCTGTTGGAGTACCAGTTTCGGTTGGTGTAGATGAAGATTGTGGAAAGGGCAATCCTCCACCTGATGATTGAATTGTTGCTGTTGGTGTAACAGTTTCTGTGTTTGTAATAGTTGGGGTGGGAGTACCAGTAGCGGTTTCAGTGGCAGTAGGAGTAGCTGTATTAGTTTCTGTTGAAGTTGGATTAGCTGGTGGAAATGGAAATCCACCACTTGGTGATTGAATTGTTGGTGTTAAAGAAGGGGTTGCTGTGGTTGTTTGAGTTTCTGTATTTGTGACAGTTGGAGTTGGAGTACCAGTAGCGGTTTCAGTAGCAGTAAATGTGACAGTAGAAGTTGTTGTTGGAGTTTCTGTTGAAGTTGGAGTAAAGGTCACGGTAGCTGTGCTTGTTTGTGTTTCTGTAGAAGTAGGTGTAACTGTTGCAGTTTGGGTGACAGTTGGCGTTTCTGTTGAGGTTGAGGTTACAGTAAATGTTGGCGTGCTAGTTGGAGTACCTGTGGCTGTTTGAGTAATGGTGGCGGTGGAGGTTATTGTTGGAAGAGGGGTTGAAGCTGTAGTATTGCTATTAATCAAATATTTCATATCAAGATATTTTGCACTGTCAACTGTATCTGTAGAGGTAAAACTTCTTACATAAAGAGTAATATCTGAAGCTTGAGTGTTACTTGTTTGATCAACACTGGTAGTAAAAATATACTCAAGCTGATTAGCGGTTACTACTGCCTGTCTTTCTGTAGCTAATCCACGGTCAAAAACAATATAGGCGACTGAAGATCTGGGGTCTATTGAACCATTTGCTAAAACATCAAAAATTTCCGATCCCAAAGGTTGATTTGCAGTCGTAATTGCTCTTGAAGATAAATTATTTAATGTTTTACCTGATTTACCGGTTGTAGCTGTAGCGATAAAAAACTCTGATGTTGTAAAACTGACATCAGCATTTGTTGTCTGATTTGATTGATTTATGGTGTAATCTGCAACCGTTCCATTAACTGGATGGATTCTAAATCGCGTATTTTTAAAGTGTGCCGGTAAATGATACGAGTTATAAACAATCTCCGATAAATTGTGAGTTGTATTTTGGTACTGTCTAAATTTTAATAAAGACGCATGATTTAAACTAATTCCACCTGTTCCCGTTTCAACTAAACCATTATTAATTAGATTTCCACTAACTTTGGCATCAGTATGAACTTGCACAGTCTTTAAAGATGGATAGATCTCGTTATCCATTTGACCCCCTGTTGCAAAATTTGAAGGAATAATATTGGCGTAATGAGCTAGTGGAACTCTCAAGGCATCTCTAATTAATTGATCTTTAATATTGGTAATTCTTGTGGTGGCATTAGCTATAACTGTAAACCCATCAACAGCCTGAACTCCTGATGTTATAAACGCGTCTGGTTGATCCCACTTGGCAACCTGCAAAGAAGCTGAGGCGTTTTGTGTATTAATAATAAAGTCAACATTAAATCCCACTGACTCACTGGCTGCATTTGTGCCAGCTGGAATTACTCCCGATACTGCTAAATCGTTTCTGATACTTTGCTCTACGGTTTCAATATCTGTCTCCAGGGCGACTCCATGTGTGGTCTGATATAAAGAGCGGTCTGATTCTGTTATGACGATTGCTCCGTTGTTAGTATTTCTACTTAAATAACTTGGATTGGTAACTCTTCTTGAGGCAATTTCACTATTTAGCTGAGCTATTACTGAGCCTATTGTAGAAGCATTTCCAACCTCAGCTTCTTGGACAGGACTTAAACTTGTGCCCACCATTATTATTCCTGTAGATAAGGTAGATTCGACCGTCGAGGCTTTAACCTCTCCCAAAGAAGCATAGCCAACAGCAGCAGCAAGTGTAGCTACTGCCATAATTCTTAAGGAAAACTTGTTCCGAAGACCGGAAATAAAATCTCTTCTTGGTGGAATAGATAAATCTATTAAATTAGACTCTATTGAAGGGAAAGCTGGCTCTTGATCAGGTGACATAAACTTAAGTGTGGATTATGACAGAATAGATACTATAAGTCAACTATCAGGAGTTTAGCTGGGTCATTATTTCTTGACCTGCAACGTGAGCTGTATGTAATCTCTTAAACTTTTGAATGTTTTCCTGAATACCACCAAAAATGTCTCTTCTGTCTTCTGGAGATAACGACAAGGCATCTCTCAGGGATTTAATCTGCTCCCAAAAGTTTTTATTAAAATCTTTTAATACATCTGGATTTGCCAGAACCATGGAAGAGTAATATGTTAAATAAGGAAGTAGTTCACCAAAACCGGCATAAATTCCCAGCTGGCCATATTCACCGCTCCCTGCACGAAAATAATTTTTACCCCAATTGCCAGAAAGACTAAAAATTCCGTCAACCATCCTCACTGTTTGACCTAAATATACTGTTCCAAATTGGATCTCTTCAATCTTTCTCTTTTCAGGAATATCCTCATATAGTCCAGCATAACAAAGTAGTCCAATCGATTTTAACTTTTTTACTAAATTACTATCACTTTCAACACACCAATTAAAATCTTCCGTCTTGGCACTGCGGTTTAAGGTAGTAGTAAAATATGTCCGTTTTAACTCTGGCAGTAAATACATCATCCGCCTCCAGTTAGCGATGGTGACTGGGTATATCGAAGGATTCATTCTAACTTCAATCACCCCCCGATCGTCTCTGGACAATTGAATCTGTGATCCTTCTTGATATTGAGACATATTTAAAAGTGCCAGTCTCTCCCAGAAATAACTATTTTCCTCCGGAGCGTTTACAGGAAAATGGAACTCAGCTCCCACTGTAGGAAAGTTACGAAATGGTTCGATGAGTGGTTCAATGTCGGGAAATTTATCTGCTGGCTGATGATTTAGTCGGTTGATAAAAGACTTTAGCCTGAGTGTTTGTGATAATCCTAGATCAGTAGTAACTAGCGGATCTACCGGGTCTTGCTCAACTGCCTCGGCCATAAAAAATACATCTCTTTTGAAGCGGTCGCTCGGTTCAATAGATCCTCCGGATATAACGTACATCGCCATACTACTAACGATTGCCATGGCACTATATTCTTGGCCC
The DNA here is from genome assembly GCA_001776975.1 of Candidatus Daviesbacteria bacterium RIFCSPHIGHO2_01_FULL_41_45. GTDB lineage: Bacteria > Patescibacteriota > Microgenomatia > Daviesbacterales > UBA10151 > 2-01-FULL-40-24. The sequence goes on from MFCS01000014.1 coordinate 6,235, forward strand.
AGGTTGGTCATTTTGGATGCAAACTGAACCCAATCATTTTTGGGGGGAGTAGAAAATCTTGATGATTGATAGCGAACTAATCCGCCTAGAATAAAGGCGATTTTAGAGGCTATATCTTCGTCTCTTCCTCTATATTTATCGATGACTTTTATGACCGCATCTTGAGTGAAAGCCGACAGGAATGGTTGGGGATCAACCTCATTATTATCATCATCGAAGGTGGAAAAAAACCCATGGTCACTGCCACCGGGGCCAAAAAAGGAGGTTCTTTGTGATAAAAATTCACTCTCTAATGATACTGCTGCACCATGATTAAAGAGCCAGGAGTTGTTCTTGGTTCTAAAAAATCCGTTACTGCGCATGGCAAAAATTAAATGTTTTTCACTAGGAGTTAAGTCAGAATCACTAAGGTGTACTTCCGGATCAAACCTATGGCTAACAGTTGCGTACAAACCATCAATATTTTCCATAAAAAGGAGTTATCGTCTGACGGGGACAGCAGGTTTTTGTGGAATTACAACAGGTATGGAAGGAGCGTGCAGGGGTTCCGGTACCCAAATTGGATCAGGAACATCAGGAAATTCACGCCTGGTTGGCAATGTATCTGGAATCTCTGGCTTAGCCATATAATAGGTAAGATTATACCCTTAAAGAATTAAAATTCAAGAGACTAAACTTTTTTTGGAGGCTTTGACTTTAGCTGGTTTTACTTTTACTTCTACTTCTTCAGAAACCACAACCTGTTTTTCTGAGACTACTTTGGGAGATAACAATTGCAATATTTGATCTAATTTACTATTTAATGTTTCTAACTGTTCGTTAACTTGAGGTTGATTATTATCCCTGTTTCCAGCTCCCTTTTTCTCTCCAAAACAGTTACTACAAAATACTGGTTTATCTCCTGTTGGTTGAAAAGGAACCTTACAACTGTTTCCACAATCAGCACAGACCGCTTCAAACATCGGTCTATCAAAGCCACTGGGTCTACTATCAGATCTTCTGTCAAAGCTTCTTGAATCAGAACCCTGGTTTCTATCAAAACAGTTACTACAGAAAACGGGTTTTCCCGCAGTTGGCCTAAAAGGAATTTCACAATCTTTTCGACACTTGTCACAAACTGCTTGATGCATTTGAACAGGACCTCGGGAACCTCGATCGTTGAAGCCACCTCTTTCGAAGCTTCTGCCTCTATCAGATCTATTGTCGCGGTTATAACTTGCCATGGCGGATATTATAGCACGTACCAATTAAAAATGTATGAGCAAAATAAATTAGGCTATTGATAATGATCGGTGATATCAAAAATTTCGATTTCTCCTGAAACTACACCAAAGGTTGCTCGATATTTTCTGTCGATTCTAAACGAATAAACTCTCATGTGTTTTGGCTCTAATAACTCTGTGTTAAGTGAGGGGTGTTTAGGATTTTCTGAAAGAAGATTGGTTTGTTTTGCAAATTTCTTAGCTAATCCGTGATTTTTTAAGTATTTATTCAAACGAGGACTAAGAGGTTTTACCTTCATAAAGAGATGATTCTTTCAGCCCTATAATCAAGCTATCAATGAATCTCTTATTATATTTGCCAGTTTTTTCAAATTCTCTTCTAATCTCAACTAAAGGCCTTGGAACAAATTCTTCAAAAGTAAGATCTTCTGATACAAAATATCTCCTGATGAGGCTCCTAATAAATTCAGAGCGGGTAGCAAAACCTTGTTTCTTTGCTTCAGCATCAACTTTTTGTGCAATTTGAACTGGAAGTGATATAGTTACAGTAGACATAAGAATATTTAACAATATTTCTTAATTTTTGTCAAGACGCAAATTATGTTGAACTAATTCTCCTTAACTATCTTGCTCAGTTTACTAAATTAATGAATATTTATCAAAAAAAATGATAACTGAGTTTGATATACTCAACTTATGACTGATCAATCAAATCTTGAAAAAAAAGACATAGCAACTCCCAAAAAGGAAGGTACTGCGCCAGAATTTGTTTATGTGAATATGGATCCAAGATTTGCTAGCTCGGTCTTTACTGTACCAACTCTGGACACACGACTTCCCGAAAACACTGATCTACAATCAACAAGTAAAGGTTTAACAGTAAGATTAATAAACAATGGCAAGTTTATGTCAAATAAATGGAATCCGGAAAGGTTCGACGTAAAAGATTGGGCAATATCTACTCCTATCGATTCTGTTCAGATATGGGATGAAACATTGACAGGAGAAGAATTATTAGAAAGAAGACGTGAACTGATTGATGAATTCTTAAAAAGACAACTTGGAAGCGATGAAGCAGTTAGACAAACTAGAGGAATCATAGAACAAAATGGTTTACAAGAAGGTTCATATCTATATAGAGCTATAAGAGAAGAAGAGCTACGTCGCATTAACAGAGGAGAGCATCCATGGTTTTCTCATCTAGATCCAAGCGCAAACTTTGAATCAGAATCAATGTTTCGAAGCGAGGGTTCCCAAGCCAGATACTATGCTGGAAAAACTGGGGAAGACTACAGTGGAAAAATAATCAGATGGAAAATAGAAGAACCACTCTTTTATCGCCCTGCAGGAATGATGCCACCAAGAGTTGTTCCTCTTTTCTCTCATTTTGCACCAAAAGATATAGAAGTCTCTAGTGATGGAGGAGCGAATTTTATCGCTCTTGCAATTACTAAATAAACGAGTTCATGTCCCGTGTCCCCCTTAAGTAATCTGGGCACAAATAGATTGAAAAACGAATGATTACATCGAACTACTATTCTGAATACATTCGAGACTTTTCAGGACAGGGTGTCCCGTCTGGAGCTCTTGACGTGATCTTAGCCAGACTCGCCTCGCTGTAGCTTTGGCGAAGCGGGCTGCCAGAATTCTTCAGAGAATTTAGCTCCTCGCCTATTTTCCAGATTTTTTGTACAACTCCTGGTAATTACGGGTTTTCTATGTATAATAAAGTGTAGTAAC
>MFCS01000015.1 GCA_001776975.1 Candidatus Daviesbacteria bacterium RIFCSPHIGHO2_01_FULL_41_45
TAGGCGTATTGGATATCTTTACCCTTAGCAACTTTAAACAGAGGAGGTTGAGCAATATAAATATATCCTCTGGTAATCATCTCTGGCAGATATCTGTAGAAAAAGGTTAAAAGTAAAGTTCTGATATGTGCTCCATCAACGTCAGCATCAGTCATTAATACTACCCGGTGATAGCGGGCTTTGTTGTAATCAATTGAATCTCCGATCCCTGTTCCTAAGGCAATTACCAATGATTTAATCTCCTCAAACTCTAACACTTTATCTAATCTAGCTCTTTCGGTATTTAGGATTTTACCCCGCAGTGGTAATATAGCTTGGAATTTTCTATCCCGACCTTGTTTCGCTGATCCTCCGGCTGAATCCCCTTCAACAATGTACAGCTCAGATACTGCCGGATCCCTTTCCTGGCAATCGGCCAGTTTTCCGGGCAGAGCACCACCCTCAAAAGCACCCTTCCTTAAAACAGCATCTTTGGCTGCCCGGGCAGCTAGTCTGGCTCTGGCAGCAATTATAACTTTCTCAATTATCCGCCTGCCGTCTGCTGGATTTTCCTCAAAAAAAACATCTAAGCCCTCTTTAACAACCTGAGAAACAATTGGGGTTGCTTCAGCGTTGCCGAGCTTGTCTTTGGTTTGGGACTCAAATTGAAGCCGTTCGGAGTCCATCTTAATGGCTATCGCAGCAGTAATTCCCTCTAAAGTATCTTCCCCGGTCAGATTATCATCTTTCTCTTTCAAATATCCTTGTTTTCGGGCGTAGTCGTTGATGGCACGGGTCAGAGCAGTTTTAAACCCGGTAACGTGTGTTCCACCATCATTGGTCGCCTGGACATTAGCGTAGCTTTCTAGGGTTGGGTTAAACCCATCTGAGTATTGAATGGCTACTTCCACATCAATTTCTTCAAGTTTGCGGTGAATATAAATTGGGTTGTGTACTGATCCCTTTGATTTATTCATGTGTTTAATTAAGGCGACAAGTCCCGAGTCAAAGTAATAGTGAAACTCGCGATCTTTAACTCCGTCGTAAATATGGAAGTATAATCCGGCGACTAAATAGGCCCGATTCTTAACCTGTTTTAAAACGATCTCCATATTAGGTTCAATTGTCTGCATAATCTCTGGATCAGCCTTAAAGGTAGTCCGGACTCCGGATTTAGTACCCCAAACATAGTGGTAATTATATTCTGTAGCCTCATCACCTTTTTTAATCTCTCTGACGTCATGTTTAGGGGTGCCCTTGGAGTAATCTTGAAAGAAAGTTTTGTTATTACGCCTGGTCTCAACCCGCATATATTGAGATAGAGCATTTACGGCAGAGGCTCCAACTCCGTGTAACCCTCCGGAGACCTTGTAAGCACCTTCACCAAATTTCCCTCCAGCGTGTAAAACGGTCATGGCTACTTCCAGGGCGCTTTTGCCAACCTTAGGGTGGATGTCGTAAGGAATTCCAAATCCATCATCTGAGACGGTAATGAAATTGTCTTTGTGGAGTTCGATCCAAATATTAGAACACCTGCTGGCCATCGCCTCATCCACCGAGTTATCGATGATCTCTTTAATCATGATCCACAATCCCCTCTCGTCGGTAGAGCCAATATACATCCCTGGTCTTTTTCTGACTGGCTCTAACCCTTCCAAAACTTGGATCTCTCGGGCTGAGTATTCTTCTGGTTTTCTAGGTAATCTTTGCAGTGGCATAGTGGCTGTCAGTGTAGCAGTTTAATTTCCAGATTGCAAGCGAGACTATTTTGATTAGATTGTCGTAGCAATCTAAAATGGGTGAAAAAATTCTAACGGACCTTTTTTATTCGCTTTAAAGCAAATACATTTGCAGGCTCTGCTTGGTCTCCTCCGATATAAACTACACTATTCGGGTCGCTATTGATAACTGCACGTTTGGCTTTAATTATGGGTTGTGCTGATCCATGATGTTCATGTATCCCGGTTAGTTGCATCTTACTAGGAGGGTAATTTGGTCTCTCATAGGCTGGATTTACTACTGGTTCATCCTGCTTCTTAGTGGTGCCACTTGCCCCATACAAGGCCCTATTTTGTCTCTTTTCCGCCTCAGCTTTATTAGCTGACTCTTGGGCTAAGCGCCTAGCCCTTGCTACTAACGTTTCATTATTTGATTCTGGGCTTGAATTACCATCCATATTATTTTACTGCTCTTAACATAATATATTCTAGAATGGCACGCAAGTTAACATTTTGTTTGGCCCAGCGATGAGCCTGAATTAAATCTTCTAAGAAAGACACCTGTGATTTTGCAGGATTGTTCCTGAGTTTTTCCTGGTAATATATTGTTATCCTATCCAACAACTTTTGTTTATCTTCTAACTTCTCCACAAATTGAAATCTTTGTTCAATAGATGAGCCAATAAGTTTCTCAATCCCTTCTTTATCCTCCAATTTTAAATTGTGAATTTTAAATTGTGAATTAATTACCTGGCATCTTGATAAAACAGTGGGTAAGAAATTATCTTCAGACGCGCCCCCAAAAAGGATAATTGCATCAATCGGTGGCTCCTCGAGGGTTTTTAAGAGGGAATTTTGAGCCTCCGGAGTTAAGTTATCAGCCTCAATGATGACCACTGCTTGTCCTCCACTTTGATAGGGACGTAAGTTTAAATGGTCAATTACTTTTTTAGCTTGTTCGATTCCCAACTTCTCTCCCTTCCCCACCCAAAACATATTAGGATGATTTTGTTTTAAACCCTGATCTTCCAGAATCTTTAATATCTGCTCAGTTCTTTTTGTTATGTCTGAGTCAATGATAATCCAAGGAATCATAACAAGATTATAGCTGATCTTAATTTGGCAACACCGGGTGTTGACTAGCTTGACACATTGGGTAACTTATAATATTTTAAGAGTATGCCTTATCGCCAGCAAGTTATTGTTCCAGGAGAGATCTACCATGTTTTTAATCGCAGCGTTGCCAAGATTCCCATCTTTGAGGTAAAAAATGATTATAAGAGAGCCCTAGAAGTATTTTCCTTCTACAGCTATGAAAAAACTCCCATGAGTTTCTCCAAGTATAATCGTTTATCTGTTGATCAAAAAAAGAATCTTTATGAACAAATGAGGAATAATTTAGACAAGAACATAGAAATCATATCATTTTGTTTAATGCCCAATCACATCCATTTTCTACTAAAAGAGATTAAGATAAAAGGTATAACTAACTTTATGAGGAAGTTCCAGGATAGTTATGCTAAATACTATAATACCAAGTCTGATAGAAATGGGGCTGTTTTTCAGGCTAGATTTAAGGTGATTAGGGTTGAATCAGATGAGCAGCTTTTACACCTAGCTCGGTATATTCATCTAAACCCACTAACCACCTATCTAGTAAAGGATGTTATTGATCTTGATCGCTATGCTTGGTCTTCCTGGATGGACTACTTAGGATTGAGAGAAGAAAAATATTTGAGTACAGATTTATTAAAGAACCACTTTCCTTCCTTGGAATCCTTTAAAAAGTTTACGCTAGACCAGGCTGATTATCAAAGAACTTTATCTCGACTCAAACATCTGTCTTTGGAATAACTTTGGCAACACCGGGTGTTGTTTGTCTAAGCGTAGAGCCATGTCCTCAAAATCTCATTGACCTTTAATCTAAAAGAATACATAATTTAGTTAGGTACCTTGCAGGTATCTTAGTTTATATGCCAACAACTGTCCAGTTTGGAATTGAGGATATCTTATTAACCCAAGGTTTACTGACCCAAGATCAGGTATTAGCCTTAAAACAACAATCTATTACCACCAACCTACCCACAGAAACTTTGTTAGTTAAGAGTAATTTAGTTCCTTTGGCCAAGTTGTTTACTGCTAAATCTCAAGTTTTAGGGGTGCCTTTTATAAAACTGGAAAACAAAGCCATACCGGTGGATGTTTTAAACACAGTTCCGGAGAATGTGGCCAAAAGATACCATGTCCTTCCCTTCGATAAAAAAGGCAATCAGCTATTTTTGGCGATGGTTGACCCGCTAGATTTACAGGTGATTCAGTTTTTGGAGAAACGTAATAATCTTACCATCAAGCCTTATTTGGCTTTACCAGAGGAGATAGAAAAAGCGATTAGTGAGCAATATACCCAAACTCTGAGCTCCGAAGTATCCTCGGCGTTAAAGGAAGTTTCAGCCCTACAAAATACGGAACAGGAGATTGAGGATAAGGCTGAGGTTATCAGAGAGGCTCCGGTGGCCAATATCGCTGCCCAGCTTTTAGAGTATGCTGTTAAATCTAAGGCTTCTGATATTCATATTGAGCCAGAAGATGATAGAACCAGGGTGCGGTATAGGATAGACGGGATTCTGCATGAAAAGGTAATTTTGCCCCGGGGGGTTCACGAATCCTTAATCTCACGGATGAAAATCATGTCCTCTTTAAAGATTGAGGAAAAAAGACTACCTCAAGATGGCAGGTTTAGTTATACCTCAGGAAAGTCTGTTTATGATCTTCGTATCTCAACGATCCCCACGATTTATGGAGAGAAGATCGTCATGAGGTTGTTGCCCAAGTCTACCCAGCCCCCAACTCTGCAGGATTTAGGATTAAGGGGTATCTCTTTGAAAAATCTTCAAGCCCAAATTCTCCGCCCGCACGGAATAATTTTAGTCTGTGGTCCTACTGGATCTGGAAAAACAACCACCCTCTATTCGATCCTGACCAAGATATCTTCCACCAAGGTAAACATTTTAACGATTGAGGATCCGGTTGAGTATCAAATACCGGGTGCTAATCAGGTCCAGGTGAACGCAGCGATCGGCTTAACCTTTGCTAATGCCCTGAGGTCGTTTTTGCGTCAAGACCCCAATATTATGTTGGTTGGAGAGATTCGGGATGCCGAGACTGCGGACTTAGCCATTCAAGCAGCCCTAACGGGACATGAGGTCTTTTCTACCCTGCACACTACCACTGCCTCCGGTGCCTTGCCCCGTTTATTGGACATGGGAGTTGAACCATTTTTATTAGCCTCGTCAATTAATGCAGTGGTTGGGCAAAGAATCTTGCGAAAAATTTGTCAGCACTGTCGAACTCCGATCACTCCACCAACGGAGGTAGCTTCCAATATTCAAGCCATACTTGGTTCTTTGCTTCCAACTGGAAAACCCGTTACTTTGTTTAAAGGTGCGGGATGTAATGAATGTGGGAACACAGGATATTCTGGACGAGTAGGGATATATGAAGTCTTGGTTCTTTCTCCGGGAATAATGAAGTTGGTATTAAGTAAATCCTCAGCTGCTGATGTAGAAAAAATGGCTGTTACAGAAGGGATGATTACCCTCAAACAGGATGGATACTTAAAAGTTATTGAAGGAATTACCACCCTGGAGGAAGTGTTAAGGGTGGCTGAGGACTAAAGATGAATTTGGACCAACTACTTGATCTGGTGATTGACCGCAATGCCTCAGATTTACACCTTGTGGTGGGTTATCCACCTACCATCAGAATAAACGGTGAGCTTATTCCTGTAACAGGGTTGACAGCAAGTAATAATAATGAGCTCTTGGGGATTATTGAAAATCTCTTAACACCAATTCAAAAGTCACAGTTTACATCAACCTTTGAATTGGACTTTGGGTTTACCCATCAAAAAAGAGCCCGCTTTAGAGCTAATATTTATAAACAACAAGGAGGTTTAAGTTTAGCCTTTAGAATGATCCCCTTAAAAATCCCTTTGTTAGATAAGTTAGGACTGCCTCCGGCAGCTTTAAAATTGGGAGAGATCCGTCAAGGGTTGGTGCTGGTAGTAGGGCCCACTGGACATGGAAAATCAACCACTCTGGCTGCCTTCATTAATCAGATAAATAATACTAAACAGTCCCACATTATCACTATTGAAGATCCGATTGAGTATATATATCCCCTCGGTCGGGCGGTGGTTTCCCAAAGAGAGATGTTTGTTGATACGAAATCATGGTCCGCAGCCTTAAAATCTGCTCTGCGGGAAGATCCGGATGTGGTGTTGGTTGGTGAGATGAGAGATCTGGAGACTATTGCTACCACCATAACTATCGCTGAGACCGGACATTTGGTCTTTGCAACTTTGCACACCAATTCGGCTGCCCAATCAATCGACCGGATTATTGATGTCTTTCCCCAGACACAACAAGGTCAGGTTAGATTACAACTGGGGGGAGTTTTGGAGGCAATCATCTCCCAAAGATTAGTGCCAACTATTAGTCCGGGTCGGGTGATGGCTGCAGAGTTGTTGCTCAAAACTCCAGCACTGGCGGAGCTAATCAGAAGCGCCAAAACCCATCTTATTGATAATTTGATCCAAACCTCAGGTGAACTGGGCATGGTAACTTTGGAATCATCACTAGCTCAATTGATCCAACAGGGCAAAATAAGCTATGAATCAGCCAGAGACTATTCTTTTAGACCCGACCTGTTGGCTAAGTTGATAGGTAGGTAAACTATGCCGATATTCACCTATCTTACCAAAGACATAACTGGTATAGCTCACAAAGGTGAGATTGAGGCTCGAGATGAGTTTCAAGCAGCCAGGATATTACGTGGTAAGAAATTAATTATAATCTCCTTAACCACCCGCAACGAGTTTCAGGAAAAATATCTTGACCAGCTTTTTAATAAGGTCTCATTTGCTGAGGTGGTGGTGACGACCCGTCAGTTGGCCACCATGGTCTCCTCAGGCCTAATCTTGTCTGAGGCCCTGGATATCTTAGCTGACCAAGAGCCCAATCCCCGTTTTAAAAAGATACTCTCTAGTATCTCAGCAGATATTAAGGGTGGCATGGATTTTGCTACAGCCTTAGAAAAATTTCCAGATGTTTTTCCAAATATCTATGCCAAATTGGTTCGGGCTGGCCAGATATCAGGAAAGTTAGATACAATTTTGTTGGAGTTAGCAACTAACTTGGAAAAAGAACGGATTTTTAAGAGCCGCATTGGTGGTGCCATGATTTATCCAATCGTGGTAGTTTGTATGATGATTGGGGTAGCTCTGGTGATGGTATTTTTTGTAGTTCCTAAATTAACTGGATTGTATAGTGAATCCAGTATTGAACTACCCTTACCAACCAAGATTATGCTCTCTGTGACCGGGGTGTTGCTCAGTTATTGGTGGCTATTTTTAATCATCATCATTGGGGTAACCGTTGCCAGTAAAAGATATATCTCAACTCCTGAAGGCAGATTTGTCTTTGATAAATTAATGCTGAAGATGCCGGTCGTCAATAAGATTATTAATTTGGTGATTTTAACTAATTTCACCCGGACCTTTGCCCTGTTAGTTGGGTCGGGGGTATCAATTCTGGAATCAATTAAAATTGTTGCAGATGTAACTGGAAACTTGGTTTATAAAGCTGTTTTAGATTCTGCCTATAAAGGCGTGGAAAGAGGTTTGACCTTATCTGCTCAGCTGTTAAACACCAATGTTTTTCCTAAATTGGTAGGCCAGATGATCAAAACCGGTGAGGAGACCGGAAAATTAGATGAGGTATTGTTTAAGTTGGCAGATTACTTTGAATCAGAAGCTGATGAGTCTTTAAAAAATATAACTACTATTATTGAGCCAGTCATTTTATTAATCTTAGGGCTAGGTGTAGCCTTTTTGGTTGTCTCCATCATCTTGCCAATTTATCAATTAACCACTAATATCAAATAATTCATGTCAAAAGGCTTAGTACTTATTGAACTGGTTGCTCTAATGGGACTGCTGATAGCTTTGGGAGTTGCTGGGTGGTACCTACTAAATCCTTTGGAGCTTCGAGCTAGGGAGAATGATTCCTTGCGTCTGGCTGATTTAGCAATTTTAACCCAGGCCATTAATATGTCAAAACCTCTTTGTAATGGTCAGAGTGATTGTCAGGGTCAGTCAAATATGGTGATTGATGGCTACCGTAAATCAAACGGTGATGGTTGGGTCAAGGTTGATCTGACAGCCCAAAAAAGTAATTATTTACCAATTTTACCGGTTGATCCTGTTAATACTGATAAATTCAACTACTCATTTGAGTCTGATAGCGTTGGTTGGGAGATTAATGCCACACTAGAATCTGATATGCACCAGAGTAAGATGAAAAATGATGGTGGAGATAATGATAATCAATATGAGGTGGGCACCAACTTAACTTTAATTAATTAATTAATATGATAACTCAAGTTTTAATAGGTTTTATTATTGGAGCAGTTTTGGGAAGCTTTGTGGCAGCAACGTCATATAGGCTGATTCATAAAAAATCACTGAAGGGAAGGTCTGTTTGTGAAAGCTGTAAAAAAGCAATTCAGTGGTATGACCTGGTGCCGGTATTCTCCTACTTTATTTTAAAGGGCAAGTGTAGAAAATGTAATCAAAAAATTGGAAAGGAGTCTTTTTTGGTGGAGATTATAATGGGGGCTTTGGTGGCGTTACTACTTTACCAATCCCTGCCTCTATCAGGCTTGGCAACACCGGGTGTTGACAATCTGTTGTGGGTGTTGGGGATTTTGTTTAAGATGTTTGTTTTGGTAATTCTGGCAGTAGTATTTTTGGTGGATCTTAAAACGGGCTATATTTATGACAAAATCACCTACCCGGCTGTTTTAATTTCAGTAATTTACTGGCTGACAACTTCAGCTTTGAGTTCCTGGGAGTTTTATAGAAGAATATCCGCTTTACCGATTGGCACCTTTTTAATGCCCCCCAACTCCAATTATCTGACTAACCATATTTTATATATCTGGGAAGGGGCTTTTTGGGCCCTGCTTAGCGGTTTAGGGGCAGCAGTATTTTTTATCCTGCTGATTTTAATTACCAAAGGTCGGGGTATGGGTTGGGGTGATGTTAAATTTGTGTTATTTTTAGGGTTAGTTTTGAGTTTTCCTAAGATCATGGTCGGTTTGTTTTTGGCATTTTTATTTGGGGCAGTAACTTCCATCTTGATGATTATTATCGGCAAGAAAAAATTAGGTCAAACAGTACCATTTGGGCCATTTTTAAGTCTAGGGGCACTATTAGTTTTGCTTTGGGGAGAGCAAATTATGAATTTTTACCTCAAATACCTAGGGGTCTAAGACGGGTATTGACAGCGATTAAGGATTGTGACAATCTTAAAGAAGAGATGAAACTGCCCAAAATAAAGTCCTCAGGTTTTACCCTTGTTGAGTTGATGATTGTGATAGCCATCATCGCTGTTTTATCAGTGGTTGGTGTGACCGTTTTCTCCGGAATTCAAAAAGACGCTCGGGATGCCAGACGAAAAGCTGATATTGATGCTGTATCTTCAGCTATGGAGGCAAATTACGGTAAAACGACAGCCGGTCAATACAAAGCGATGGCCACATCCTTTTTTGCAGAAGGCGCGTTTCCAGTTGATCCAGTAAATACCACCGTGGCTACTGATGGTCAGTGCCCGGGGGTCTGTAAGTATTGCGTTAGAGAAGGTGCCTCTGCACAGACTCCTGGTGCGTGTACTATTGCTTTAGGAGCTGTTACTACGTCAGTACCCTCTGGGGGTGCCAACGCTTATTGGATGGTTTGTGCTAATTTAGAGAAAACTGCCGGTACTTTTTATTGCCGTGGCAATCAGCAATAATTTCCTATTTTCTTAAGTTGTGTTAAGTTGGATGTAATGCCTAGATTTATTAAGGGTTTCTCGTTAGTGGAGTTAATGATTGTGGTGGCGGTGATCTCTATTTTGTCTGGAGTGGGGATTGTTAGCTACACCGGGATTAGAAAAAATTCTGAGGATACCTTAAAAAAATCCCAAGTTGATGCTGTAGCCAAAGCTTATGAAGTCTCCTATGATATAGGTACTGCTTCCTATCAAGCCTTAACTGATGGTGACTTCTCAGGCGGTAAAAAACCCCTTCAAGGTGAGGTGGATTATAAAGAGGGGCCGGATGCTACTTCAGCCTCAGGTAGTCTATTTACTGTTTGTGCTACTTTATCTAATAGTATTCAATACTGCCGTTCCTCAGCTCAAGCTGTAGCTTTCACTCTTAACCCTACCTTTACCCCAACTCCAGCAGGAACCACTTATACTGCCACAGGCGGGAATGATATTAACAACACCGGTGGTTATACCATCCATACTTTTACCAGTAGTGGAACATTTACTCCGACTGGTGCTATGAGTGTTGAATATTTAGTTGTTGCTGGTGGTGGTGCCGGAGGTACTAAGCTGTATAACGCAGGTGGAGCAGGAGGTGGTGGAGGTGGTGGAATGAAAACAGGTACGGCAACAGTTACAGCACAAGCATACACTATTACAGTTGGAGAAGGTGGTGTGCGTGGAGTTTTTTCAGAGACCGGAGCTACTGGAGGTAATGGTAACCCTTCTTCTTTTGGTTCACTGGCCTCAACTTTTGGAGGAGGTGGTGGAGGTGGAGTTACAGCATCACCAAATGGCACCAATGGAGGCTCTGGTGGAGGTGGAGGGTTTTCTGCCGGCACTGGTGGAACAAGAACTGCCGGCCAAGGAAATAATGGAGGTGGTGTTACTGGTGGTGGTACTGGTGGTGCTGGAGGTGGAGGTTCTGGTGTAAAAGGAAGCAGTACATCTACGTCAAATGGGGGTGCCGGAGGGGCAGGAGGGGAATCTTCTATTAGTGGTTCCTTAATTACTTATGCAGGTGGTGGAGGTGGAGGTCGTTACGATCTCGGCAACGGTGGAATAGGAGGTTCTGGAGGAGGTGGAGCAGGAGGTGGTGGAGATGGAGCTCCTGGAACTGCTCATACCGGAGGTGGAGGTGGAGGTGCAGGACCTCCCTCAATCGCGAATGGAGGTACTGGGGGAGGTACTGGGGGTTCTGGTATTGTTATAATCCGCTATCGAACTTCAACAGCAGCAACTCCAACCCCAACTCCAAC
>MFCS01000016.1 GCA_001776975.1 Candidatus Daviesbacteria bacterium RIFCSPHIGHO2_01_FULL_41_45
AGAAGGAATGATTTGTTTGACGATCAAATCAAACGGTATGTAGCGGAGCCCGGAAACATCGAAAAACATTTACTGTCAATTCGAGACCTCAAGGATAAAGATGCCGGAGCCTGCGTAGAACATGCAGCAGTTACCCAAAATTTATTAGCAGTACTAGGAGAAGAAACCCTCATGGTTAACACTCTACATTGCCAACTTCCTAAAGGAGAGAGGGTTGGGCATTCATACAATATTCTTCGTAGAGGGGAACAGAGGTATTATTTGCTGGATACAGCCACGCCTGCTATTTATACTGACCAATTTGATCTAAAAATGACAGCTCTGCTATTATATCCTTTGACCAAGGATCAGTATGAACAGTTAATGGATGGGCGAGATGTTGAGATTACTAAACATAACGCAAAGGATCATCCAACAGGTTTTTCAACCTACCCTACACAGTTAATATATTCCGGTCCAGATTTAAAAAGAAATCTTAGGGCAGAGTATGAACGTATAAAAAAACATCCTGAATATAATCCACAAATTGAAGATGAGTGGCAACAACTACTGAGAAAAAAGATTGGTTTTGATATTAATGAATTCAAACCTGATAAAACGGTAATTCTTTCCGTGTAAGGTAATTTTTCCCCTTCCTATTGGTCTTTATACGAGGTATAATATACCTAGCCCGAAAGGGTATTTTTCTTCATTAAGGCATGGATAATACACCTACTTCCAATATCGGTAAGATTGAAGATACTCCTCTGATTGAGGAGATGAAACGCTCTTATTTGGACTACGCTATGTCGGTTATCGTCTCCCGGGCTCTACCAGATGTTAGAGACGGCTTAAAACCGGTCCAACGACGAGTCCTATTTGTGATGCATGAGTTGGGTTTACTCCGTTCATCTACTTTCAGAAAATGTGCCAAGATCGCTGGTGACACCTCAGGTAACTACCATCCTCACGGTGAATCAAATGTTTATGGAGCGTTAGTAAATTTAACCCAAGATTTTTCCCAAAGATACCCTCTTATTGATGGTCAAGGAAACTTTGGATCAGTAGACGGTGATGAACCAGCAGCTATGCGTTATACCGAAGCCCGTTTAGCTAATCTGGCTGAGGAGATGTTAAGAGATATCAGTAAAGAAACTGTGGATTTTTCCCCAAACTATGACAACACTAAAAAAGAACCAGTTGTGCTACCAGCTGCCATCCCCAACTTATTACTTAACGGAGCTTCAGGAATTGCTGTTGGTATGGCAACCCAAATTCCACCACATAATTTAGGCGAGGTAACCGATGCCTTAATTTACATGATTGATCACCCGGTCAAAAAGTTGGATTCAGATGTTGTCATCGACACACAACTACCTCTCGGTAAATTTCACTCTGACGTCACTGTTGAAGATCTAACCCAATTTATCAAAGGACCGGATTTCCCCACCGGAGCCTCAATCTATGACCACAGTGAGACACTAAATGCCTACGCTACCGGGCGTGGCAGAATTGTCATGAGAGCAAAAGCCGAGATAGAAGAAACTAAAAGTGGCAGATACGACATTATTATCACCGAACTACCATATCAAGTTAATAAAGCCACACTGGTAACCCGTATAGCTGATCTTTACAAGGAAAAAAAGATTGATGGCATAGCAGATTTGAGGGATGAATCAGACAGGCGTGGCATGAGGGTGGTTATAGAACTTAAGCGTGATGGCAAGCCCCAATCATTATTAAATAATCTATATAAATTTACTGCCATGCAGTCTGTTTTTAACGTTAACATGGTAGCACTAGTTGATGGAGTACCACATTTAATGCCCCTAAAACATATCCTGGAGGAGTTTATATCTCACCGTCAGGTCATTGTTCGAAGAAGAAGTGAGTTTGAGTTAAAAGAGGCAAAAGCTAGAGAACATATCTTGGAGGGATTAAAAATCGCCGTTGACAATATTGACGAGGTGATCTCAACTATCCGAAAAAGTAAGGATCAAGAAGAAGCAAAATTGAACTTAATCAGTAAATTTAAACTAAGCGATATTCAGGCTACTGCTATTTTAGATATGCAGCTAAGACGGCTTGCTGCTCTAGAGAGACAAAAAATTGAGGATGAGTTAAAAACTATTAGAGCCACCATCGCTTATCTTGAGGATTTATTGACTCATCCAGAAAAAATATTACTGGTGATTAAGGACGAGCTGACTAAAGTTAAAGAAAAATATGGTGATGACCGAAAGACTAGAGTCTATAAACAAAAAGTGGGGGAGTTCTCTGAAGAAGATCTGATAGCTGATGAGTCAATCATTGTTACCATTACTGATGGGGGTTATATTAAACGCCAACTTCCTTCAACTTTCCGGGTCCAAAACCGGGGAGGGAAAGGAGTTTCTGGGATCACTACCAAAGAGGAGGATGCAGTGTCTCATATTTTTTACACCAGAACTTTAGACAATATCATGTTCTTTACAGATAAGGGGCGGGTATTCCAACTAAAAGTCTGGGAGATACCAGAATCATCCCGAGTTGCCAAAGGACAAGCAATTGTAAATTTAATTAACGTTGATCAAGGAGAAAAGATCACCGGAATTCTGACTATCAGCAAAAAAGATTCAGCTAAATTCCTATTTATGTGTACCAAAAACGGTAATGTTAAAAAAACTCCCATTGAAGAGTATGCCTCAATTAGAAAAAATGGCTTGGTCTCCATTAAATTAGACACTGGTGATCAATTAGGATGGGTCATCCCCACAACGGGATCAGATGACATGATTATTGTCTCAAAACTAGGACAATCAATTCGCTTTAAAGAATCAGACGTTAAGGCCACTCACCGAGATACATCCGGTGTAATTGGGACCAAATTAAGCAAGGGTGATAGTGTGGTTGCAGCAAATAAAATTCATGATCTTAAAGAAGATCATTTATTGGTGGTCATGGAAAATGGGCTAGGCAAAAAAACCCAAGTCTCTGCATGGACCAACCAAAAAAGAGGTGGCATGGGAGTTAAGGCAGCCCAGGTAACAGATAAAACTGGACAGATAGTGACAGCCGAGATAGTTGGTAATCATCACGAAACATTAGTCTTAACCTCCAATAAGGGTCAACTCATTAAACTAAACGTTAAAGACGTACCAACTTTACAAAGGCAAACTCAAGGGGTTATTCTAATGAGGACTAGAGTAGGTGAAAAAGTAGCAGCAGCTACTGTAGTCTTAAAAGAAAATGATACTTCTAAATAACTGGGAGAAAAAACTTTCTAGTATTGGCATTGTTTATTTTATGATCGGCATCCTCTTTGCCTTAATTTATTCACTATTTTATCATTGGGAGTTTTTATCATTTTTCTCACCTGGATTTTATGCGGTAGTTTTAACCTGGCCTATTCAAATCCCGGGATTTTTGCTGGATCTTCAAACATACGGACTTACTGGTAAAACTCTTATATAAATAATATGCCTTTAATTGGAGCACATGTTTCAACTGCCGGAGGATTAGACTTATCTCTTGATAGAGCTCTCGAGATCTCAGCTGATTGTACCCAAATATTTTTATCTCCACCACAACAGTGGAGAACGGTAGATTATGATGATGAGGTAGTTAATAAATATTTAACGAAGTTAGAGAAAATAAATATTGGCCCTAATTTTGTCCACGGAATTTATCTGATTAATTTAGCCTCTGAAAATCCTGAGAATTTACAAAAAGCTATTGATTGGTTAATTTGGTCCCAAAAAACCTGTAGAAAATTACACTTGACAGGGACTAACTTCCACTTAGGCTCTCACAAAGGAAATGGTTTTACCTCTGTCCAAAAATTAGTGGAGGATAATTTGGCTAAAATTTTGACTAATTCTCCTGATGACGTTGATTTAATATTGGAAAATTCTGCCGGCAACGCTATCGGTGGAAAAATTATAGAGTTAGGAGCTTTGATCAAAAATTTAAAAGATAGAAGATTAAAGGTGTGTATTGATACCCAGCACGCTTTTGCTTCCGGATATGATCTTAGAGATAAAGAAGGGATTAAGCGGTTGGTTGATGAAATAGCACAAGAGATTGGGATAAAAAACGTTGTTATGATACATACTAATGATTCTAAAATGGAGTTAGGGTCAGGTAGGGACAGGCATGAAAATATCGGTGAGGGATTAATTGGTAAAAATGGTTTTGAGCTTTTATTAAATCACCCTCAACTAAAACACCTACCATTTGTATTAGAGGTTCCTGGATTCTCTCAAACTGGCCCAGATCAACAAAACATTGACTTGCTGAGAAGTTTAGTGCATTAATATACTAATGGGTATTTTAATTTCTTGGATATTAAACGCTGGAGCTTTACTTATCACCGCCTATTTAGTTCCTGGGTTTAACATTAACGATACCCTGTCAGCTTTTTTGGCAGCGATCGTCTTGGGTTTTGCCAACACCTTTATTAAGCCAATCTTATTGTTCTTAACAGCACCATTTAATCTCATAACATTAGGGCTATTTACATTCGTGGTGAACGCTGTAATGCTGTGGATGGTAGGGTTAGTTGTACCAGGATTTGGTATTGATAACGTCTACTCAGCCATCCTCGCTGCCGTAGTTTTATCGTTTATCTCAACATTACTTACTCATCTTTTAAAAGATATCAGCAAGAAAAAGTAAATAATTATTCTCTTGGCTCATTTCCTGAATGGAAAGCTTTGTGAACATCCTGTAAATGTTTATTGGTGACATGAGTATAAATCTGGGTTGTTGAGATATTTGAATGACCCAACATCTCCTGGACTGACCTAATATCCGCCCCATTAATTAACAAATCTGTGGCAAAACTGTGACGCAAGGTATGGGGAGTGGCCTTGACCGATATCCCGGCTGCTTTAACATATTTCTCAACAATTCTTTGAATTGAGCGAGAAGTTAGTCTCATCTCTTCACCATCTTTTATTAAAGACAGCTTACCTTGAAAACGGATGAACAAGGGACGATAGCTATCTTTTCTGGATTTAATATATTGATCCAACCACTTTGCAGCTGAATCTGATAAAAAAACTATCCTTTCCTTATTTCCTTTTCCTACTACACTAAACTCCCGGCGGTCTAAATTGATAGAATCGGTATTTAAAGAAGCCAATTCAGAGACCCTCAATCCGGTCGAAAAAAGTAGCTCCAATAAGCTTCTATCCCTTAGTCCATCTTTTTTAAGAACATTGGGAGCCTCAATCAAGCTAGCTAGCGAATCAGGGTCTAAGACTTTGATTGGACTAGCTTCCGACTCGCCCAACTCAACCTTCTCGGGAGATATGGTATCTATATCCTGACGGGCTAAGTACCTTAAAAATGCCCGCAATGCAATCATGAAATAATTCTGGGTAACTCTTTTCAAAGACTTGGCTGTTTTCGGATCGGACCAGCGAGAAAGATGTAGTCTAAACTTTCTAATCAGATTAAGATCTATTTTTTGAGGTTCAATATCTCCGGCAAATTCCAAAAACCGCCGTAAATAGTGATCATAATTTTGAATAGTTTTTTGGGAGGCGTTGCGTTCTAACTCTAGATATTCAAGAAAGTCTGTTATTAAGGTAGAAAGAATCATATATCATCACAGAAACGCTAACCCCAAAACCCCAATAATAGTGAGGGCCACACCAGCTACGGTTATAAAAATTGTGGTGTTAATATCGGCTGCTACCGGTAGGCTTTTAACGGGTACCGCTGCCCCAGTTGCAACTGTCCCTGTTGAACCCTGTCCTACGCCAGTAGCGCAACCAGTTCCCGAACCAATTGTATAATTACCATCCACTACCGCTGTCAAAACATCGGTAACATTATTTCTCTCAGCAACATTTGAATCAATAGTTTTAGTCCTGTCGGCAGCATCAAAATCAAACTTAATCTGAGCAGCACCAGCTGGAGCCTGGGGCAGGACTGAAAAATCAACTGTTGCTAATACGCCACTACCAGAGAACGGAGAGGCAGCAGAGGCTGATCCAGAGATGATTACTCTTCCAGCTTGAGCTTCAATAATATTACCGGGATACTCAGAGTAAATCGTCCCATTTTTAATCTTTAGGGCTGTAAACCGGGTAGTATCATAAAGCAGGATGGCATCAACTCCATCAGTTGCAGCACCCTGAGTATCTAAAAGAACATTCAAGGAAAAGCTACAGCCAACGTTAAAGGTTCCAGTTGCAGGAGACAAAGATAGAGTAGCAGCATAAACCTCGGTAGAGAGTAGAATAAAGACTGAAAACGATATTAATAAACGGGCAGGCAGTTTAAACATATTACTTATTCATCACTACTTATTAATGGTTAACTCCAAATTACTTACTTCATCCAGTATATCACTCCCGGTTTTAGAATCAACCACATTGGAGTCTGAACTAGAACCCTTGGTATAATCTATGGTGACCTTGGTTTGACCAACAGTTTTTGTTTTAAAGGTAACCATCGCAAATTTAGACTCTCCTGTAAAATTAACTCCTCCCACCCCGGCTGCCCCCGATATAGTAATCCTACCATTAACAATATCGTGAATATTAACCGGGTATTCAGGATAAAGAGAGGTAGTTTTGGCTGGCGAAACGCCGGCGGGTATTAGCTCTAAAAACTTTGGATCGTAGGTGATGACCACATCCACCCCATCAGTTCTGGCCGGAGTTTGCAGGATAATATCTACCTCAAATTTCTCATCAAGAATAACTGCAGCTGGTCCATCCAGTGCCAAAGAAGCTCCCGAGTAATTAATCTCAACTACACCTGGCACGGTCGACCTACCTAAACTTTCCTCAAAGATCTCTGCCGGAGTTACCGGTAAAGTTAAGGTGTAACCAGCCCAAATTAACTCTACAACTAATAAAACTCCCACTGCTATTAACAGCTTCTTGTTACCAATCAACCCTCTCCAAAAACCCGGTTGTCCTGTCTGTACGTGTTGATTGGAGATAACAATCTGTTCCTCAGAATTCATATTTATATCCTCTCACATTCTTTACGGAAATTGCTCATTAAACAGGAGTAGTCCAGAGAGTTAACCCGGCCATCTAAGTTCAAATCAGATTTTTTAGTTGAATCTTGACCTGCAGCCCACTCACTGAGCAACCGAGAACGGTCAAGTTGATTGATCTGGCAATCACCTCTATCTGGCGCCACATCTCCCAGTGGTAAGCTCATAGTTTCCAGACCGCTGGTACCTACCCCGGCGGTAAACTTCACAACCTTTGAGAGAGCATTGAGGGTCTTAACGATAATCTTATAAGATTTTCCTTCGGTCAACTCCGGGATCAAGCCCTGAGGACGACCCTCAGCGTCGAATTCAACAGCCTGTTTTTTATAAACTGATTTAGACTGAGGGGTGTCTTCTTGAATCTCAACATCAGCAACACTTAGAGGTTTCTCAGAAGAACGGCAGGATAACATGGCTTTAAAATCGATAATCGATTTACCAACACCACATTTAATTGGATCGGAGGCCTGACCATCAAGGGTTGTTACCACCACATCTTTATCCTCGGTAACTCCCTGGGTAGAGTTAGCCACGATCTCTAAATTGTTCCAAGACCCGGTAGGAACGGTCACTGCCACCCCACCCAAAGTAACTGATCCTGCCTCATCAGCAAAGTGTTGACCCTTTAGAGTCAATGAGGTTCCTGTCCCAGTTCCAGGCACGCTACAAGCAGCTGAGGTAATGACCGGTTTTAACCCTAATACAATATCAGCTGACCAAACTTCTTTATACTCTCCGCCGGAGTTGGGTTTTTGGCCGATGAACTGTACATAAACCCGTCTATTGCCCCTAGGATAGGTATCGCAAGGTGTAGTAACACAAACAACTGGAGTAAACTGGTAGTCACTAATATTTTCTCCCTCAACTGTATAAGCATGAGCAGTGGTCACACTCCAAGCTGCATCTGAGTTCACCTCTGAGATCTTATAAAATTTAGTATCGGTTCCGGCTGGCGCCTCAGTTCGAGTACGAAGTGGTGCCAGGATCACTTGAGGAACCGGACTGGAAGTCCCAGGGGTAGGACTGGAAACTCCTAAAGTGATAGTTGTTCCAGCTGGTTGTGTTGGAGTAGGGGTCCTCCTGAATGGATCTCGTGCAGCCCTCTCTTCGTCTGTCATGTATGTACCTGGAATACAATTTTCTTCTGGTTCAGCATAATAAATACGGCAATTAACCGGACTACGAGTGGGTGAGGGAGGAACGGTTGTAGGAACAGGGGGACATACACCTTCACAAGTTCCCTGCTCAGCATTGGATTTAGTAGAATAATAACAATAACTACCATAAGCACTTTCAGTTCCCGGGCAATCAAGTTTACAAGATGAATATACGCCTCCTGTCTCACAGGTAGCAGTTGCATACACCTCTTTTGCCATTTC
This sequence comes from Candidatus Daviesbacteria bacterium RIFCSPHIGHO2_01_FULL_41_45, assembly GCA_001776975.1. GTDB lineage: Bacteria > Patescibacteriota > Microgenomatia > Daviesbacterales > UBA10151 > 2-01-FULL-40-24. Next base: position 8,359 of record MFCS01000016.1, read on the forward strand.
AAACTTTGGTAAAAGAGTTCTTAAATAAGCCAACACTCTGCCTAATCCAATCTCTAGTTTGATTACCCCGGATTGACCATTACTAATAATGGTTACCGTTCTGGTATCCACCCCACTGGGGGTACATCCCTGAAGCGTTGCATCAGGACAATAATAACCCTTAATCCCAACAGTATGCGCTCCCTGAGTATGTTTTGAGTGGGTATTGGGCCAGGTGATATCTGATGCTCCACCTGTTAAAGAAAAGGTCTTTTGAAGTGGTGCCCCTTCCTCAACCCCATCAATTATTATATTTACAGCATTAACATCGGTGTTTCGGTTGAAATTAATTACCAAATTCTGATTATCACGGATGGTAGACTCCATCCCCGCTACACCACTCCGGATGGAAACAGATGGAGTACGACTACTAGTTTGGCAGTTGGTATAACAATAAGGGTAGTTGCCGGTACAATTACCATTTAGGTCTTTTCTCTCAGTGAAACAAGTTTGTCCACTG
>MFCS01000017.1 GCA_001776975.1 Candidatus Daviesbacteria bacterium RIFCSPHIGHO2_01_FULL_41_45
TATAGACATTCTCTTCCCCCTTGGGATAATCGAATTCTTTAGATTTTGTTTTGACTATGACATACTCATTAGGGATTTCCCCGTAGTAAACTTCTGGTCTTGTGACCTCAAGTTCTTTGACTTCGGATTTTGGAGGTAAATCTTTGACAAAGAGCACCGGTAACCCTTCCGGAGTAACCTGATTGACAGGTCCTGCAGCAATACCATAGCCGTGAGTAAATGTAAGCCGCTCATTAATCCAGTTTTTATTAGGTAGACTGTCAGAGGCCAATTCTCTGGGAGAAAGCATAATTTGACGAAGTTCATTGTTAACTACGTAACGATCATTATCAACAGAAGAGAATTCGTAGTAGGTTCTGATTTCCTGGATTTGCGAAAAAGTGGAAAGCAGTGGTTCTCTGTCCCAGAGCCTTACATTCTTAATTGTGAGATTATTGGCAGCAATGTCAGAGGCTGTAATCGGTTTACTCGCTGCTATTTCTCGTTCTTCCACACGATCCAGACCATAAGCCTTGCGACTGGCCGCGATGTTGTATTTGATAAACGGTGTTTCTTTGGTAAGCTCATTGGGCGCAACGATCAGTTTTTGAAAGACCGATGGGATAATCCAAGACGCAAACCCGACTAACACCGTCAGGGAAATTGCCCCTAAAAGCGGGACTATTTTCCCGCTCACTCCATAAAACAATGCTAAAAGAGCAGACACGCCATAGACAAAAACGGAAATGCGCAAGATGGGCACCATGATATTAGCATCCGTAAAGGCAGCACCAAATACCGGACCACTTTGAGCGATAAGCAAATTATAGAGGGAAAGGTACGTACCTATGGCAATAGTAATCAAAAAGAGAGATAAGAGGATACCAATATGCAGTCTGGCCTTTGGATCAGAAATTGGGTTTTTTGCCGATTTTGGAATCAGACCCTCAGGCTTTCCGGTCAATTTGGATAGGTCAAATTTACCCAAGATACTTGATAGATTAAGACTGCCCCGCAGAATGTAGATTGCGCCACAACTGATAAGGGATACCAGAATAACAGTTTTTATAAGACCAAGCCCCAAAGAGAAAACAGGGAGGGAAAACACATAAAAAGATACGTCTTGACCAAATATCGGATCTTTTTGACCAAACGGCGTGCTTGATAGAAATTTTAGAATGTCGTGCCAACTGCTTGAGGCTAGAAGACCGATAAAAAGGGCAATAACACAGCTTAAAATAATGCCGAGCTTCCCAATTATCCTGCTATTTAAAGTTATTGGTTGACTGGTACCGATGAGAGCTTCAGGGATGGCTGCCATCCATGGTATTTTCGAACGGATGGCAAGAGATAAGTTTGTAAGAAGAAAGGTAGCAGCGATAATTCCTGCTACAGCTCCTACAATGATTTTAGCGCTGAGGGATTTGACAAAAACTTCGGTAAGTCCTACTTCCTGATACCACCACCAGTCGGTAATCAAGGAAACAATGCTTGAGAAGAAGATAAAAGCAATAACTGCTATTCCTAAGAATGCCCAGGAAAAAAATTTAGTGATATTCATACAAAAAACCAGCCAATTTTGTCTTGGCCGGTTATAATTGATGATGGTTCGCGGCTCTAAAACGCATGTTTTTGACCATTCGTCTTATTGCTCCGCATCACCCAAGGCGATGTTAGACTAATGTGTAGTATAGCATAAGTTCCTGACAGAAAATCCACCATTTCCCTATTTGTGAGCGTTCTTAACAAAATTCGAACCTCATTGTAATTGTTCGGCCGCCTTCGGCGTCCTCGCTTTATAATTATTTTTCGCGCGCGCGATTTTCGCTCGGCTCTGCCGAGCATTTTAATCTTGCCACTTTTTTATTTCTTTTAAAAACTCAACAAATACATCATTCTTAAAAGTTTTTAATGATGTGGGAAGTAACAGTATCCTCGAGGAAATAATCGGATGGCCTTCAACTAACTCCAACGTTTTAACATAAGATTTTTTTTGTATTGTTTCCGGATTGTGTTTTATCAAATCACAAATTTGATCCCAAATACCAAACCCGGTTTTAAGGAGTAAATCTTCTTTTGCCGGGTATCCACTGACTATTCTAATTTCTTTTTCTTGGGTAGCTTCAAAAATTTTTATTGATTTTAGCGTTTGTAAAAATTCTTTGTATTCATTATTAGATAACGCATTTTTAAATTGACTTAAAATTTTCTTATCTTCAGATAAAAGCTTTAAAAAATTCTCAGTTGATTGTGTTTTGGAAATCTTTTCATGAAAAACCAGAGAATAGTATATTTTGAGCTTATTCCACCAGTAACCAACGGGGGTTTGCGGATAGTCTTCATACACTAAATATCTATCAAAATGGTAATAGTGATGGTCCATAGCTGATAAAAATAAATACATTAAAGAAAGGGCGGAAGATAATTTTTCTTCTGGGTTTTTCAACTCTTTAATTAATTGTGATTTGTCAAAAAGAAAAGTATGAAATTGAAAATATAATGTTACGTTTTTTATGAAATTATCTCTGAATACTTCAGGATACTTTATATATAATTTTGTTTCTTCTTCTGTTAGTGGCGGAACATATTTATCAGCACTCTCTACAAATACTACTCCGTCTTGGGATTTTAAGTAATTCCGCTTTTTTCTCATTGGATAAGTAATTTTTATACCTTTATTTTTCCAACGCTTTACGACTTGAGAAGTAATCCCAATTTTTTCCAAAACAGTTCTATTTCGTTTCATAAATTTCACCTTTTGTAGCATCAACGATAATAATCTGTCCATCTACCAACACTTTGGTCCCTTCTTTAGTATTAACAATACAGGGAATTCCAAACTCTCTCGCCACTATCGCAGCGTGACATAAAAGTCCGCCAATATCTGTTACGATTGCACTTGCTTTTCGCATTACAGGCAAGAATAGTGGGCTTGTCATCTCTGTTACTAAAATAGAACCTTTTTCAAAATCACCAAAATCATAAGGAAAAACAATTTTCTTTACTTTTCCAGTAGCTGACCCAACGCTTGCAGGAGTCCCTTTTATTATTATTCTTTTACTCATAATTCATCCTAATTATACAGCTTTTAGCAAGTTGATGCAGATAAATTGACATTGTTTTTGTTTTGAAAACATTGTATATTTTTAGTTGGACTCAGTTGTTGTTGAAATTGCTTTTTTTAATGGCGCAATCGGACAGTTGAAAGCAATTTTTAACTGAGTCCACCGGTTGCGGCATTTAAGTTATATAGAAGTTCTTTAAAATTTTTGCGTTTTTTACCTATTCTTTTCCGCCGCCTGTCTGTTGAGTATAAAAATAGCTTCAAAATCCTCGCGGCATTTGGGGGTGCCGCGAAAAACCCGCCCTCAAAATCCACGATTTCTCTCTTTGTGAGCCCTGATTACGTTCTTACGTACTCAATTATAGATGAATTCATACAAATCCTCAAGGATTGGGAGATCATTTGTGAGGCTTATCCTTGGAAATTAAATTATGCAACTGCGTAAAAAGGAAATTTTGATAAGTACTGTATTCTTTTTGCTGTATAGGCTGAATTAGTGTAAAATGCCAGCATGATTAGTGGAGAGATGGAACCTAAGTCGCCAGTTTGGCTCAATCAAGGTTATGACACTCTTAGACAATTAGGATATACTCCTGTTGCTGATTCAGATAACCCTGGTGATCAGTATGCACAGCAGACGGAAGCTGTTGGGCTTGAGTATCTAAGGTTGTTTTTAACTGAACCGGGCCAAGCAGTTGAAAGTATGGGGGATTACTTAAATCGTTTTGGAGATATCAACAGAAGTGCTGGAATACTTTCAAGAACTACAGGTGAACAATTCGGAATGATTGTTAATATTGCTTCTCTGCACTATACAACTTTTGGCAGAGACAAGCTTCTTGTCTTACATCGCCAAGTAGATTCATATTTGAGTAATAGAAATAGTGCAAGTATTCCAGGCCTCACAGCCCAACTTCGTAAGCCTGAGCTTATTAGAGACTTAATAGCACATTGGAGTGCTCTTCACTGGCCTTCATCTGGATCTTATGCCAGATTTTTGGATGGTAACACTGATTGGGAGGGTGTACAGAAACATGTAGAACTACCAGAGAATAATCCAGTCATGTTTGCTTTAACTATTCCCTTAGCTTCAACTAATTTCTGGGTACGACAACACTTCCGTGATACTTATCCTGAGCTTGCCCACCAAGGAGTAGATATTATTGCAGCCCATATTTTCAACAGAGGTGCTCATGATGAGTTACTAAGGACCAGTGCTGCACCTGATTTCGCAGAATGGTATAGAGCTCACTATAAAGAGTGGGAAGATAGCATGCATGACCAGTTATCACATTACGGAGCGGATTACCAACCAGATATTTTAGAAGCTATAACAGAAGCTAAATGGAACGTCCTCCCAGAGGAAGAAGATCTATATCTACCAAGTCTTACTAAAAAAATTGCTCATACATCTTTTTCGTTGAATGAAGACGGTAGATTAGTTCGAAGGGATCACTAAATCTAACAGTATTATGAAACTTTGGACATGAATTTATTCGAACTATTGAATTCGCCTGGTGTGAGGCCCCATATGAATATAAGCTAAAACTTCAGAGGCTAATTTTCCCTGAAGGAATTAAGTACCACTTTAATGGCTTTTCGAACTCACGATTATCGCCTGCTTTCAAGCTAATCAATCAATTTGCGCCTTCGCAATCAAACGTTGTGAACGTTCTTAACAAAATTCGAACCTCATTGTAATAGCTCGGCCGCCTCCGGCGCCCTCGCTTATAATTATTTTTCGCGCGCGCTTTTATTTTGTCCCCCCTGTTCCTGTTGCAAGTTGTAATCCTATGGACTCGCCCCGCGCAACTTTTAAAACAAACAAATTCTCGCGGGGCTCGTATGGGTCGGAAAGCACTTTGTGAAATCCTTCGTAATTCAAACCTCTAACCCGCTACGTGCTTTCCTCCTTTTATGGGCGCAATCCCAAATGGGGCGGTGGCGGCGGACGCCGCCCAGGAGAAGACAAGAAAAACAGCCAAAGGTTGTGGACCACAACCTTTTTGTGGTACTAATTTTGAAATCCACAACTGTCCACAACTT
>MFCS01000018.1 GCA_001776975.1 Candidatus Daviesbacteria bacterium RIFCSPHIGHO2_01_FULL_41_45
GAATACCCTGGAACACTGCCAGGTTTTGATCTAATGACTAGTGAGGAGAGGTCTTGGCGGAATTTTAGGAGGATAGATCGTCCGGAATCTCTGAACTATAAGAAACAAATTGTATTCCCAAAACCAGCTGATATAAATAAGAAGATTTCTTTTAGTAAAGACACAGGTGCTGAAAGACCAGACAAAAGACCTTGGGCAAAAACAGCTTAAATATTTTTTTATCTATCTTTGTTTGACTTTTAATATTAAAGTGCTAGACTATGCACAATAAAGGAGCCTATATTAATGTCTGACACCAATACCATCACCTCTGTAAATCCTATTGAAGGCAAGCCTTCAATGTTTAACTCTGCACCTATAAAGCAAACTGTTTTTAATAATCCTACCTTAAGATCCCAGTCTATTGGTTATGACTGGACAGAGTTCCCAGAGATTGAATCTCAATCTATTCCACAAAAAGCTCAAAGTTCCAATCTTTCTGGATCAGTTGATCTAAAACAAGCTACCTCTGAGGCATTTGCCGATCTGGCTAAAGCTAGTAAAAAAACTGCCGAAATTATTGGTTCTGGTGCTCAAGAGATAACTACTGCAAGTACAGCACTTTTTATGAATATAATTGGAGCGGGCGAACATTTTAGTTATACAACTACTGAACAAAGTCAGGTTACAGTTAATTCCCAGACTGCCGAAACTCAGAAAAAACAGGCCGAGAAGGCCCAAGAATATCATCGTATAAGAGCACAGGAGATAACACTTGAGGCAGGGATACAGGAAGTAACTTTAGCGAAATTACATGCCGATATTATGAGGATTCTGGATAACGGTGCTGCAGCCATGAGCGAAGCTCAAAAAAGAACAAGGCTGCATATCCAAGCAGGATACACAGGTAAACTGGAGGTCTATCATATAACTGAGTTAAGAAGCGCACGTTGTCAGGATGAACAGTCTGCTAAACAAGACGCAATAGAACAGTCTATGAGGCAACACGATAGAGATACCGGACTAGATTTAAACAAAGCTGCTGAAGGTGGCTCCCAACTCTCCATGGCCAGTGGCCAAGCTGCTGGATAACTCTAGTGGACAATTCAGCCACGGTTTGGAACCCCGTATTTGAAAGTCTCACCAGATTATATCAAAAGTTAAAGAACCTGGGATTTCCGAAGGACTCCAATTGAGAATACCTTTTACCGATACAATTGACTATGTGTTCCTACTAATTCAAAATAATATTCTCTTTCTGATTTAGAATTCACCCGTATTGAAAATATTGCTCTCCAATCTCCAGTAATATTTATGCTCCGCAGTCCTTGTAATTTTCCGGTTAGCGCATGATTATTGAGTATTTCAATCGTAGGGTCTTGAACAAACAGGCAGAGTCTTTCTTTTATCTTGTTTTGGATTTGTTTTGGTGCTTTCTTATGTTGTTTTTTGAATATGGTCGAATATTTAATATTCATTTATCCAACCACTTAAAAGAGTCTTGTAGATTGGTAAAACTTGGTGAAACCTTACCTTGCTTATATTCATCGTCTGATGCTTGTAGAGACTCCATCATATATACAGAGGGCTCTTCACCAATCCCCACTGATAAACGCCTGGTTCGGATAAATTGCTTCAGCAATGCTTTCATTACACCACTCAAAGAAAGCCCAAGCTCTTCTGCAGTTTGCTGTGCCTGATTTTTTATATCTGACTCAATTTTTATATGTATAGAGGTAACATTCATATACAAATATGGTACACAACGTGGCATATTTTGTCAATAGATACTTGACATATGATAATTTTGGACAGCGGTTAAAACCCGATATTAGAAAGTTTCATCGATTATATTGCAAATTATTGAATTAAAACAGGATACTCTGGACTAGGTCCTGTCAACCAAGACGGTTCCAGTAAATACTCACCAGCTCCTTTACTACCATGAGACATATATGTGTGATTTGAAATGATACTTATGAACGCAAGTAAATGTTGCTCTTTTATGGCTTGAACAAAGTACCAACCCGACTTTATTCCATACTCTGGCAGGTTTAACAAAATCCATGTTCCACGATCGGCAACACAAATCATTTGAATTGGACAAGATGCCTGGCCTTTTACTCCCGTGAAATTAACTTCCTTAAGTGTTTTTAGTAATCGATCAACTTCTGTATAGTTTTTTAAGTTAGAAGTATAGGCAAAAATTATACCTATTGGAGCAATACCTTCGGCTAAATCTCTCAGTTCTATTGCATTAAGCACTGCTTTTTTTACATCAGTGTAAGTTAAAGTACTTTTTACCTCAATATGAGCTATTACACCACTTAAGGGGATAACGTACTGTTCTAGCATACTAACAAAAGGAGGTGCTTTTTCTTTAGAGAACAGGACCACATCGTCCTGCATTTGATATTCTCGGGGTTTGTCAGGAGATACTATAGTTCCTGTAACAATAGTAACAGAGGGTGGGAGATATGGCTCGATTAAATTATTAATTGCGATTTCTCGTAGACGACCGATTGTACCCTTGTGTTTAAGGCTAGCAAATAATTTAGCCTGCAAAATTATTTCCTTTAAACGAGGTCTAATGATTTTTATTATTGCATCATGTGCCATATAATTTTTGTGGGCGGTACAGGACTCGAACCTGTGACATCCATCACGTCAAGATGGCGCTCTACCAACTGAGCTAACCGCCCTCACTTTGTTCAGGCGCTTGCGATAGTATCCATCTGGTACACTATCTAATACCGCCCTCACTCACACGCAATCATAACATCACTTCACTTTTGCCTCAAGTCGTGGTTAAATACAGTAGTGGGTAACTCTAATTTAAAAGATCACAAACAAATCGGCCAAGAGCAGGAATTGTTCTTTACCGATGACATAGCCCCTGGGGCTCCCTTTTGGCTGCCAAAAGGAATGATTATTTTTAAGGAGCTGGAAAAATTTATACGAGAGCTAACTGAGGCAGCTGGATATCTTGAGACCTCAACTCCCATCATGGTTAAAAATCAACTTTTTAAAGATTCCGGACACTGGGAAAAATTTGGAGCACACAACATGTATAACTTACAACTCTCTGATGGCCCAGATGATACTAAAGGTGAAGGGTACTCACTTAAACCCATGAACTGTCCCGAGTCTACTCTGCTATACAGGTTTAGACCTAGGTCATACAAAGAGCTCCCATTAAGATTGGCCGAGATTGGTAGGTTGCACCGCAGGGAAAAATCTGGTGAGGTAAATGGCTTGCTGAGAGTCAGACAACTAACCATGGACGATGCCCACATTTTTTGTACAGAAGAACAGGTTAATGATGAGGTCTCAAATATTTTGGATATGATGATGGAGTTTTACCAAAATTTTGGATTTGAGCCAGAGTTCAGATTCGCCACCAGACCAGAACAAAGAGCAGGTAATGACCAAATGTGGGATAAAGCTGAGAAGGGCTTAGTTGATGTTTTACAAAAGAAACATATTATGGCTGGAAACAAGGTTGGAGATGGAGCTTTTTATGGTCCCAAAATAGATTTACATATTAAAGATTCTCAGGACAGGGAGTGGCAGTTGGCAACTGTTCAGTTAGACTTTCATATGCCAGAGGCCTTCAAACTGGAGTATGTTAATGAACTAGGAGAAAAGAAACGACCCGTTATGGTGCACCGGGCTATCTTTGGATCCTTTGAAAGATTTATTGGCATTTTGACTGAACATTTTCAAGGATCGTTTCCAACTTGGTTATCTCCGGTACAAGTTACACTAGTTCCGATTGCCGAGAGACACAATGAATACGCCCAAAAAATTGCCGAGCAGTTAAAAGGTAAGGGTGTCCGGGTTGAGGTAGACAGCAGATCCGAGAGTATGCAAGCTAAAATCAGAGACGCTCAATTAAACAAGGTTCCCTATATGCTAGTAGTAGGGGACAGGGAGCAATCTGACGAGACGGTAGCAGTGAGAAGCCGTGACCAACAAGATTTAGGTTCTTTAAAGATAGACGAGTTTTTGGGTAAAATAATTACTGAGATTGAATCTAGGTCAAAATAATGGTAAAATCTCACGTCTGGGAGGAATGAAGGAATAAAATTTTTTAGAATAAACGATCGGATCCAAGCTCAAACTTTAAGAGTTATTGGAGCTGATGGTAGTCAGCTTGGCGTTATCAGCCGGGATGAGGCTTTGAAAAAAGCTGTTGAACAAGAGATGGACCTGGTGGAGGTAGCACCAAATGTTAACCCACCGGTGGCAAGAATCGTTGATTTTGAGAAGTTTAGGTATCATGAAGCAAAAAGGGAGGCTGCTGCTAGAAAGCATGCTCAAGATGTAGAGATTAAGGAGATTTGGATCTCACCGAGGATTGCTGAGCATGATTTACAGACAAGGTTAAAAAGAGTTAATGAGTTTTTAGATGATGGGAATAAAGTTAAGTTAACAGTTAAGTTTAAAGGTAGGGAGATGGCTCACCCAGAAGTAGGGTACCAGGTTGTAAAACAAGCCCTAGCTTTTTTAGGAGAGAGAATACACATCGAGCGTGAGACTAAGTTTGAAGGTAGGAACTTAACAACAATAATAGGAGTTAACAAAAAAACAAAGGAGGAAATAGATGGCCAGAAAAATGAAAGTTAAAAAATCATTATTTAAAAAGATCAAGATCACCAAAACTGGTAAGATCATGCGTTCTCACCAATTAAGGTCTGGACACTTACGGAGAAATAAATCCAAGTCCGCCTTGAGGCGTCACGCTGAACCAGTACAAATAAATAAAACCATTCTCAAAACTATTAAAAGATTACTAGGGAGAGCCTAAGATGGGGAGACAAACTAAAAATTTTAGACAATCAACTAGATCCCTTTCTGGTAGTAACGAGGCTCAAAATTATGCCAAAGTTAACCGGATAGGCTCTTTTTATGGTAAAATAATCAACCTGTTAAAAATCAGGGGGAAAGCAGAGATAAAATAATATGGCTCGAGTAAAAAGAGGGGTATCTTCACACAAAAAACATAAAAAATTACTTAAACTTGCTAAGGGCTACCAATTTGGTAGAAGTAAGTTAGTTAAACAAGCTAAAGAAACTGTACTTCATGCTGGGGAGTACGCTTTTGCCGGACGCAAACAAAGAAGGAGAGATATGCGCAAGCTTTGGATCACCCAATTAAGTGGAGCCCTAAAAACCGAGGATATCTCTTACTCTAAGTTTATTGCTGGGTTAAAAGCCAAAAATATTAATCTTGATAGGAAAATTTTGGCCGAGTTGGCAATCAACGACTTCAATACCTTCAAACAGATAGTTTCTCAAGTAAAATAATCAAGATAGATTCCGACTAAACCAACTAATACCCCCGATCCTCTCTATATGCTAGAATTTTAACGAGTGATGGATATAGATTTAAATCAGATTGAGGAGATTATTAATCAGATAGGTCAAGCTCAAACCTTAGAGGAGGTAGATGCCTTATATTTAAAATTAATGGGTAAAAGTGGCTATATTGCCACTGCCACCAGAAGTTTATCAGTAATCTCCAAAGATCAGGTCAAAGAGATAGCTCCCAAACTCACCCAGTTAAGACAGTTGACTGAAACTGCCACTAAAAAAACAAGATTGGAGATTAAAGAGAAAGAATATGAAAAATTAGATCTCGAACAACTTGACCTAACCACCTTTGAAAAAATTAAGCAAAGAAAAGGACATCTTCACCCTGTCACTCAATTTGAAATCGAGATCGCCGAACTGTTTTCTAAATTAGGTTTTCAGCAATTTGATGCCCCTCATATTGATACCGATGAAAATAACTTTGAACTCCTAAATATTCCCGATAATCATCCCGCACGTGACCTGTGGGATACTTTGTACATAGATCAATCAAAACTTAAAGTCTCACCAGGGAAACTTCTACTGAGAACTCATACCTCTAACTCCCAGGTTCATATTATGAAAGGCCTAAAACCACCTTTCAGAATGATGAGTATTGGCCGCTGTTTTAGGTATGAGAACTTAGATGCCCGCCACGAACATACCTTTGATCAATTTGAATTAATTTATATTGATAAAGGGGTTAATATGGGCAATTTACAATATCTGTCGGAGTATTTTTTAAAGGCGGTCTTTGGATCTGATATTAAGGTCAGATTAAAACCCAAGTACTATCCGTTTGTGGAACCAGGAGCTGGGGTAGACGGGCAGTGTATTTTTTGCCATGGGGCAGGCTGTAAGGTTTGTAGCAACAGCGGTTGGCTAGAGTTAGCTGGAGCCGGGATGATTCATCCTAATGTTTTAAGAAACGGGGGAATAGACCCTAAAAAATATTCGGGGATTGCCTGGGGGTTTGGTCCAGAAAGAATGGTGATGCTTAAATATGGAATAGAGGACATTAGATTATTAAAAAGTGGAAACTTAAAGTTTCTAGAAAGGTATTAGTTTGAAAGTATCTCTTAACTGGCTCAAAGAATTTCTGGAAATAAATCTTAGCATTGAAGAGTTAGCCAAAAAACTCTCCTTACACACCATCGCTGTCAGGGAATTGACCAATGATTACCTAGAGATGGATATGAAAGGTTACAACCGGCCAGATTTATTATCCCTGCGAGGCGTTGCCTTAGAGATCTCTGCTCTCACTGGTGCCAGGTTAAAGATTGATGACCCTGATAATTTTATCTGGGATAATCAACAACTGCCTGAATTAATGGTTCAGATTGATAATTTTGAGTCTTGTCCACTTTATTGTTTAGCCAAGATCGAGGGATTACAGGTAAGTGAATCTGAACCAATCTGGACCCATAAATTAAATGATTCTGGGATGAGATCTGTCAATAATATTGCTGATGTCACAAATCTAATCATGCTGGATTACGGCCAACCCTTACACGCTTTTAATGCATCAGTTGTAAAAGATGAGGAAATTACGGTTCGCTTGGCACTAGATGGAGAAACCTTACAAACTCTGGATGGAAAATCAAGACAGTTACAAAACACGGATCTGTTAATCACCGACAAGGAGAATATCTTGGGCATCGCTGGAGTAATGGGTGGGAAAGATTCCGAGATTACAGATCAAACAACTACTATTCTTTTGGAAGCAGCAATCTTTGATCCGATCTTAATTAGAAAAACTACTACTAGATTAGGTCTTCAATCTGAGGCTTCAAAACGGTTTCAACATGGACTTACTAAAAAGAGACTCCTGCAAGCTTTAAATGATGCTATTAAAATGTACCAAAAATTGGGTGGAAAATTAACTGCTATCTCCATAGTGGGCAATATCCAGGATATTCATACAACCATTAATCTTTCGCAAAACCACGTTAATTCATTAATGGGAATCCAACTAAGTGAAGGACGGATTGAATCCCTTTTAGGTCAACTTCGTTTTGAGTTAGAAAAAGGTAACTTTGGGGAATGGAGGGTCAAAATCCCCTATTTTAGATTAGACATTGAGCAGGAAGAAGATTTAATAGAGGAGATTGTCCGCATGTACGGATATCAGAATATCCCATCCAGGAGTCTGCCCGGAGAAATACCGCAGCCAGTTGATCAATCACAGTTTAAACTAAGAGATTTAATAAAATTTTCTTTAGTTGAGGAGGGATTAACTGAGGTGCAGACTTATTCGTTTTTCTCAACAAAAGTTTTATCAACCCTGGGATGGAATAAAAAATTAGATGACTTGGTAAAAATAGCAAACCCCATGTCAGCTGAAACAACTTACTTAAGAACCAACGGGTGGTCTAATTTATTAGAGGTGGTGGATAATAATTTAAAATATGGCTTTCCAGATATCGCTATTTTTGAGCTAGGTAAAACATACCAACAGGACGAAGATTTGGGGATTCAGGAAAGATATGAATTATCAGTTGCCTTAGTTAATAATACCGATAACCCCATATCTGAGCTAAGTCAAATAATAAAAGCTCTATTTGTTAAGTTAAATCTGAATATCTCTTTCACCCCTTCTGAAACACCGGAGAATGAGGGAGATTTCTTTCACCCTCACAGATACATTAAGTTAGAATTTAAAGGTAAACAGATTGGGGAAATTTTTGAGATCCACCCCAGAGTTTTAGATCAGTTGGGAATTAGTAAAAGGGTAGCAGTAATGGATCTGGAGTTAGAAAACTTAGCTTAAGTTAATCGGTCTTTGGTAATTTGGGCTGTATGCTCTGCCACTCTCAACGTCTTTTCTAATTTGATGGATCACCCTAAACGGTTCTTTTCCTTGCATCCTCAGAACTCCCATCAGATAAACTGACCCGGCAGGGTTATACTTATCAAGAAGGTTATAAAGCTTGGTTAAGCTGTCCCTGTAATCCTCTTCTGTTCTAATTCCCTTGCCTAAATGTAACTTAACAACCAATCTTTCCGCCCGAAGATGAGCAGCTAAAACAAGATCTGTCCTCTCTGCTACCACCAACTGTCTATTTATCTCTCTGTGATGTGCTCTTAAATTTTCTTGTATCATATGACTGTATCCTCAAAAAAATCCCGCCCAATACATAGGCAGGAACATTTACTTTATAGCACAATCTGTCAAGCCACACAATAAGCCAATTAAAAAGC
>MFCS01000019.1 GCA_001776975.1 Candidatus Daviesbacteria bacterium RIFCSPHIGHO2_01_FULL_41_45
TGACGGCTCCGCAATCAAAGAGAACGATTTTTTGGCGAAATTCTGGTGACGGCTCCGCAATCAAAGAGAACGATTTTTTGGCGAAATTCTGGCGAGCGGAGCGAAGCTCCGCCCAAGGATTTAAAGGGCTTCCGACCGCTTCGCGGTTTTGGAGGGTGAGGTTCGAGCCGAAGATTTTTTGGAGGGAGATTTTTTTGGAGGGGAGATCGTTCCTTTCCGCATTTTCACCCAGTAATAATGCGTCTTTTATCCATTCTCGCGTCGGTTCGATCCACGCGGAGGGTGTTCGTAAAAGACGCTGTATTTTCTCCTCGACAGACTTTTTCTCAGACATAAATACTCGTCGCCTTTTTAAATAGTCCTCACGCTCAATATCTTGAGCAACATACACATCTGTAAGTCTGGCGAGGTTTTTTGAAATATTTTGTTCTTCTTCTCGCAATTCTAAAACTATTTCATTTGCAGTATGTTTATTTTTTTGTTCTTCAATATCCAACATTTCAAAAAATTTTGTTGCCAATTCTTTCGGCATAATATATTCGCTTAATTTTGCCGAAAGTTGTCGCTCCAATTCTTCTCCTCTGATACACGGCTCAAAACATTTTTGTACTTTAGATTTTTTTGAACAATGATAATAAGTGTATAAATGTTTTGTGCCGTTCTTTTGTCGTTTTATTTTTATTTCTCCTGTAATTCCCATACCACAACTTCCACACGACATAAGTCCACAAAAAGGTCTTGGGTCAGTTTTCTTGTCTGGCATGCGACCTCTTCCTCGCAAAACAGCATTTGCTTTGTCAAAAAGTTCTTTTGAAATAATCGTCTCATGTTTTCCTTCATAAATTTCACCAGCGTGACGAAAATGTCCGTAATAAATTGGATTACTTAAAATATGTGATACTCGCGAAACATGAACACGATTGTTATTTTTACTTTTGATATCCGATTTTTCTAAAACTTTTGCGAGGTCTTCAAGTCGTACAGTTCCTGTTGCGTAAAGTTCAAATATTTTTTTCACCAATTTTGCATTTTTGTGATGAACAGCAATTTTCTTTATCAATGGATTATTTATATAGCCAAACGGAGCAAGACTCGGAAAATCTCCATTCCGTGCTTTTTGCCTTAAACCTCGTGCGGTGTTTTCACTAAGTTGCCTGACATATTCATTTGCCATTCCTAACTCAACGGACATCATTAACACATTATCATTTGGATAATGACTTTGTCCGTGAGTTTGGATATGTTGAATTATATTTTGTTGGAGCATCCATTGAATTTTTCCACTATCAACAGGGTTTCTTGATAAGCGGTCAATTTTCCAGCAAACAATTCCTTGCGCTTCGCCACCTTGAATACGCGAAAGCATAGTATTAAAAATAGGACGACCTGGAATTTTTGCAGATCGTTTTTCTATAAACTCGTCTACAATATATAAATTTTCTCGCTTTGCGAGTTCTCGGAGTTCGGCGAGTTGCCCTTCAATAGAGAGGATTTGTTTATCTTCAACATCAGTGCTTTTGCGGGCGTAGAGAAAGTATTTTTGCATAGTTGCATTATACCACAACAGATGGTGTAAAGTACAACAAAATAGTATAATCTGTGGATAATGAACGAATCTGAAAAGCTAGGCAAAAATCTAAAACAAATTAGAACCGCAAAAGGTATTTCACAAGGCGAAATTAGCCGAAAACTTGTAGTTGATAAAAGCTTTGTCAGTAATATTGAAAATGGAAAAACAAATCCTACTCTTTCAACGATTGCAAAAATAGCAAAAGCGATCGGAGTTTCTGTAAGTGAATTAACAAAATAATTAGGGAGTGAGTTTAACACGCGCACGGGTGGGTGGGGCAAGTGTTATCTAATTCAGTACGACCTCCCCTCCAAAAAAATCTTCCCTCCAAAAATCTTGGGCTTTTGAATTTTTGAACCTCACCCTCCAAAACCGCGAAGCGGTCGAAAACCCTTTAAATCCTTGGGCGGAGCTTCGCTCCGCTCGCCAGAATTTCGCCAAAAAATCGTTCTCTTTGATTGCGGAGTACCTCTTAAACGAGGCTAGAACTCACTTTAGCAAAAACTAGCAAAGAACTCCAGCGTTCCCCGCGCGCTGAAGCGCCTCTGTGCGAAGCACAGAGCTTCTGCTGAAGCAGAAGTGCGGGAAACGCTCCAATGCAAATGCGGACTCGGTTTTGCGAAGCATTTTTCTGGGACACGGATTCGCAAAACCTCGGCAACTTTTTTCGGCAGAAATTCGTTTTGGTTTTCCGCGCGCAGGCAGGGTCTGGGAGGGAATGCGCGCGGATTTTGGGGCGGGCTGTCTTTTCATCCTTGTATTAAAAGGGTTTTTTCGTTGAGCATTGCATTTGGATAAAATTCGGAGGCAAATGTTTGACATTTTTGCTTAATCGTGCTATCATATTACCTGTGAGGATAGCCTTACAAATTGTTCTTTAAAAATTGTTGTGTGAAATTTGGTAGAACATTGAGTATTTAGAAACTTGAATGTTCAATGTTCTACCAAATGGCTAGAAATCGTATACCGCGGATCGTAATCGCAAACTAAAGAAAGATATAAGATGAAAAATTTAATTTTCTTCCTTGGCGGTAATGATGCCGAAATGGTACGTATTTTTGAGGTGTTGGCTAACGCTGGCATCGAAACCGTAAACAAAGGTCTGGGTTGGGGCGCACATGCCTCCGCTTATGCCGATGAGATTGCCTCAGCAGGTGCTGAGGGCAAAACCGTAGTGCTGGTGGAATTGGACAATTCGTCCGCCGCCAAAACCGAATGGACTGCTGAAAAGGTTGCTGTAACGCTTCCTGAAGGCACCATTGAGGTTGACCACCACGGCGACCGGTCTGCCGAGCCGGCTAGCATTCTGCAAGTTCTTAAATTGATCGGTGCTGAACCGACACATTGGGATTTGCTCATTGCGGCCAACGACTCAGGCTTTATCCCCGCCATGGAGGCAATGGGGGCTACCGCTAACGAAATCGCTGAAGTGCGTGCGAGCGATCGCAATGCACAAGGCATCACTCCTGAAAAAGAAGCAGAGGCTGAGCAAGCAATTGCAAAAGCTGAAACTTCTGATCGCCTGACTGTGGTTCGTATGGCGCACTCAAAATGTGCGACCGTTACTGACCGCCTTCACAAAGGCGCAGGTGGTCCCGGCTATGACCAACTTCTCATTCTCTCCGGTGACGGCGAGGTGAACTTTTACGGCGACGGCAAATTATGCCAGAACCTAAAAGAAAAGTTCGAAGGCTGGAACGGTGGAAGCGGTCTGGGAGCAGAAGGAGGCAGTGCATTCTGGGGCGGATATCCGAACCATGAAGAAGTACTGGCCTTCGTGAAAGAAAGCCTGTAATCACAACAAGCTCGGGATTCTAATCTGCTAACCGAGTAAAAACAAAAGATAGAGCCAGTGTTTGGTTAACATCGGTAGACTATTGCAAGATTTAATTACTAAAGCCGTGCACTATGTGTACGGCTTTTTTCTTAGCAAAAATGTCTTTTTGTGCTAGAATGAGTCAATTACAATTAATCAATTATTTATCTATGGAAAATTTTAAACCAAGTCAAGAGGGGGGGGTACAAAATAAGGAAATTATACTTCCGGGTTTCGATTCATTTGCAAATGAGCAAATTGCACATTTTCAAGAAGAAAACCCTGCACCAGCAGAAGATAATGTTTTACAATCTCAGCTTTATAAAAAATTGCTATCTAAATTTGAAGATAGCTTGCCAGAAAAGTATGGAGTTCTTTACGAAGAGCAGTCGTCACTGAAAGTAGGAAAACCTTCAATGAGCAATGAGCAGTACAATAGCGAGCTTGAGTCAGCAGCTAATAAAATTATATCAACAGGACTGGCTATGCCGGGTTCAAAAGATGAATATGTTGTCGTTGAAAATGGTGAGTTGGTTTTGTATAAAATAAACTCTAGGCAAGAAAGTAAGACAGAGCAAAAATTCATAAGATACAATAGACCTTCAAAAAAAGCAGAGCCTGTTTATGAAGATTTTACCGTCAAAGTAACCAAGATTGATCACGCTGAGAAAGTTAAAAATTTATCCGCAGATGATCTAATTGATAGTTATGGTATTGATGTTGAAAAAGCCTATAAATTTGTCAGAGAAGCACAAAAGTAATCTTGATTTACTTTTCTCGATTTGCACCACAGGTTTAGTGGTGGGTGGCTTTTTGCGTTCTATCATAAACAACGAAGATATTCGAGATATTGATTTTTGTGTCCCAGAAGCTAAATATATCGATACTCTAAACAAGTGTGTGCAAAGTTTATCTTGTGAAATTTTAGGGATTACAGATAAAAATGTGAAACTGTATTCCAATAAAATTGGAATGGAAATTGATATTTTAAAACAAAGCAAAGACGGCAAATTCATTATTGATGATTTTGATTTCACAATATGTAAGGGGTATATAGATAAAAATTATTTTTTTACGATGACTGAAGCTGATTATAATGACCTGATACATAAAAAACTTGTGTATTGTGGTAGCGCGTGGCCAATGGCTTCATATAAAAGAAGCTTAGAGTTTTTTGAAAAGGGATATAGTATTGATGCTTATAATTTATTAAAAATATTAGATGATTGCGAAAAAATTGAAGGGGTTAAAATAATTCCAAATTCAAAACTACTACTACCGAAAAATTAGACATTATTTTACTTTTGTGTTATGATAATTAAGAAATTAATCTTCTTCTTTCACATATAAATGATATAATATAACCATGAAAAATTTTCTTACTGAACTTATTCGCATTCCATCACACAGTGGTGACGAGCGCGATATAGCAAACTATATCGCCCAAGAATTTAAAAAGCACACCAAAAACCACAAAATCGTCATTCAAAAGTACAGTAAGAACGGCAGGAATGTTCTAATCCTTGCAAAGAATCCGAAGCTTATTATTGACGTTCACTTAGACACAGTGTCTCAAGGGGATGTAAGTAAATGGAATCGGAATCCTTTCGAACTATACGATGATTCGAAAAACTTTTACGGTCTTGGTGTGGTTGATGTAAAGGCAAATATTGCTCTTTGTCTCGACCTTGTGAAGGAAACTAATTGCTCAAATGTTTCGTTTGCTTTTTGTGGTGGAGAAGAAACCGAATCATTAGGGTTACGGCATACACTGCAAACTAATCTCTTGGATAAGACAGCACGAGTTATTGTTATAGAGCCAACAAATTTGAAATTCTTCTCCAAGCACAAAGGATGCTGTGGTGTGACGATCAAATTTATGGGTAACGGAAAATCTCACTCAACTGTTTCAAAAAGGAAAAATGTTGTAGAGCAAGCGTTATCATATTTGCAAACATTCAAAGAAGCCTTTGTGAAATTTGCGAAAAAAATTGACGGACACTCGACAACGTATTCAATTACAGGAATCAATTCCGAAGGCAGTAAAAACAGTTCTCCTGATGCGTGTGAGGTCCATATTGATTTTCGCACTGTTCAAACACAAAATGACACTGACATTATTCAGTTCTTGAAATCTTTGGCCAAAGAAACAAAAATTTCTATTTCTTTGGATCATCGACACTTTCCGAGCTTAAATAATAAAGAGCCATTCTGTAAAACAGAATCTGGCATGTTGACTTTTTGGTCACATGCTGGGCTGTATGAACAATCCGGATTTCAGACCGTTGTGTTTGGTCCGGGTAATATTAAGTATGCGCACTCATACGAAGAACAAATAAGGATTAGTCATCTAAAAAGGGCAAAAAGTGTACTTGCCAGTATGGTGCAAAGAATCTAAAGACTCCTGTCGAATTAACCTTCACAGGAGTCTTTTTTATGCTATAATCAATCTGTTATGGATAAAACCAACACATTGTTTATCGTGCCTAATAACGACGCTGAATCCCTAAAAATTCAGGAAATGCTCACTCGAGAAAATGCTGAATTTTTAGTGACCAATCAAGCATGGGGCGCTTCGTGGGAGAATTTGGAAGAATCGATCAAAATGTCTCTCGGAAACTATGAAAAAGTCTATGGAATCGAACTTCAGGGCAAACCAATAACTGAGAATTGCGAGAATATTGATCATCATAAATATTACAAATCTGACGAAGTAGGTAATGAGCAAAAAATGGAATCCGCCATGGGGCAAGTTTCGCATATTTTAGGAATAGAACTTACTACCGAAGAAAAATTTTATGAAGCAAACGATACTGGATACATTCCAGAAATGAAAAAGCTTGCAATAAAACTTGGATTGCCTGATGAAGAAACTGAGAAATATATAGACCAAGTAAATATTGACGAAGAAAGAATGCAAGGCGTAACTCCAGAACTCAAAGAAATGGCCCGAAAAGCTGTTGATGATGCGTATGTATACGACGAACGTCTTGTTTGGGTCGATCTTCCTGATTTTAAAGCGATGCGACCTGTCACGAATATTTTGTATAAAATGGGAAAGTACAGTGACATGCTCTACGATACGACAGTAATAGACGCAAATGACGGGCAAGGCAGACTTGTAGTATTCGGCAATAAAGAAAAAATAGTTGAATCACTTTCAAAAATATATACCGAAGGTAGTTGGAGTGGCGGAAACGACGAATACGGTTATTTTGGCATTCAATTCAAAAATCCAGTACAAAAAGAGTCTATTTCAAAAGAAATTCGAGGATACCTGGAAGAAAAGATACTCGGGTATCATCGTCTGATCGAACGTGAAGATATTTTACATACCGAAAACTTTGCGCCGGGTATACATGTTCATGAATTAAAAAATTCTGAAAAGTTTTACAAAGCTATAACGACTGCAAAAGAAGGAAATGATCACGGAGCCTTTGTGCATGCATACGAAAAAGAGGAATATAAAAAGATGAAACTCTTTGTGGTGAATGCTGGCGCCGCAGGTATGGCTGTGAAAGAAGGTGATATTGTTTCTGTCTTTAAAAATCCTGATATGGCACTCAAGGATAGTATTGAAAGAATTAATAATACTTTACTCATAACAGGTATAAAAAATGGTGGGGAGCGACTTGATTGTTTTGATGGTTTTCTCCCCGAGCTATACTCAAAATTCGGTTTTGTTCCTTGCGCAAGATTAAAATTCAACGATGAGTTTGCCCCCGAGGGGTGGAATTTTGAGAGAGATGGTCGACCAAATATTCTCTTTATGGCGCATAATGGAGATTCACTGGAAGAAATTTTTAAAAAACAAGAAGAAAAGTCTTGGATAAAATACTCTGAAATAAAAGACAATGTGCCCTTTGTCGAAGATTACGAGCAAGCAGTCGAGCTTCAAACAAAGTTTTTGCATGAGCGTGATGAAAAAAGTAAGGAGATGCAGTCCGAGATTACTAGAAAATCAGAAATAAAACTTCGATGATTATTTTTGCAAATTTATCAATTTAATTTTTTATAATTATATGTTTAGAGAAACAGCACCAAAACAAGAAAACAAAATAACACCGTCGAATTCAGGGCCTATGGAAAAAGTTTTTTCAACAAGACAGGAACTTTTCGATGCCGATTTGACCGGTGTAACAGTGTTGCACTGCTCAAAAATTGATGATCTTGAGTCGTTGCCCTCTCTGCCTGAAGGGCTTGAAGTTTTGTATTGCAAGAACAATCCCAAGCTTGACTTAACCGGAGTTGCTTGGCCAAGCTCGCTTAAAGAGATTTATGCCTGTGGCAGACCACCCCGCACTCGTTTCTCGGGGCTACCTGAGGACTTGGAGAAAATCTACTGCTGTCGTGGTAACGTGGAGTTTGAGTCTTTGCCAACAAACCTTATTGAGCTATATGCCAATGAGTGCCAACTAACGTCATTACCTACCTTACCTGAAGGGTTAAAAAGGTTGTATGCCAACAATAACAAACTTAGTTCTTTACCAGAACTTCCACAAGGATTGATGAAGCTTTATGTGAGCGAAAACGAGCTTACAGAATTGCCGACTTTGCCAGACTCGGTGGTTGAATTGTATTGTACAGATAATAAACTTGCGACTTTGCCAGAATTACCTAGTTCTTTGGAGGAGTTGTATGTAGATGATAACGAGCTCACATCTTTGCCTGAGCTACCAGCTAAATTACGTGAACTGTACTGCTCTAACAATAAAATTGAGGTTATGCCATTGTTGCCTGATGGCATCGAAGAGGTACATGCCACCAACAACAGAGGTGAATTGCACATGAACAAGACCCCCAAGTATTACGCTAAAGCAGCCTAGGGTGTAAGTTCAAATTATTTATTAAATTAACTTAAATTATATGTTTAAAGAAACAGTACCAAAACAAGAAACAAAAAATAGTTCTGTGGAAGTTCGAGAGCTTGCACCAGAAAAATTCTGGTCAGGATCTGTCGATATTTCAAAAATAGACCAAAAAGATTTTGAGGAAAAAATAAAAGCCGCTGCAGCCGAGCTGGGATTTACATACTCTGGTTATTTGACTGGCAGTGGAGATGAAAAGAAATATACATTCAGCAGATATCCTCGCAGAGCGTTTGGTCCCGTAGATGATGTAAGTGTGTATGAAAATGCACTTGCCAAGCTGTCTGAATCATTAGGTGCTAACTCTAGTGTGGAAGATTTAAAAGAAAGCGAGGAGTTCCGTGTATTACTTGGATTAGAGGAAGGCTATGATGAGTACAAAAAGAAAGGCATATTGGAAAATGTAACTGATACCAATAGGGCGAAAGAAATTGTCAAAAGCACTTTGGGTGATTTGTCAGGCTTTGGAATAAACATTGATGAACTTAATTCCGTGGAGGAAATCAAGGCAATACTAGAAAAGACCTATTTGGGTAAAAAACATACGCAGGAAGAAGTATCTTCGATACTTGGTAATGATTTTAAATTAAAAAATGCTGATATTTATAGTGTTGGTTCATGGGGTGCTTACACAGAACCAGCACTAGTGATCGAAGGTAATAAGGCAAATCTTGAAGATGTATACAAAATAGCTGAAAAATTCAAACAAGCGCGAATTGCTGTTGAAGATTTACAAAAGGGTAAGTCGTATATGGTTGAAACCAAATATTGCGGAGACCCAGATAAAGAATAACAACCTTGTAAAAAATGTTATAATGAATTAAGAGTTAATAAGAGATATGGTAAGTACCCCCACAATTACCCTTCTCCCGAATTCTACCTTCAAGTGCAATGTTTACCCATAATACCCTTGTGATACAAGGTTAAAGTCAAAAACATCTAAAAGGAAAATAGTTGAGTAATCCACAGTTATCAGCTAACCTAAAGGATATATGGCATACACACATTTCACTCGAGATGATCGAGTAAGGCTCGCAGTTTTACTGCGAGCCAAGACAGAGCGAAAAGAAATCGGTCGCATTTTGAACAAAAACCCTATCAGCATTTGGCGAGAAATTAAAAGAAACAGCAAGAATGGAAAATACATTCCTTCTGTTGCAAGGAAAGAAGCCAAAGAAAGAAAAACACACAGAAACAAGAAAATTGAAAATGATGAATATTTGAAAAAATATATTCTAGAAAAATTGAAATTGTATTGGTCACCGGAACAAATTGCCGGAAGATTAAGACGAAAAAAAATTGTCATATGTCATGAAACGATTTATGGATATATTATTAGGCACAAGAAATTGAAAAAATATTTAAGATGTCAGAAAGGTAAATACAGACGAAGACATGGTACTGTATTGCGTGAAAAACAAAGAGAATATGGCAAAAAGAGATGGATTGGGCAAAGACCACAAATTATCAATGACAGGGCTAGAATTGGTGATTGGGAGGGTGATACTATCATTGGACTGGAGCGAACGAAAAGAATACTGACGCATGTTGAAAGAAAAACTGGATATCTGATTGCTGACTTTCTTCCAACTGTGTCAGCTGAAATCGTGGCGGAGAAAATATCAAAAAGATTCAGAAAATTACCAAAAGAAAAAAGGAGAAGTATTACTTATGACAACGGCACAGAATTTTCTCATCACGAAAGTATTGAAAAGAAAACCAAAGTGACAGTATATTTTGCAAATCCATATCACTCATGGGAAAGAGGAACAAATGAAAACACCAATGGACTGCTTCGTCAGTTTTTCCCAAAGAAAAGTTCTTTTGCTAATATTACAGAAGACGATGTCGAGAAAGCAACAAAATTGCTAAATTGCCGTCCAAGGAAAAGACTTTGCTATTTAACGCCTAAAGAGATGTTTCATTGCACTTCATTCTAGAACTC
>MFCS01000020.1 GCA_001776975.1 Candidatus Daviesbacteria bacterium RIFCSPHIGHO2_01_FULL_41_45
CCTTGTGGCTAGTGGTGAAATATTTACCGATTCGTATGTAATCCAAAGATGTCCTAAAACAGGCGTGACTTTGCAATTGGTAAATCCTCTCACCGGAGATTTGATTTACCCAACTAATAGAAGTTTAGATGGTGTAAATGAGTATGCCTTTAAGGGTTTATTGGTTCCATTTTTAGATAAGTTTATTCCATTACATCCGGATTGTTTGCTAGCAGATATTGGTGGAGGAGAGTACTCTAGATGTGCCGTTGAACTATCAAAAAGATACCCAGATATTCAAGCAATTATTAACATTGACCTTATCGCCCGTCCTCTTAAAGGAGTTCAAAAAGCTATTGCATTAGCTGAAGATTTGACTAGATTAGAGATGTTCTTACCACACGAATCTATTGATTTTGCCTACTCAAGTTACCTACTCCCCATGCTTCCCCGCTACACAGGAAATAATATTCAAATTGTCATTTTATCTGCCCTGGCTGGTTGTATGAATAGCGGAGGTATGGCATTAATTCATGAGTCTCCAGGGTATTTTAGAAGAGAATATGCCCAGCAACTTTTAAGTAGAGGGGGATTTAACCGAATGTATGCCTATGGTGTTGGAGATGAATTCCTAGTTTTATCAAAATTTGAGGATCCGACCAAAACTTCTGTCCTAGAAAGTATTGGGTTAGATCCGATCATTACCCTTTAAAGTTTATAAAAAATCTGTTAGAATCAAGGTCTCATTTTCGGGAAAAATATGGTTGCAAACGACAAAATTATCATCCGTGGGGCCAGAGAACATAACCTGAAGAACATTGACCTAGATATTCCTAAAAATTCCTTAGTGGTTTTAACCGGTTTATCTGGATCGGGAAAATCCTCATTAGCTTTTGACACACTTTATGCAGAAGGTCAAAGACGTTATGTTGAGTCGTTGTCTGCTTATGCCAGGCAGTTTTTAGGAGTGATGGATAAACCCGATGTGGATTTAATTGAAGGGTTATCTCCAGCTATCTCAATTGATCAAAAGTCAGCCTCCCATAATCCTCGATCCACTGTGGGCACTACCACCGAAATTTATGACTACTTAAGGCTACTATATGCTAGAGCTGGCCATCCTCACTGTCCGCTTTGTGGTAAAGAGGTCTCTAGAATGAGTATAGAGCAGATTGTAGAAAAGATACTTAGTGGTAAGTCAGCTGATGCCACCCGCAAAGACAGGAGGGTTATGGTACTGGCTCCGGTAATCAAGGACCGCAAGGGTGAGTACTCTCAGCTTTTTGAGGATCTCAGGAAAAAGGGCTTTTCCCGGGTTAGAATTGATGGTCAGATCAGAGATTTATCAGAGGATTTGCTGTTGATTAAGACTAATAAACACACAGTTGATGTGTTAATTGACCGTCTAGTATTGGATAAACAAACTGTTAAAGAGCAAACCGTATACTCAAGACTGCATCAAAGCATTGAGACAGCTGCCAAAATGGGTGAGGGTAATGTCATAGTTTCCGAGGTATTAGATGCTTCTCTAGAGTTTCCGCTTAATCCTAAAAAAATGGAGGATCAGTTATTTTCAGAGAAATTTGCCTGTCCGCTAGACAATATCGCTTTGCCGGAGATCGAGCCCCGAACATTCTCTTTTAACTCACCACATGGAGCATGTCCCAAGTGTACCGGTTTAGGGATGCTCTTAAAAATTAATTCTGATGCAATATTGAATCCAATTCTATCAATTGCGGAGGGTGGGGTACTGGCCTGGTCCAAATTAGGAGAAAGCGAGACCTGGTTTAGCCGACTCATTCAAGCAGTAGGAGTCGAATATAACTTTGATCTTAATACCCGTATAGAAAACTTATCAGAAAAGGCTAAAGAGGTGCTGTTATTTGGTGCAGATAAAGCTCAATTTAAGGTAAAAGGTCGAAACCGGGAAGGAAAGTGGACCCATTTTTACTCTACTTTTGAAGGGTTGGTTCATAATCTGGAAAGACGTTACCAAGAAACTGAGTCTGAATACGTTAAGCGGGAGATCGAAAGATATATGTTACAGGAACAATGTCCAGATTGTTTGGGCACCAGGCTAAAAAAGGAGGCTCTCTCGGTCACCATTAATAACTTAAACATCTCAGAGGTAACCTCATTTTCCATCAGGGATTGTTTGGAGTGGTCAAAGACACTACAGTTTCCGGTTTTAAATCAGCGGGAGCTAACTATCGCTGCACCTATATTTAAGGAGATTTCCTCCAGATTACAGTTTTTGGTTGACGTTGGGTTGGATTACCTGACATTAGACCGCTCTTCAATGACACTAGCTGGTGGTGAGTCGCAAAGGATCAGACTTGCTTCTCAAATTGGCTCCGGATTATCTGGGGTGTTGTATGTTTTGGATGAACCGTCAATTGGCTTACATCAAAGAGACAACACCCGCTTAATTGAGACCTTAAAGAGACTACGGGATTTAGGAAATACGGTGATTGTGGTGGAACACGATGCTGAGACTATGTTGGAAGCTGACTATATGGTAGATTTTGGACCCGGAGCTGGGGAACACGGGGGACAAATTGTAGCCAGTGGTACACCACAAGATATTATGGATAATCCCAACTCTTTGACTGGCAAATATCTCTCCGGTAAAAAAAGCGTGGAAACTGACCAATCACTAAAACAGACAGAGGTAGAATGTGGGAGTCTGAGGGTGATTCAGGCCAGCGAACATAACTTAAAAGGGATTGATGTAACGTTTCCTTTAGGCAAATTTGTGGCGGTGACTGGCGTTTCGGGATCCGGTAAGTCAACCCTGGTTCATGACATCTTATATAAATCCCTAGCTAGTAAATTCTTTCATACTAAAGAACGTCCCGGTAAACATGAAACCATCGAAGGTATAGAAAATATTGATAAGGTGGTGCTGGTAGATCAGTCACCCATTGGCAGAACTCCCCGCTCAAATCCAGCTACTTATACTGGAGCCTTTACCTTTATCAGGGATATCTTCGCTAATTCCTCTGAGTCCAAGATCCGGGGTTATGGACCTGGTAGATTCTCTTTTAACGTTAAAGGTGGTAGGTGTGAGGTTTGTGAAGGGGAGGGTCAGATTAAAATTGAGATGCAGTTTTTGCCGGATGTTTATGTTGATTGTGAGGCTTGTGAAGGTAAAAGATACAACAGAGAGGCCTTAGAGATTCATTTTAAAGATAAAAATATCGCTGAAGTTTTGGATATGACGGTTGAGGAGTCGTTAACTTTTTTTACTAACATTCCCCAGGTGAAGAATAAATTAACAGTTCTTAATGACGTGGGACTGGGTTATATTAGACTCGGACAGCCAGCCCCAACCTTATCTGGCGGAGAGGCTCAAAGAATTAAATTAGCTGCGGAGTTATCCAAACGGCCAACGGGACATACTCTTTATGTGCTTGATGAGCCAACTACTGGGCTTCATTTTGCCGATATTGAGAGGTTATTAAATATCTTAAGAAGGCTGGTTAATTATGGAAATACGGTGGTGATAATTGAACACAATCTGGACGTTATTAAAAATACTGATTGGGTTATAGATTTAGGTCCGGAGGGTGGAGACGGAGGAGGCAGATTGATTGCTGAGGGTACACCACAAGATATATCTGAAAATAAAAACTCTGTTACCGGAAAATATTTACAGAAGGTTATATAATATCCACTATGCGCATTCCACTTGATATACACATTAGCAAGAGGGATCTGTTGCTGGTGTTTGGAGCTGGGGCTGTGATTGGTTCTATACCAGGAGTGCAATCAAAGGTAGATAATAAGTTATATTCTGTGGACGGCTTGAGGATGATAAATAGCCTATTAACTTCACAGATTAGAGACAATGAGTTACCAAGTATGTTACGCAATGTTGAGGCTGCGGTAGGCAATTATCAAAGAGTACACAGTAATGATTTTATCTTTAGAGTAAATTCATTTAATGTAGGAGATATTAATGAGACTAGAAACTATCTATTCAGAGTAAGATTTCCCAATAATCCCTACTTTGGAGTTACATCAGAACCATCTCAGCAGGATAAATTTAATACAGCCAATCTAGACGGGCTGGTTACTGTTAATGGTAAAACAGGCATGTTGGAAGGAACAACTATCTCTTTGCAGACTGATAATCGGGGGGATTTAAATATTACAGGTGAGAGGCCTGAATTGAGGTTTTTTCAGCTGGGAAGTACCCTGGAGAGATATTTCAAAGGTCCCTACCCTTCGACCTTTATGGATAGAGAGGTCCTAAACCGTCACGCTGTAAAATCTCATGTTTATAGTTCCGAGATTCCTGTTGGGGATTCTCTGCGCAGGTTTATATTATGGTCTGATGGGTTAATTGTTGTTCATAACCGCAGAATGAGTTTCCGTAATCCGGGAACGGTTAACTTCTTAAGATAAAAGACTCAGTTTCTCGTAGTTTTTAACTCGTGGGCTATGGTGGGAATAGATTCTATATTGGTTAACCTTCCACTTAAATCTTCGTGTTCTTGTCGGTGAATCAGATCTTCGTCCTCTTTAACTTTCGAGCTTCCAAAACCTGTTTCGATTATGTCACGTAGTGCTCTAAACTCTTTTTTACTTACTAACCCGGCAATCAACCTATGTTCCATATCTTTAAGCTCCTGTTTAGTAGCGAAAAAGTCCACTAATTTATCAATATCATCAGCTGTTAACATATACTTAAACTATCACAATCAATTCTTTGATACAATATAACTTATGTGGAATAAATTAGTGCAAAAATTCATTGTTCTGTTTTTTTTGTTGGTATTTTTACCTTATCCTGTATACGCTGCTGAAGAGTTCTCAACAAGCTATGATGTAAGCTATGATGTCCAAAAGGATGGGATTACCAATGTCACCCAAAAAATTAATCTTAAAAACCTAACCTCCCAATACTATGTTTCCAATTTTACCCTAACCATTGGTTCAACGAGCATCACGGATTTAGTGGCCTCGGATGAACAGGGAAATATGGAGACAAGTGTTGAGAGTAAGGACGCTAAAACTGCAATTACCGTTAAATTTAATGCTCAAATTGCCGGATTAGATAAGTCACAGACTTTTACCTTAAAGTTTAAATCCAAAGATTTTGCTCAAGCTTTAGGTAAAACTTGGGAGGTTAATTTACCCAAGATTCCCTCCCAAGGAAAGATTGATGGCTATAATTTGGTATTATCAGTGCCGATATCTTTTGGAGACCCTACCTCTGTCTCTCCCCAGCCAAAATCAGAATCTCAATCATTTGAGAAATTATTTTTTAGCTACTCAAAACAACAGTTAGAAAAAAGTGGTGTTTCTGTCAACTTTGGAACCACCCAAGTTTATGATTTCAATATTAAATATCCTTTGGAAAATAACTCCCTATTTCCGGTCTTAACTACAATTACTCTACCCCCCGATAGTAACTACCAGGATGTTTTTATCTCCCAAATTACCCCGGAACCTTTAAATATAACCATTGATGAAGATGGAAATTATTTAGCCTGGTATAGACTTTCCCGAGGATCAAAATTTGAGGTTAGTGTCAACGGCTCCGTTAAAACCCACATTAATCCTAAATCAAAAAAAGTTCCCCAACTCAGTGCTTCCGAAATTAAAACTTGGACCAAGTCAGATACCTATTGGGAGGCTGATAATCCAGCGGTTAGTAATACTCTACAGGAGATTTTTCAAGATGGCACCCCAAAAACTAATAAAGAGAAAGTCAGACTGATCTATCAGTATGTAGTTGCTACCCTAGTTTATGATACCAACAGATTAGGTAGCAATGATATCGAAAGATTAGGTGCTTTAACCGCATTAAATAATCCCACCAAGTCAATTTGTATGGAATTTACCGATCTATTTATCGCTCTTAGCAGAGCAGCTGGGGTGCCAGCTAGAGAATTAGATGGTTTTGCCTATACTCAAAATTCAACTTTGCGTCCGCTGTCTTTGAGCAAAGATCTGCTACATGCCTGGCCAGAGTATTTTGATGAAAATCTTGGCTGGGTGATGACCGATCCTACCTGGGAAAATACCTCCGGCGGGGTGGATTACTTTAATAAGTTTGACTTAAATCATGTTATCTTGGCAATTAAAGGTGTCTCCTCGGAAACTCCTTATATTTCTGATATTGTCAAAGTTGAGGTATCTGACAGAGATTTTTTACTAAAACCGAAGTTAGAGGTGGAGATAGATTTGGCAAACAATATCTGGGCAGGGTTACCGATTCAAGCCAAACTGAAGGTGAAAAATATTGGTAATACAGTAGCGCCCCCTTTTACTCTTAATCTGCAAAGTAATCACCTAAATATCTTAAAAGATAAATCGCTCCACCTGGACTCTATACCTCCCTTTGGTTTTACAGAAATTACCCTTGATCTGAGGACCCCATTTAATCTCCAAGCCAATGAAGACGTTTTAGAGGTATCTATCGGTGAGCAAAAAACTGGCAAAAAAGTATCTATCAAACCGCTATTATCCATTCAGACATACCCCTATCTGGCTGCAGCCGCAGTATTATTATTTTTATCAATTTATGGTGCAATTTTATTAATTCATATCATCCGGGGTAAATCTAAAAACTCAAAAAGAAAATTTTAATATGTTACCTATCTTTATAGAAAAATCAAAAATCCCGCACAAACCGGGGGTATATTTATATAAAAACCAGCAGAAACAAATTATCTATGTTGGTAAGGCTGTTGATCTTTACTCCAGGGTTTCATCATATTTTTCCGGTCCACAATATCCTAGAACTGCTACCTTAGTAAAAGAGATAGCTGGGTTGGAGACGATTATTGTGGAATCAGAGGTGGAGGCACTAATCCTTGAGGCAAATCTTATTAAACAATACCTGCCCCAATACAACATTAAGCTGATAGATGATAAAGACTACCTCTATATTAAGGTCAGTAAGGAGGATTTTCCCAAGATATTGACCGCCAGAAAAAAAGAGCTATCAGGATCTCTAGATTATTTTGGACCGTTTCCTTCTGCTAGCACAGTTAAAACAACCTTAAAAAGGTTACGAAGAATATTTCCCTGGTGTACTCAGGGTATCGGACCAAGGCCATGTTTTTACTATCACCTGGGATTATGTGCGGGAATATGTGCTGGGGTAATTAAGCAAAAAGAGTACCGCCAGATTATAAAAAGATTTATCCAATTCATGAAAGGAAACTCAAAACAGTTAGTGGATGAACTGACAATAGACATGAACCAAGCATCCAAGACACAAAAATATGAAGAGGCTGCCAACCTTAAAAAAATTATTGAGGGAGTTAACTATCTGCTTCAACCTAACCAGGTCCATTTATACTTAGAAAATCCCAATTTTTTAGATCAACAACGTCGATCATCCCTTTGTGAGCTACAAAAAGTTCTTAATATTAAAACATCACTTGCCAGAGTGGAGATGTATGATATCTCTAATATCCAAGGTAAAAACGCTACCGGTTCGATGGTTGTTTTAACAAACGGAGAGATTGATAAATCTCAATATAGAAAATTTAAAATTATCATCAGTGGCAGGCCAAATGATGTGGGGATGATGTCGGAGATGCTAAACAGAAGATTAAAGCACCGGGAATGGCCCCTACCACAACTTTTATTGCTGGATGGAGGTCGGGGACAGGCTAGGACTGCAGCTTTCATCTTAAAACAAATTAATTTGCAAATTCCTGTTTTTGCTTTGGCTAAACAGATGGAGTGGTTATATCACCCGGAGGAAGAAATTATTAAGCTACCCAAATCTTCTTTGGCGATCCGTTTATTACAGAAATTAAGGGATGAGGCGCACCGCTTTGCCTTAAATTATCACCGCCAACTTCGTTCAAAAACGTTGTATACTTGAAGAAGTGAAGACATTACTGCGCAACTACTTAATAAACGTCCTGTCTCTTTGGGCGGTGGCGCAAATTATCCCCAGTTTGATTTTTAATGGAGGATTATTGGGTCTCGCTGAGGCCGGCTTTGTGTTTATGATCGCGAATTTCCTGCTTGTCCCCTTGATGAAGATATTACTTTTACCCTTAAATTTACTAACCTTTGGTCTATTTGCTTGGGTGGCAAATGTGCTAGCTTTATATATATTAATGAAAACTGTTAACTCCTTTACTCTCTTACCTTATTTTTTTCCAGGAGCTAATTTGGGAATGTTAATTATACCAGCAACTAATTTGACTACCTTTCAGGCAGTAATTGTAGTATCATTCCTCCTGGCCATCATAACTCATTTTTTACACTGGCTGATCTTGAAGCATTAACTAATTATGAAAGAGGAATATTTATACATTGTGCAAATTATCCTGAGTTTAATGTTAATAGTCTTAATATTGATTCAAGTTAAAGGTTCGGGGCTTGGTTCAGCCTTTGGCAATATTGGTGCATACTCTACCAGACGAGGTGTTGAGAAAATTGTTTTTTACTTAACGATCATTACTGCCTCTTTATTTTTACTATTTTCATTACTTAGGCTGCTTGTTTAAACTGACCTA
Source organism: Candidatus Daviesbacteria bacterium RIFCSPHIGHO2_01_FULL_41_45 (assembly GCA_001776975.1). GTDB lineage: Bacteria > Patescibacteriota > Microgenomatia > Daviesbacterales > UBA10151 > 2-01-FULL-40-24. The sequence goes on from MFCS01000020.1 coordinate 8,475, forward strand.
ATGTTTAAAAATATCTCCCTATATCTGACAGTTGTTTTAAAATTTACTCAAAGATATCTCAAGAGACTGCTGACACCCAAGATTCCTAAATCAACTGGGGATTACCGACACAAAAAAGACGCCCTTTATCTACTCAGAGCCCACCAAAAAATATTTATATTTATTGGTGTAGTATTGTTTATATTGTCGCTGGGGGGGCAGATTATTGAGGGTGTACTGCCAAATCAGCGGGTTTCCCAAGGAATAATTGGTCTGTATAGCCAGGATAGTCTCCCCCCTCAGGTACTCTCTTTGATATCTAAGTCCCTAGTTTCAATCGATCAAAATGGTAAAACAACCCCCTCCATAGCCACGTCTTGGCAGGTAAATAATGACGCCACACTTTATACCTTTCACCTGAAAGATAATTTAACGTGGTCGAACCAGGAACTAGTCAAATCGTCCGATATTGAGTTAAAGATCAATGGTGCCCAAATTTCCTATCCGGATGATAAAACTATCCAGGTTAAGCTGACTGACTCATTTAGTGCCCTACCTTCACTTCTTAACATACCAATTTTAAAGCGGGGAACATTGATTGGTTTGGGGCCATATACAGTGACTACTGTGGAAAACAACCACTCGGCCATTATTAAGCTGCATTTAAGATCTTTGCAAAAGACAGACGATCTGCCATATCTGACAATTAACTTTTATCCTGATGAAAAAACCGCCAAAATATCATATGAGTTAGGACAAATAGATAGTATCTTGGGTTTATCTGACGATAAAGAGTATCAAAATCAAACTCACAGCAAGATAAAAACATTCTCCATCCATAATCGTTTAGTAGCGATATTTCATAATACCAAAGATGCCATTTTATCTGATAAGAATTTGCGGAAGGCGCTTAATGCTGCCTCACCTAAATTTGAGAGTGAGGACCGAGCTAAAACTATTTATAGCCAAAAATCCTGGGTCTTTAATGATACCTTAAAGGATCCCTTAGATAACCTTGATCTAGCTAGAGAATATCTGAGTAAGGTCCAGTCCTACAAAAATAATCCCATTACCTTAACCACCACACCAAATCTAGAGGTTTTTGCTGCCAAGATAATTAAAAACTGGAGACAGATAGGGATTAATGCCATTTTACGGGTAGAAAGTGGCGTTCCCCAAAATTTTCAGGCCTTACTGATTATCCAACCTATTCCGGCTGATCCGGATCAATATATACTGTGGCACTCTACCCAAGTTCAAACAAATGTCAGTAAATATTCATCACCCAGAGCTGATAAAGATTTGGAAGACGGCAGAAAAACCAATGATGCTACAGAGAGAAAAGAGAGATACTTAGATTTACAAAAAGTAATTATGGATGACGTACCCTTAACCCCGCTATATTTTGCCAAAACCAATGTTATTTATAGGAAAAGAGTCGGAGAGAGTCTACAAAAAATCCTCAACCTACA
>MFCS01000021.1 GCA_001776975.1 Candidatus Daviesbacteria bacterium RIFCSPHIGHO2_01_FULL_41_45
GGGCCTTTTTAGTTTGAGCTAGTAACTAGTAGTTACTGAAGCTCTACAGTTCCGCCGGCGGTGGTTAATCTGGTTTTAGCCGTATTGGCTGTTTCCTTATTAACTCCTTCTAATACCGGTTTAGGAGCTCCCTCCACTAAATCCTTAGCCTCTTTGAGGCCTAAAGTTGGGACTAACTCTCGAACCGCTTTAATTACGGATATTTTATTAGCACCACCGCTAGTTAAAATAACGTTAAAAGTGGTCTGTTCTTCACCAGGAGCTTCAGCTCCTACTGCAGTCGGAGCCACAGCCGTTGGAGCAGCAGCCGTCACCCCAAACCTATCTTCCAAAGCTTTAACTAAATCAGCTAACTCTAATACTGAAAGCTTCTCGATAGATTCGATAATCTTCTCTAAGCTGCCTGAAACCTCTTTTTTAGGCTTTTCCTCAATTTCCTGTGAAGCGGGTTGTTCTTCTTGTGTATCATCTGCCATATTATTATGCTTGCGCTTCACCCCCTCTCTTAATTCGGATCTGATCTACTGCATAAAGCAAATTTCTGATATTAGCACTTAAAACCCCGACAATTCCGTAAAGTGGGGAGGCCAGAGACCTAACTACCGTTGCTTGTAACTCTAGCTTAGAGGGCAGATTAGCTAGTCTGGTGATGGATAATGCGTCATAGACCTCACCATCAATGATCCCAGTCTTAATTTTACCGATGGAGGCGTCTTTTAAAGTTTTTACCAGAGATTTAATGGGGGTAATCTCGTCTTCATAGGAAAACAAAGTAGCCGTTGGACCGGAAGTTGGTTCTATGGAGATAGGGAGGGATGTATTTTTGAGGGCCAGATCTAAGAGGGAATTTTTAGTTACGGAAAACTCAGCACCCTGATCTCTTAATTGATTCCTTAGTTGAGATAGCTGGTTCATGGTTAACCCTTGATAGTCAGTAAAGACTACTGACTTAGCTCTTTTGAGCTTATCAGCTAGGATTTGGACTGTTTCTTCTTTTTGTAATCGTGTTTTAGGCATATAAAAACCCCGCTTTCGCGAGGCGTGCCATCTGACAGAATTCAGATTTGATCGCCTCGGTAAGATTTATTACGTTCACATAAACTGAACATAACTTACTGTCTCAAGCTGTGAGAGTATAACATCTAAACAGATGATTTGTCTATGCGCTAGATTAATCTACCGGTGGGAAGTACATCCAAAATCCTCCAGTAGCACCGGCTGGAGAGACCCAAATTCCTGAATCTCCAATTTTTCCCAGGTTAGCTTTAACAATATTGACGTCGAGTTGATTAACTATACCATCGGCGTTAAAATCGGCGTTGGGATTCCAATTTGAGGAGTTGGGGGTGGTAGAGTAAAGCGTGGTGACTAGGTTTTGATCGACCTCGCTGACTTGATTATCTTCATTTAGATCCCCTGAAGTGAGAATAAGAGCTTGCCCATTGTTAAGATTCGTCTCAGTGGAGCTCATGGTAAATGGTACCGCCTTATCAATCTGCCCCGGGCCTTTAATGTAGGCTGTATAGGTAGAGCCGGTAGTAAGACCCGCCAGTGATAAATCAGAGAATATCCCTGAAGCGGGTACCTCGACACTAAAGGTTAGTAGATAAGTTGGTTTGCTGGTGGGGACGCCGGAGGAGATTCCTACAAATACTTTTGAGGTACTTTGTTTATTGGCTGTTCTGCCTTCGATATTAATTAAAAATTTTAAAGTTGGTCCAAAAGACACCGCTGATGATGGACTGGTGGCTGACTGAACACCTGGCTGTGGGATTTGGGACTCGCTTAGAGCCTTTAGGTCCTCCAAAGGAGAAGACGAAGGGACCTCAGAGGTGGTTTTTTGAGAAGTATTAATGTTTGTTTTAACCTCAGAAGCCCGTGAACGAAAGATCTGACTGCTTTGGACCAGCATAAAAGTTAAAGGGATACTGATGAGGACTACTACATAGCCCCCAACAAAGAGAATGGTTCTCTTATAATAATCCAGATACAAAAGCAGGTTAGACATGGTGTATTCAATTTAAGATTACCATATAATAAAGTTATGTTCAGCAGAAAAACCCTCTTTAGAATCACTTTAAATACATTGCTTGGATTGGGTCTTGTTTATGTTTGGTCCAGGTTTGTCAACCTAGAGGAGATAATTCAGACCCTTTCTAGGGTAAATCCTGTCTATATCCTGATCGCTTTCTGTTTTTATTTTAGCTCAACTATCTTAAGAGGACTAAGGCTGACCTTGTTATTATCCTCATTTAATTTTCCTTTGAAAGATTCCACCTTATTGACGGCTTTAAGTCAATTTCTATCTTTTCTGATCCCCATTAGGGCGGGGGAGGTTAGCAAGGCGGTTTATATATCCACACAGTTTAACCAACCATTAGGGGAGAGTGTGATCTGGGTGTTTTTGGATCGCTTCTTAGATTTTTGGGCGGTGTTTTTCTTGATTGGACTAGGGTTAATTCTCATCCCAACTTCGTTACCCTCTACGGTAATTAAGATGGCGGTGGGTTTATTTTTAATCAGCACTGTTGGTGGGCTAATCTTATTAAGAAATAAACAAAATGTATTAAAAATCATTAATTTTTTGAGTAATTTCTTAATAGTTAAATCTATTAAGAGAGTATTCGTATCAGTAACAACCACTATATTAGATGGCGCTGATATTATTAAATTACAACCGCTGTTTTTAATTAAAATAGCCCTACTTTCGTTGCTGGCTTTTATTTTGGATGGCATGTTTTGGTGGATGATGTTTTTGGGGGTTAAATTTGACATCGGGTTGATTAAGGCGGTTTTGGGGAATGCTTTAATGGCTCTAACTTTTCTGCTCCCAGCAGCCCCAGGCTTTGTGGGATCAACTGAGGCCTCAGGGTTATTGGTTTACAGTGGGGCTTTGGGGGTGGAGACCGGTATAGCTTCGGCAGCCACGGTTTTGTTTCACTTAAGTGTAGTTTTGTTCATGCTAATCTTGGGGCTAGGCTCACTTTATCTACTTAAATTTGATCTGAACTTAGTTTGGAAGCAGTTAAGAAGAAAGTAGTTTAGATACTATTAAGATCTACCTTGACTCCTGGACCCATGGTAGGTGAGAGAGTAATTTTGGCAACTTTGGACTTACCAAGAACACTGTAGAGCGCTTTGACGTTAGCTGATAGCTCTTCTGTGGGTTGACTAACTTTACCAATTCCCATATGGATGACCTTTCCGTTAGCCTCAGTTTTATACTCCATTTTCCCGGCTTGTAAATCATCAATAGCCTTCTCTAGATGCTCAGTGATTGTCCCGTTTTTAGGATTGGGCATTATTCCCCGAGGCCCTAAAACTTTGGCACAGGTAGCTAGTTTTGGCATCCAGGAGGGGTGAGCAACTATCACATCAAAGTTGGCTTTGCCCTTTAAGATCTCTTCAATTGTTGCTCCGTCTCCCAAAGTTACCTCTTTAGATTCAAGCTTAGCACCAGCAGGAGCAAAAACTAAGATGTTTAATTTTTTACCAGAGGAATAAGGAAGGGTGAGCAATCCCCGTAGACCCTTAATACGAGTGTTGAGGTGTAGCTCGACAGTAGCTGGGAATTGGCAATATGAGCTGTTTTTGACCAAATCTAGCGCCTCAGACAAAGGATAACTGATGTTTCTATCAACTTTACCGAGGGCCTGCTGATATTTTTGGGATCTGACCTTGGCTTTACCTTGTTTTTGGACTGTTTTCTGGGGTTCCTCGATGGCTTCAGGCTTAGCTGGAGCAGTTACCTTTTCCTCTACTGGTTTAACTTTTGATTTGCCCATATTACTGTATTTTTACTCCCATGGAACGGGCGGTGCCTTCGACGATCTTCATAGCAGCCTCGATATTTTTAGTGTTTAAATCAGGCAGTTTAGCCTCAGCTATTTTTCTGACGGCGTCTTTATTTAGGCTCCCAGGAGACTCCTTGCCGGCTTTGCCAGAGCCTTTTTCTACTCCCAAAGCTTTTTTAATCATCTCCGCCACCGGAGGCTCCTTGGTAATAAAGGAGAAGGTTCGATCATCAAAAACGGTGATAACTACCGGTAAAATGTTGCCGATCCTCTCCTTGGTTCTCTCATTGTATGCCTTAACAAAATCCATGATAGGTAAACCGTGTTGACCCAAAGCTGGTCCAACTGGGGGAGCAGCAGTGGCAGCTCCGGCCGGGATGTTTAGTTTTATAAATGTTTTTATCTTTTTGATAGGCATTGCTGATCTCCTTTAGAGCTTCTGGACCTGTAAAAAGTCTAACTCAACTGGGGTCTCACGTCCAAAGATGGAGACTAGTACCCTAATCTTGCCCCGGTCTTTATCAACGGTATCAACTTTACCGATAAACTCAGCAAACGGTCCATCAACAATTTTAACCGTATCACCCTCCATGTAGGTGGTTTTATAAGTAGGTTGGGCACCTTGATCCATAAAGGAGATAATTGATTTAACTTCACGTTCAGAGATGGGGGTTGGTTTATTACCCATGCCCACAAATGAGGTGACACCTTGGGTGGTTCGGATCGCCAGCCAGGCGTCATCATCTAAGATCATCTTTACTAAGATATATCCCGGGAATATTTTTTCCTTAACGGTCTCTTTCTTGCCGGATCTAATCTCAATTTTATCTTGGGTAGGGACTAACACCTCTAATATTTTATCCTCCAAATGTTCTGATTCGATACGTTGTTTTAGAGTTTGATAGACTCTGTTTTCATGGCCTGAATAAGTATGGACCACATACCACCTAGCAGGAGAGTCATTGTCTTGCGACTCAGTCGCTTCAATCACAGGCTTTTCCAGTTGTTCACTGTCGTTAGGTATTTGTTTTTGATCGTCGTCGTTCATTTAAGTGTAAAAAACAGCTCTAGTCCTTTGGTTAAAGCTGAATCTATTAAAAACACAAAAAAGCTTACGATAATCGTCACCAATAACACGACTACAGTAAGCTTCACAGTTTGCTCCGTTGTCGGCCAAACTACAGACTGTAATTCTACTCTAACCTCCTTCAAGAAATCAAGTGCTTTGTTCATGTTTGCATATATTACCATCTAGGACGTTCATTTGACAATAAAACTCATTGGAGGATTTTTTGTTAAGAAAAGGTGGTTAAGTTGCTGACTTGAGTGCCAAACAGACTGTGCCAATAAGTGAAAGTTAGTATCTGGTTAACCCCTCTCTTTTGCATTAAAGAGGCCATTAAGGATTCTCGTAGCGTTACCTGACGCTCTCGGTTACTGCGGAGGATGCGATAGGAACTGATCAGATCTGCCCGTTGTGGAAACAGTATCTCCATGTCGGATTGGAGGATAGAGTCCACAAACTCTAAAGCAATCGACACTCCTACCTCCCGGGACAAGGCTCCATAGACCTCACTAATCACCTGAACACTGGAAAACATCTGGTAGTTATTCTTGGCCAGGTGATCCATAATCCGGACGGTTTTTTGATGGTTATTGTCAGCCCGGTCCACGAAGGCTAATAGCACCGAGGAGTCTATAAAAATTTTATGAGTTACGTTAGCCATAACAATGTCTTATTGCTCAATCCTGTTCATGCTTAAGCCCCGAGCTTTCATCCTAAATAGAGAGTCAGTAGTAGTAAATGACTTGGTTTGATTTGTGATAGGCAGGCGGTTAGTTCTAGGAGAGCTGGTGAAGTTTTGCATGAACGACCGGAGATCCTCCTGTGAGATCCGAACATTCCCAGCAACCTTATAACCCCTGAGTTTGGCCTCTTTTAAGTACCTGCGGATAGTTAGAGGGTGAACTTTCAAGATTAAAGCGGTTTGATTAACGGTATAGAATTCGTCCATCTAATAGTCCTAATAAATATAATGAGACAAATTATTAAGAAAGTCAATATGCAATATTATGTAATAATATGCAAAAATATGCACTTTTTCTGAATCGTTGACTTGTATTTGAGATAAGACAGACAATGGTTATCGAAGGAGGTGATCTCATTATGTACGGCATTGGAACAACCGAGTTAGTCGTGGTTGGCGTTGTCTTATTGGTTCTTTTTGGTGGCAAGAAGCTACCAGAACTCGCAAGAGGGATGGGGAGCTCAATCAAAGAGTTCCGAAAAGCAGCCAGCGAAGAGGCATAATTCTATGGATGCCCGGTTTGCTTTAACAGCTATATCGGCATTAATAATTCTAGTGGCAGCCCTTGCGAGTCCTTTAAGCGCCTGGGCTGCTTCTGGATTATTGACCTGTCGTCCGGGGATTAGTTGTGTTGTAGGAGAGTTTTTGTATGACGATTCCTACGTGCCAATTACCGATGCTTCCTGTAAGATCACCAGCCGTTATCCTGATGGCACTTTGTTTCGGGATGCAGTCGTAATGACCTCATCGCCGGAGAGTGACGGTTATTATTCTCACTCATTTACCACACCCTCTACCCCCACTGGCGCCTATAGAACTCAAGTTAGCTGTAAAACAATAAGTGCGACTTTTGCGACTACTGATGTAAATACCTCCACCGAACAGATCGTTGTCGGCCGGAACATCTCATTAAAAACCACCATCAAGTTTTCATCGACCGGTACACTGCCGGCAGGTTTGACAGCAGGGACAAAATACTATGCAATTAACGTCAACTCGACCACCATAAAAGTTGCCACGTCTTCATATAACGCTGAGGAAGGTGTAGCTATTGATTTAACAAGTCAGGGTTCTGGAACTCATACCATCGAGAGTGACGACAATATGTCTTTGGATAAAACTTTTGAGGTCA
>MFCS01000022.1 GCA_001776975.1 Candidatus Daviesbacteria bacterium RIFCSPHIGHO2_01_FULL_41_45
AAATTGAGCCTAAATACTTCATGAGACCGAACTTGCACGATCAAAAACAAGCGCAAAGAAAACTCCAGATAGTTAAAAACCAGCTCTATGGAACACAAAGCATGAACCAGAAGCTAACAACTAGTAAGCTGGACATCTCCAGAGATGGATCCGATAGTAAGACGGTATTTTCCTTCAAATCTACTGAAGCTGGTACCTCTAAAAATTTGTCATCAGATACCGGCTACCTAAACAGGGATTTATATAAGATATTTATCCTATCAACTATCGCTATTGGGACTCAGGTTGGTTTATGGTTGGCAATTAGTAAAAATTTACTGAAACTATATTGAAAGGAGGTGAATGTTGAATGCAGATGTATTGTGTTAAGTGCCGACAAAAAAGAGATGCAAACGATGCCCAAGAAGTTACCATGAAAAATGGCAAGAAAGCTATGAAGGGAGTTTGTTCTGTTTGTGGCACTGGAATGTACAGAATTGGTGGAAAAGTATAACTTCTTCACTAGGTGAAATATTCACCAACTAAGAAGGCCCTCGTAGAAATGCGGGGGTTTTTCTTTTTTAAGAAACTTTATAAGGAGTTGAGGTCTTTATCTACTGCTGTAAAGTCTGCTTCTACTTCGGTAATTGCCAAAGATTCCAGCTCTTTTTTTAAAGCAGTAATGCTGGCATCCTCACTACTTTGAGTAACTGGAGCTTGCTCTGCTTCTTTAGTCTGACTCTGTTGCAAATAATAGTAAACTCCTCCTGCAGCCAGAAGCAAAACCACCACCCCGATTATCAAAAATAATTTGCTACGGCCACCTTTTGCTGGCTGAGGTACTGGAACTCCCGGCACAGTGGGATTTGGAACTACTCCTGCTGGTGTAGGTACCATCACGCTAGGTGACACCGGAGCTGGATTGGTATTATTGTCCACCGGTAGCTCCTTCTTTAGTCTTAGCTATCGCTACAAATACCGCAGCCACTGATTTTCTGGCATCTATCACCTGAGCATGAACCACTTTTAAATCAGTCAACAACTGATCCCTGATTTCCTGGAACTCAGTTTTCAAAGCTGCTTCAGTGGTAATAGTCACTGGATAAGACACCGTTGACTGTTCTTGAACAGCAGCTCTGGCTGTATCGATACTATCTCTAGATTCTGCGATCGCCGACGCAACTTCTGTAGTCGAAAGGGCAGACACCGTTGCAATCCTTGCCTCTACCCGATCCATCAAAGCATCCATCTGATCTAGATGTTTTAACATATTAGCAGTTCTGACCTCGTTAATCTTACTTAGATTAGCATCCAGCCTTTCAGCCACAGTAGCTTTTTTTCTATCTTTTATAGCTTTCAACTGAGTTTTGAGGGTGTCTTTTCTAATAGCTGCGGCAGAGGCAACTTTGCTTTTTCTTTCCAAAAAGGCTTCTTTAGATTCAGCCATCTTAGTTCTCACTTCAGCTGCCTTAGAAGCCAGCTGTTCTCGTCTAGCCTCCACTTTATCCTTGATAACCACCGCTCTCGTCTGAGCAAAAACAATGGTTGGGGTGACTAAAAGTATCAATACCAATAGGGCAGGGAGAAGTTTCACTACTTAAGACTTTCTCATAATTTTACTTTTCTGTCAACTTTGGGTACTCGGACGAGAAATCACTGGGAGCCAAAGAGTCCAAAGCATTCTCTAAATTTGTATCCTTATTAATAGGTAAGGGTGTTGCTGAAGGTGTGATTGTGATGGTTGGCACTGCTTTATTTTGCTCTACCAGAATCACAGAGCTTTTTGAAACACCTAGCCTATTATTGATAATCCAGTAGGTAACTATACTAACTACCAATAAACTAATGATTACAAGCTTCTTCATAGCACCTTCGTCAAAATCTGTTGCGATTTAATTACCTTGGATCTGGCTGAATCCAGCTCAGAACGGAAAAATCCAATAGTTCTTTTCAGATCCGATTCTAGATTGGACTCCCCACTAATATCAAAAATGTAGATCTTAGCTGCCTGATAAGCCACCGCCTCGTGAGTATAAGTAATCCAATAACGAGCCTCTTCTACCTGTTTTGTGTTTTTTCTCGGGAACCGTGTTTCATACTCATCAAGTATCCTACCTTGTGTTTCCATAATCCAACTCAGCTCATCAGTTTTGGCTTGATTCATCCTGGTAATTCGCTCTGAAACAATCTTTAACCTATCTTGACTGGACTGGGAATAATTATCAATTTTCTGGTTATAAACCTCACTTCTTTCATTAATAATATCCTCAGGAGTCACTCTAGCTGAAACAGGAAGGGGATTTATAAAGTATGCTACAAAAATTATGAATAAAAAAAAGATTGTTCTAAATTGTAAAACGGGAATCATAAATTAGTTTTCTTCTTTTGCTCGATAAGTTAACGCCTCAGCGACATGCTCTGACCTGACGGTCTCACTACTAGCAAGGTCAGCGATGGTTCGGGATAATTTTAGTACCCGGTGATATCCACGAGCAGATAAATTCATCTGGGCAATAGCTAACTTTAACAGATCCATCCCTTCTTGGGTAATGGTGCAGTGTTGTTTAATCTGTGCCGATCCCATCTCAGAGTTAGTTAATAATCCACTACCTTTAAATCTCTCCCTTTGCATCTCTCGCGCTTTTTCTATCCTTAGCCTAATCTTCTCAGAGGCTTCCGCCAGCGTATCATCAGTCAGTTTTTCGACCTCAACTGCCGGTACCTCCAAATGAATATCTATCCTGTCCATTAACGGTCCAGAGAGTTTTCTTTTATACCTAGAGATCTCTCCCGGCGTACAGATACAGTGTTTACGGTGTAAAGCACCGGAGCTTTGCTCATTAGGGCTGCCTAAAAAACCACAAGGACAGGGGTTATGGGCTGCTAGGAGAATAAACTGAGAAGGAAAAGTTAGCGTTCCTGAAGCTCTAGAGATGGTTACCTTACGGTCTTCTAACGGTTGGCGCAGTGCCTCTAAAACCTGTCTCGGGAACTCGCTGGCCTCATCCAAAAACAATACTCCTCTATGAGCTAAGGATACCTCTCCTGGTTTAATGGAGTTTCCACCACCAATAATCCCCACATAAGAGGCAGTATGGTGCGGGGAACGGAACGGCCGGGTAGTAATTAATGGCCTATTACGGTTGGTAAAGCCATTGATCGAGTAAATTCGGGTCACCTCCAATGCCTCATCGTGAGTTAAAGCTGGTAAAATTGACGGGAAAGCCCGGGCTAAAAGTGTTTTTCCTCCGCCCGGTGGACCAGACAGTAATACATTGTGAGCCCCTGCTGCTGCAATCTCCAAAGCCCGTTTAGATTGCTGCTGTCCTTTAATATCCTTAAAATCATACTCAAAGGAGTGATTATTGGCAGTCTCCAGAACGGTAGTTGCTTGGGGTGTTAAGGCAATAGCCCCTGAGAGAAATTGAAAAGCCTCCAGCAAAGATTTTAAAGAATATACCTCAATTCCTTCCACCACAGCTGCTTCCACGGCGTTATCTGCTGGCACCAATATCCTTTTTAACCCCATCTCTTTAGCTAGCATGGTATAACCCAATACTCCTGAGGTTGACCTTAGTCCACCATCCAGTGACAATTCACCAACCACCAAGGTATCTGCTAAATCCACCACTAATTGACCCGAGGCGATCAGTAATCCCACAGCAATCGCTAAATCAAATGAGGGACCCTCCTTGGGTAAATCAGCTGGGGCTAAGTTAAGAGTGATTCTTTTGGGAGGGAAGTCTGCCCCAGTATTACGGATAGCTGAACGAACCCGCTCTTTAGATTCCTCGACTGCCCGGTCGGCTAAACCAACGATAGTAAACGATGGCAATCCGGCTGAGGCAATGTCTACCTCAACCGTCACCAACACACACTCTATCCCCAAACTGGCTCCAGAGAAAACCTTGGCAAGCATCTAAATCCCATAATAACCTTCTTATCTGCTTCCCTGCAACATTCTAAACTTCATAGATTGGTTTGAATTTAAAGAACAAAGGATCTATAATAAACGTGCCTAGGAAGCTGGATGATAGTACGTTCAGTAAAATGAATGTACAGGAAAGTCCAGACAGCACAAAGCAGGGTGGCCAGTGTAAACTGACAGCCGTGAGGTCTAGTTAGAGCAACAGTGACGAACCGAGGTCAAGCTCGGGTGAAACGGGCAATCCTCCCCGCTGCAATCCTAGAACGAACCGAACTGCTTGTTCTATGGTTCAAATCAGGAGCAGTCGCCGTAAGGCGACGGAAGTGACCAAACATCACTACCAGATAGATTTCATCTAAAACAGAATCTGGCTTATGGGCTTCCTAGGCACAAACTTATCTTTTCTGGTTGATTTATTGGATATAGTGATGAATTAACTACCGCCATATTCATCGGTGCCAAATAAGCCAACTATTAAGCACGTTACCGTTGAGATTGAGACCCCTAACTAGCTCTCGTTTTTTTGCAAAACCTCTTTAATGACAACCTGAATTACTACCGCTATTGGAACCGCCAACAATGCTCCAGCTACTCCCAAAAGTCTGCCCCCAACTGATACTGTTAATATTACCAATAAAGGATTTAGGCCCACTGCCCGTTTCATAACTTGGGGTACAACTAAGTGATTCTCCAGCTGTTGGATAGCTAAATATAAACCAGCTACTAATCCTGCCAAAACAGGGGAGACGGTCAGGGCAATTAATATTGCTGGGATAGCCGAGATAATTGGCCCAATAACAGGTACTACCTCCATTAAGCCAGCAATAATTGCCAATGACAGCGCAAACTCCACTCCCAAAACCTCTAGTCCAAGATAGGTTACTACACCAATAATCAAAGATAGGATCAGCTGTCCTCTAAGCCACGCCCCTAGTTTTTCTTCAATCGTGGAGATCAACTTACTAACCTTTGATTGATTAGCAACAAAAAGTGAAGTTGCACGATCTTCAATACCTTTCCGATCTAATAACAGATAAAAAGTGACTACAATTACACTGACAAATCCAACTATAATCTTAAAAACATCCAAGGTATAAGAGACTAGCTGGGAGGAGATCGAGGAAAACTGCCCTTGAATCACTGAACGATCAATATAGTTAGCCTGTAATAATCCACTAACAGCCTCCGACAACCGTTGAGTCAAAGAGCTAGTCTGGATTATTAATGGAGTAAACCCGGCTGCTAAAACCCCAATCAATAACCCTAAAATAGCTAAAAATAAAATTACGATTGCCAATGGTCTAGGTATCCTCCAGGCTACTAATCTATCAACCAAGGGATACAAGGCTGACATTAGGATAAAGGATACAAACACCAATAAAATTATGTCTAAAATCAAATAGGTAATCCACAACGAGAGTAAAAAAAATGTTATAAAAAGAATCGTTTTCCAGGAGATATCAACTCGTCTATTCATCTTTTGAATAATACCAGCTTTGGACTCTGCTTTCCACCAGAGTTAGCCAATTTGGGGTGGTGACATCAAACCAGGTAACATTTTTCTCTTTCTTAAACCAGGTCATTTGACGTTTAGCATATTGGTGAATCTTTACTTTTAAGTCTTTTAAAAATAAATCCTTACTAATTTCACCTTCCAGAAAATCTGCCAATACCCCATACTCTAGCCCTAACTGCCTCATCCTTTGAAAGGGGACGCCTTGCGAGGCTAGTCGCTCACCTTCTTCTATCAATCCTTGGTCGATTCGGGATAACAAGCGTTGGTCAATACGATCATTTAAAATCTCTCGGGGAGCAGTCAGTCCAATTTTTAGTGTGTTATATTTTTGAGTTTTTAGATTAGAGTTTTGAGATTGTTGTTGTATGTATGGATTCATATTTATAAGTTCGATAGAGCGGATGATCCTTCTGGAATTATTACGGTCCGAGTTGTTTAATCCCTCCCATTTTTGAGGATCTAATTTTTGTAGTTTAATTTGCAACTCATCCAAGGTGAGCTTCTCCAACTTTGACCTGAGATCTGGATCCACTGGGATAGCTAAATTTGGCAAACCTTCTAATAAAGCTTTAAGATAAAGTCCTGTTCCCCCAACTATAATTGGCAAATTACCCCTGTTAATAATTCCCTCTATAACTTTCGTAGATTGTGCGACGTAGTCACTAACTGAGTAGCGTTGTCTAGGATCAACTACATCATACATATAAATGGGAACTCCATCTATAATCCACTGAGAATTAGAGATTGAAACTTGAAAATTCCCTGAAGGAGCCTTCCCTGTCCCAATGTCCAACCCTCTATAAACCTGCCGGGAATCACAAGCTACTAACTCGCCTCCATATTTTTTAGCTAAAATCAGAGCCAAATCAGTCTTACCAGTAGCTGTTGGGCCAAGTATAACAAGCTGTTTCCTCATTCGGTTTTACCGAAGATCCAAGAAGTTTTAGTGAGCTTTGGTGCCTCACTCTTTTTTATATTTTTTCTTAAGTTTTTCTTTTCGGTTAGCCTGGCTACTCTCACTACTGTATCTGTACCCACTCCCACTTGAGAAGCTATGCTCCTAATGGAATTTCCTTCTTCAAGTAAGTTGAGGATTAAAAACCGCTGTTTGATCATTCGCAGCTCAGAGTCAGTTAACAGCTCCCTTAACATCTCCAGGGGAACCTCCACTGTTCTATCTAGAGTAGGTTTTGCCATGTATGGATTCATACTAAACGAGATAGGGGAGAAAAGTCAACTGATACCTTCTATTACTTAATTAATCGCTTGATAGTCTTTCCAGCGGTAAAGGAAGGAAGCTTTTTGCTTGGTATTTGAATGGTGGCTCCTGTTTGAGGATTTCTACCTCTTCTGGCTGCCCGAGAACGAACTAGGAAAGTACCAAAACCAGTGATAACCACCTTTTCTCCTCTAGAAAGTGAATCCCGAACGGTATTAAAGGTAGAATTCACGGCATCAGAGGCAGCTCTTTTTGTTAAGGAAGCCTTCTTGGCAACCTTTTCGATAAGTTCATTTTTTGTCATATGAGGCAACAAACAAAAAACATGATTGATTTATCAATCAATATTCTTTGTCATGGCTTCCCGTAATTTATCAGATAATCATCTTGTTGTAAAGCATTAGGTATGATATAAAGAGGCCAATGTTACACGAAGCAGAGGAGTTTATAAGCTTAGACGATCTAGAAACTGGCGGACTCCCTATCTCAAACACTCCTAAGGTTATTAGACACTTATTAACTCAGCCAGATATTTATATTGCTGGGATCCGTAGCCCTTTCCATGATGAAATAGTCAGAGTGGGTCCCATTGAGTTATTTATAGCTCCCAAACAACCGATAAACCCGACTGTAGAGTCTATTAATAGTTTTCAGAATGCAGTGAGATATAATTTACCAATTTCTATTCATCTTACAAGTAGCGCTCTAGCAACAGTCTGTAACCAGTCACGAAACTTAGCGTTTGAACGATTTGTTACAAAAGGAACAATCTCTACAGCTCGGATGTGGTTTAATGATCCTTTATATACTATAACCGAAGAAACAATTGTCACAACAAGACCATTAGTAGCCGAGTCACAGATATTGGAGAAATTAGGAGTTCAGGAAAATATGCGCAGGAATAGGGAGGCTAGTGAGAAAGGAAACGGCCAGAAAGAATCATCTATTAACATCAGTACAGTTATTTGGGTTTATCCAAACCGGTTTTATGCCCGGATGATTGCAAAAAGTGCAGGGATTTTAGCTGGATATGCTGAGTTGTCAGAACATAATCATGATGAGGTGCGAGATTTAGAAGTTGCAATTAGACATTTTATAACTCCTAGCTACTTAGAGAATATGAAAAATCCAAGTTACCAATACCCATCACCAGAAGAATACCTCGAGCAATTAAGAAGATAGGGCGTATTCAGTGGCTCGAACCTCACGGATAGCTGTAACTTTGATCTGACCTGGTACCACCACCTCTGCCCCAATTTTTTTGGCTATATCATAAGTTAATTTTGGCAGTTCAGCATCAGACACCCTCTCTGGGAAAACTATCACTCTAACCTCCCGCCCAGCAGCTACCGCAAAGGCTTTATCTACTCCCTCAAAAGAGGTGGCGATTTTTTCAATATCTTCAATCCGTTTCAAATACCCTTGGATGTCCTCCCGTCTAGCCCCCGGTCTACTCCCGGAGATAGCATCTGCCAGGTACGCTACAACTGACTCAACTGAGGAGAAGGGTTGATCCTCATGATGCTCTGCCACACAATTAATTACCTCTTGCGGTAAGTTATATTTCTTTAAGACCTGCACTCCCTTGTCAACATGGGTTCCCTCATCTGCATCCTCATAAGCTACTTTTCCAATATCATGCAACAAACAGGCCAACTTAACGATATTAACATTAGCTCCCAGCTCTGCAGCTAGGGCAATTCCAATCTTAGTCTCCTCAAGAGTATGCTGAATTAAATTCTGGCCATAAGAGTAGCGGTACTTAAATCTTCCTATCAGAGTTACTAGTTCAGCTGGTAAATTATAAACCCCAACCTGATGACACAACCGTTCTCCTTCTTGCAGCATAATTTTCTCAATATCTTGTTTTGTAGCCTCGACAATTTCCTCAATTCTTTGTGGTTGGATTCTACCGTCTTTTAATAATCTCTCCAAGGATACTCTAGCAATTTCCCGTCTGACCGGATCAAATGAGGATAGGATCAACACCCCAGGTGTCTCATCCATTAATACGTCTACCCCTGTTGATTGCTCAAAAGTTCGGATATTTCTGCCTTCTTTGCCAATAATTCTTCCTTTGGTTTCTTCATCAGGTAAGGTAACTGTTGAGGTGGTGAACTCAGCTACATAATCGGTGAGTCCGTGCATCATGGCATCAGCCAAGAGCTCTTTGGATTTTTCATCAGTAGCTAGTTTAATCTGATCTTCAGCTTCTCTGATTTTTTTGGACACTTCTGAAGCTAAATCTTTTTCTAAATTTTCCAGGAGTAATTTCTTAGCTTCTTCTAAAGAAATACTGGAAACTTTTTCTAACTTGGCAAGCAAATCTTGTCTGACTTTGTCAGATGCGTCTAATTTTTGGGCTAAGAGCTGGCTTTTTCCCTCATTTTGTCGCTCACGTTCTTCTAATATTCCCTCCCGTTTGGCAAGTTCAGCCTGTTTATCGGTTAAGTCAGAATTGGATTGAAGAGTTTGCCCCGGGTCGGTCGAGGGATTAGATGAGCCAAAGGACTTTTGCATTCCAATTATTCTCCATAGCCCGTATTATATCACTTTTTCAGGGTTCTCTCAACCACATCCTTGACCACCTCATATTCAAATCCTCTGCGTAGTAAAAACTCATAGGCTTTTTTTCTTGTTTCTTGGTAGGGAAGCTTTGACCATCTGGGCAATCTTTTTAATAAAACATCTTCTGCTGTCTGCTCCTGGCTACCTACTTTCTGATTTTCACTTATAACCTCCTCAATCAATTCTCTTCCCAGCCCTTTTTTAAAAAGCTCGGCCTTTACTAAATTTATTCCCCTCTTTTTTGACCGACTCTCTACCCAATTATTAGCAAACTGTAGGTCATTTAGCATCCCCTTTTGGGTTAACTTCTCAACTAACCGATCTACCACTAAAGGGCTAAGCTCTTCTTTATCTTTTAACTTTCTTTTAAATGATAGGTTTCTTAAATAATCTCTGACCTCTTTTTCGGATCTCTGTCTTATCCCAAACAGATAATACATCCTCTCCATTAACTTACCCACCTCCGCCTCAAAAAATAACTCAGTTAATAGACTCTCCTCAATGACCTTACCAGGAATTAAACGATACTCGACCACCAAGTCCTCATCAGCCCCAAAGGCAAATACTCCATCTAAAAAAACATTAAATCTTTGGGGATTATTTTTTTGGGGTAAAACCTCAGTAACTTTCACTCAGAATATTATCCTGCTTCCTCTACTACCGCTGCTCCGTTACCTACCTCATCCTTCTCTTCCTCACCCACCACTAATCTCTCTTTACCATCTTTATCCTTTTTACCCCAAGCAGCCCTGATATCTTTTTCCAACTTCTCAGACTCTTTGGGATTGTCTTTTAGATAACCAATCGCTGCTGCCCTACCTTGGCCAAGTAGTGTTTCTCCCCAGCGAATAAAGGCCCCTGCCTTAGTTAATATCCCCAGCTCAATACCCACATCCAATAACTCTCCCTCGTGGGATATCCCATTTTCATCCATATCAAACTCCGCCATCCTAAATGGGGGAGCGACCTTATTTTTTACTACCTTAACCCGGTGCCGGGAACCAATCACCTTATCTCCGTCTTTAATATTTTCAATCCTTCTGATATCAAGTCTCACCGAAGCATAGAACTTTAAAGCTAGACCTCCGGGGGTAGTTTCAGGATTACCAAACATCACCCCAATTTTTTGCCTCAACTGATTAGTAAAAATTACCAAAGTGTTAGTATTTGAGACTGCCCCAGTTAATTTTCGCAGAGCCTGAGACATCAAACGAGCTTGGACACCCATTGAGGAGTCTCCCATCTCGCCCTCCAACTCTGACTTGGGAACCAAGGCTGCCACTGAATCAATCACTACCACATCAATCCCACCAGATCGAATCAACGCCTCAGCTATCTCTAAACCCTGTTCACCAGTATCAGGTTGAGAGATCAATAATTCATCTAAATTAACTCCAATTTTTTGAGCCCGTTGCGGATCCAAGGCATGCTCAGCATCTATAAACGCTGCCACCCCACCCTTTTTTTGAGCCTCAGAGATAACATGCAAACAAAAAGTGGTCTTACCAGAGGCCTCTGGACCAAAAATCTCCACAATTCGCCCTTTGGGTAATCCACCCACACCTAAAGCTAGATCAGCAGCAATGGAACCAGTGGAAATCACCTGGGTAGTTAATCTCTCAGCTCTTTCTCCAAGCCTCATTATTGAACCGGTGCCATAGGTCTTTTGAATCTGCTGCATTGCAGTAGCAATAGCAGCCCGGCGAGCATCCATATCAGCAGTCATAATTAAATTTACCTTAGCAAATTAAAAACCGCAAAGCAATATATCAGATTTGTGTTATTTCGATGTATGGATACATATCATTATGCTTCCCTACTCCACCTAGCGAAAATTCCAGTTGATAATAATCTGTGATTAGTCTCTTCTTTTAAAACCAGTTCCCCTGCCTCTATTCCCCCACCAAACCCGCTAAAGACATCTTTTAAAACGTTTTCTAACATTAAATGTGAAGCGCTAATGGCATAAGCATTAACAATTAAAAAGAGTGGCTTGGCGGACAGGAGATTTTTACAGGCATCCATTAATTTTGGGAAATGAGTCTCAAACTCCCACCTTTCTCCGTTTGGCCCATGTCCAAAGCTTGGTGGATCAAGTATTATCCCATCATATTTTACGCCTCTTTTAAACTCTCTGTGAATAAATTTTAAACAATCATCCAAAATCCATCTAATCCCCTGCAGATCTAACTGAGAAGCAGATTGATTCTCCTTGGCCCAACCAATAGCTGGGCGGGAGGCATCAACGTGCGTCACCCTAGCTCCAGCTTTTGTGGCTACAAGTGAGGCGATACCGGTGTAGGCAAAAAGATTGAGGATTTGTGGCTTATTACCTGATTTAACTCTGGCAGTTATTAGTCTTTCCATCCAATCCCAATGAATGGCCTGCTCTGGAAAGACACCAGTGTGTTTAAAAGGTGTTAATTTACAATAAAATGTTATATCTTTATACCTCATTAACCATTTTTGAGGAACGCTCCCCTTAAACCACCTATCTTGAGAGTTGCCACCCTCCTTAAAAGTAGCGCTAGCTTTTTTCCACTCCGATTCTGGTAAATGTAGTTTCCATAAAGCCTGCGGGTCGGGACGGGATAGGATAAACTGTCCAAATTTTTCCAACCTTTTACCATTACCACTGTCTAGTAATGAGTACTCCGGCAGGAGATCTTTATCTAAAATGAAAAGGCTCATTATATGAATTATACGTGGGAGGATGCCAAAATACTATTTCACGTATACTTCCTTTACACCCCTTCTTTTACACCCTTGGGGTGTAACAGCCTGCAACAAGAAATTACTATGAATTTTCTGTCGGGGTGACAGGAATTGGACCTGCTACTTCTCGACCCCCAGCCGAGCGTTCTACCGATGAACTACACCCCGTTTATTCAACCACAATCTCCCCAAGCTCCTTTTGAGTTGGATTACAGTAATCCAGCTTTATAGGAAAAGAGCCGGTACCGGTAAATCTCATTTTTATTACCTGTCCCTCTCCCACCTCATACCTTTGTTTATTGATAAATACACAGTAATCCTGAGGAATATCAGAAAACCTAAAACCATATAATACCCCTCTTTTCAAAGATGATCGTTTACTCCCTGGGATCATATTTATTACTGTCTCTACATCAGTTTGTGTAGCAATACTACTATCAAACGCCGTCACCTTAACATCCTCACCTAAAACATCCTCAGTTTTTTGGTTAATTACCCCCATCACACTCTCTGTTTTATCTTTGATCTCTTTTCTGAAATTATCTCTTGACTCCTCTATTAAAACTCTGGGGTAATCAGCCACCGATCTCGCTCCTAAAACCTGCTCTTTTAATTTAACTACCGAATCTACCCAGGATGGAGTAGGAAGTTGTTTTTGAGAACCCCAAAAAAACCAACCCACCACCACCAAACAAACTATAAATATAATTAAGACTACCCACTGCCACATTAATTCTATCATAGCCATATTTTCATCTGTTATACTAGTAGATGTGATACCTCAAGCTCTTTCACCATTCATAACCTTACTGACATTTTTTCTCCTGTTGTTTGGCTACACCAAGATAGTTGGGCCGATCCCTTTTTCTGTTGATTCAGTCACCACCCAAAAATCAGATACTTTTCAAGTAACTGGGGAAGGAAAAACATCTGTCTTGCCAGATGTCGCAGTAGTTAGTGTGGGAGTAACAGCTGGTGGTTCAACTGTCAAAATTGCCCAGGATACAATCAACAGCAATATTAACAAAGTGACTGAGGCCATTAAAAAACTGGGCGTAGCCTATCAAGATATTCAAACCCAAAACTACTCAGTTAACCCAAACTATGATTTTAAAGAGGGATCTCAACGGGTTAATGGTTATCAGGCTAATACCAATTTATCAGTTAAAATCAGAGATCTGGAGAAGGTTAACCTAGTGATTGATACCGCTACTGGGAATGGAGCTAATCAGGTAGGCGGTATCATTTTTGAGGCATCTGATAAATCTAAAGCAGAGGATTCAGCTAGGGAAAAAGCGGTTCAGCAAGCTAAAGATAAGGCACAGTCAGCTGCCAAGATAGCCGGCTTCTCTTTAGGTAGAATTATAAATTATTCTGAAAACTTGAATAGTATTCGTCCAGCGATATCTTTAAGAGGTGTGGCTATGGGAGCAGCTGATGAAAAATCTACCCAGATTGAGTCAGGAACAAACGAGGTGATAGTGACCGTCACTTTAAGCTACGAGATTAAATAACTGCACATACCCTTTATGGACAAAATTCAACAATTAGCAGATTTAAAAAAACGAATGGAGGAGGATAAGGATTTACCTCTCAGAGATACAGCTACCCAATTAGTTTTTGGTGAGGGAAATCCAGACAGTAAGATTTATTTTTTAGGTGAGGCTCCGGGATTTCACGAGGATAAACACGGTAGACCTTTTATTGGCATGGCAGGAAAACTACTAACTCAAACCCTAGAAGAAATAGGTTTAAAAAGAGAGGCTGTTTATATCTCCAATGTAGTGCGGTTTAGACCACCAGAAAATAGAGACCCCAGCCCTGAGGAGTTAACTGCTTTTGCTCCATATATTGATGAGGAAATCGCTGTTATTAATCCTAAAATAATTGTTACCTTGGGACGGTTTTCTATGGGAAAATTTATCCCTGATGTTAAAATATCCCAGGTTCATGGCCAACCCAGAACTGTAAATTATCAAGGAAAAGAGTACTTACTTGTTCCCATGTACCACCCGGCAGCAGCCCTAAGAGCAACCAGTATGATGAACCAATTTAAAAAGGATTTTCAGGTCTTAAAAACTTTACTAGAAGCTCCCACTCCAACTAAAAATGTAGAACAAAAAGCAGCTAATTCTCAGGATACCCAACAACTAATCTTACTTTAAAAAATTAATCTAGAGCAGTAGTATTGACACCTTTATCCCACTCAATTTCTGAATATTTTTTTAACATCTCTTTTAATACTTTTTTAATCTCTTCATATTTTTCTTTCGTTTTGGCCTCAAATTTAACGGTAATATACGGACCATTTTGAGAGGCCCTAATGATCGCCATGTGATCTGGTGTGTCTACTCTCACTCCATCAATAGTCACATACTCTCCGTGTGGCCAGATACTTTTGAACTCCTGTTGAATCTTATCCTCAATAAACTGAAACTTAATATCATCGGCTAAACCAAACTTAATTTCCGGACTACTAACATACTCCGGTAGTTCGTCTGCAACTTGGCCCAAGGTTTTCCCTACCCGCTCTAAATACTGAAGCAACCGCAAACAGGCATAAGCTGCATCATCGTGACCATAGAAATTGTCCATAAAGAAAATATGTCCCGATAACTCTCCCCCAAACGGTGAACGCTCCTCCTTAATTTTAGCTTTAATATATGAATGTCCAGTTTTCCAGATCACGGGTACCCCACCAGCATTTTTAACTGTATCGCTAACCTGGCGTGAACACAAAGCATTGTAAACAATTGACGCACCGGGCATTGTATCTAATACATCTTTGGCAAAAATTGCAACGATTGAATCCATCCAAAACACCCGCCCGTTTTCGTCAACTACTGACATCCGATCACCATCTGTATCATAGGCAAACCCTATATCTGCCCTAGTTTTCTTGACTCCTTCTGCCAGACGCTGCAAAACTTCCACTTCAGTCGGATCAGGGGTTCCCACTGGGAAATTCCCATCTAAATTAGTATTCTGCTCAAACACCTCACAACCAGCTTCTCTAAATATGGTTGGGTAAAATATTCCCGGTGTTGTACAAGAAGCATCCACTACAATTTTCCATTTTTTCTTTAAATCAAAGTGTTTGAGAATATCTTTTTTATAGTCTGGGAAAATATCATCTTCCTTATTTTCACCCTTAACTTCTGCCTCCACTAGCTTATCCTCTTCAATTAACTTCCTTAGATTTTGCAGTTCATCCGCTAACATAGTATCTGAATATCCAACCCCCAACTTTAATCCATTAAAGTCTTTAGGATTATGTGAGGCTGTAACCATCGCTCCAGCCTTAGATTTAAAATGATAGCTGGAAAAGTAGACAATTTGACTTAAGGATAAACCAAGATCAAAGGTGTTTATTCCAGCATCATTTAAGCCAGAGATAAAAGCTTGGGAATATTTTTCACTAGTTAGACGATTGTCCCTACCAACAGCTGATTCCTTAATTCGTCGTTGTTGTAAGAAGGTGCCATAAGCTCTCCCCAGAGTATAATAGACATCTTCGTTTAAATCTTCCCCCACAACACCCCGGATATCATATCCACGAAAGATCTTGGGGTTAACTTTTGACAGTTGATACATACCGGCAACAAAGGTCATGGTATCACAGAATATCTTATTGTCCAATTATCTATTTTAAAACTCTCTTTTGGAGTAACTTGGGTAACCGTTTTAAAGTATCATAAATCACCGGTAACTCCAGATAATCTATACCCAAAGCCACCCAGGCTAAAAACCCCGGGATCCCTACTCCCTCAACCCCAAGATAATTTAAAACATACTCATCAGTGATCCAAAAAAGGTGAAGCCATTGGGAGTTAATTAAAAACAAATACAACAATCCATGAAGAATTCTACCGGATCTGACATCATTTAAATAGATTAAAGAGGTGGCAATAATAGCCGGTATCTCCATATAATCTACCAATAGAATTAAAAACTCCCAAACTCCAGTTAGCTCAAAATGCCCCGCTCCAGTTAATTTTAAGGAGACAACATGAGCAGATAACCAATACAAGTGAACTAATTGGAGAGTAAAAAGCACTGCTGCTAAAGCAGTATTAAAAAATAAATGTTTGTTATACCAAGTCCAAAAGATTTTAAACAATTTTCTCCCAGGGAAATTCATCCCTACCAAAATGTCCATAAGCTGCTGTTGGTAAATAAATCGGTCTTTGTAGATCCAATCCTTCTAAAATTCCCGACACCGAGGTGTCCAAAATTTTATCCATAAAAGAAAGAATTATCTGCTGGGATTTTTTAGAGGTACCAAAAGTTTCCACATCTTGCATGGTCGGTTTTTTAGCCCCAATGAAATAGGCTAGTCTTACCTCAGCTTTATCTGCCAAACCTTGAGCCACAATATTTTTTGCCAAAAATCTGGCAGCATAGGCTCCTGATCTATCGACCTTAGTCGGATCCTTTCCCGAAAAACATCCACCCCCAACTCTAGCATAACCTCCATAAGTATCCACAACAATCTTCCGGCCTGTTAATCCACAATCTGAGGCTGGTCCTCCCCAATACCACATTCCCGTTCCATTAACTACTAAATCATTAATTTTTATTTTGAAACCATATTTCTCTAAAACTGGGGCTACAACCTCTTTATATATTTCCTGTTTTACTTGATCTAATTTAGTTTGTTCATCATGAGGCACTGCTATAACAACCTGTAAAACTTTTTCTGGCACTCCATTTTTATATTCAACAGTTACCTGTGACTTACCATCTGGCTTAAGGTAGGGTAAAATTCGTTCTATTCTAACCTGATCGATTCTTTTTGTTAAACTGTGAGCTATGGTAATTGCTAAAGGCATAAGCTCAGGAGTTTCAATACACGCAAATCCAAACATCATTCCTTGATCTCCAGCACCTTTCTTTTTTACTCCAAATGCAATCTGCGGGGACTGTTTACCTACATAGACGTTTATTGGGGATTTATCAGAAAAGTTAAATCGAGGGTCGGTATATCCCAATCTTTTAATTTGTTCCCTGGCAATTTTTTTAAAGTCAATCTCTACACCATCACTTGTCCCTATCTCCCCAGCAATAATTAATCTGTTATTTGCCGCCAAACATTCAATAGCGCATCTACCTCTAGGGTCTTGTTTTAAAACCTCATCTAAAATCGCGTCCGCTATTTGGTCACAAATTTTATCAGGGTGCCCGCTACATACAGATTCTGATGTAAATGTTGATAAGTTATTTTTTGTCATTAAAAACCTCCCTTGTAAAAGAGAGGTTGCGATCTTTTTCCACTTATACTCATGGAACAAATCCTTCCTCTTACAAGGTTGGGTGTAGCACCGTGTCTTTTGGATCGGATGCTGGATGGATCATTGAGCCAATTCTCTCCCCATCACTCTAGATTAACTAACTACATATTAATTTATACCATTAACTTTTAAAAATCAATAGATAAAAATATTTGATATAATCTCACTATTATGAAAAGAGTAATTATCATCCATTGTTGGGAAGGATATCCTGAATACTGTTGGTATCAATCAGTTAAAAAAGAGTTGGAAAATAAGGGTTTTCAAGTAGAGGTGCCCAAGATGCCAGAGACTGAGTTACCCAAGCAATTTTTGAGATTAGTAAATAATCCCTATGGATTCTAAGGTTGTTAAACATTTCCAAAAAGTTGATCTAACTTTATACAAAACTTACCTCAAGATTTTAAAAAAACAGGGAGAGTTTCCGGTTAGAAAAAAGTTGGTCTTTGATCAGTATTTTAATGAACTGGTAGAAAGTATTATCTCCCAACAACTCTCAGTTAAGGCTGCTGATACAATTTATAATCGGGTCAAGTCTATCTTCCCCCAAAATAAAATCACCCCCGGGAATATTTTAAAAACTACATCTGAAGCCATCTGGGCTTGTGGGTTATCGAATTCTAAAGTCTCATTCATCAAAGATTTATCTCAAAAAATTATTGATAAACAGTTAGATTTAAAAAAATTAGATTCTATGGATGATGAGAATATTAAGGAAACTTTAATGAAGATAAAAGGTATCGGACCCTGGACGGTGGAGATGTTTTTAATGTTTTCCCTGCAAAGAAAAGACATCTTCTCTCACGGTGATTTAGGCCTAAAAAATGCCCTCAAGAAATTATATTATTTAGATAATCCTAGTAAAGAAGATTTAGAGAAAATTATTGGCAGGTGGTCTCCTTACAAAACATCTGCCTGTAAAATACTCTGGAAAAGTTTAGATCTTTAATAAGCGACTGTACCGTTCTCCCAAAGATGCATCGCCGTCTGTCTCAATCTGGTAGATC
This sequence comes from Candidatus Daviesbacteria bacterium RIFCSPHIGHO2_01_FULL_41_45, assembly GCA_001776975.1. Lineage (GTDB taxonomy): Bacteria > Patescibacteriota > Microgenomatia > Daviesbacterales > UBA10151 > 2-01-FULL-40-24. Next base: position 18,224 of record MFCS01000022.1, read on the forward strand.
CAATTTTAGAAAGTGTGGATCGGCAAGCAGATAATGAATCTGAGAGTATTTTTTTAACTGATAACCCAGTAATTAATGATCCAATCTCTGCTAAATACCTGGCCTGACCCCAATCTCCTCTAGTCCCCCGGTGATCTGTTTCCCCCACCATCTCTTCCGCTACCTGTCCCGCTAAACAGGTAAAAATTGAATCATACAATCTCTCTCTGAGCGGACGGGTGGGATTCACCATTCCTGTAGCTCTACCTAAGCTTTCGCTGTCTGGGATAATTGAAGCAGAGAACACCCGACCAACTAAACGAAAGGCTATAATATGCCCCGCCTCATGAAAGGCCACTTTTAAACTATCGTTTGGGTGACGATTTTTGCGCTCTGGCTGCATGGGCTAAACCATACTTCCTTCTCTCTCTAACCCTAGCATCTCTGGTTAATAACCCAAAAGTTCTTAAAGTTTTTCGATGATCATCGGAAAGTTTGGCTAAGGATCTGGAGATGCCAAGGGAGATAGCGTCTACTTGAGAAGATAGTCCTCCGCCTGCCACCTTAACAGTCGCAGTATATTTACCCATAGTTTTAGTAACCTCAAAGGGCTTTTGGTACTCTTTTTGAAAAATCATTCCGGTAAAAACTTCCGATATTGGCTTACCATTAACACTTACTGGAGATTTCCCCTCAATAACTCTAACCCTGGCAATCGCCCCTTTTCTCCGACCGATCGATTGAGTGTAAGTGGGTTTACTAGTATTAGGCACTTTGCACCTCCTTTAACTGTTGTTTGAAGTTATGCTCATTACCAGCAAAAATATGCAACTTTTTCATCATGACTTTACCTAGTTTGGATTTTGGCACCATTCCTTTTATGGCATGTTTAATTATCTCCTCTGGTTTACTATTCCTAACCTCAGCTAAAGTTTGCACCCTAACTCCGCTTGGATAACCGGAATGCCTAAAATAAGTTTTCTGAGATTCTTTTTTACCAGTCACCTTAACCTCTTTAGCATTTACCACCACTACAAAATCCCCGGTATCCAAATATGGGACATATTGGGCTTTGTGTTTACCCATTAACAATGTTGCCACCTCTGTAGCCAATCTTCCCAATACTTTTCCTTTGGCGTCAATCTTATGCCATGCTCGTCTTATATCTTTGTGTGATAACACATTAGTATTCATTACTTTTTAGTTGCCTTTCTAACTCTTTTTGGTTTTTCGACTGCCTCAATTATTTTCTCAGGAATCACCAATTGAGATGGACCTGCTGACTCACCGATTAAACTCATCTTAACCATCATCGCCCCATCACCTTGTCGTCTGCCCATCTTAACCAAAGTTGTAAACCCGGAGATGCGGTTTTTGTACCTGGGAGCCACCTCTTCTACTAACTTTTTTCTGATATCAGGCCAGATAACAAATGACTCAACCTCTCTTAAGGACCCGCTGGTTCTTTTCTGAGACTTAGAGATCAAACTATCAACTAAACCTTTAATAGCTTTAGCTTTAGCCTCGGTAGTGGTAATCGATTCGGATATGAGAAGACTTCGAACTAACCCTCTAAATAATGAGGTTCTTTCATTTTTTGTTCGAGAGAGTCTTCTACCATAGACACTATGCCTCACTAAGAGAAAGCCCCCTTTCAGACAACTTTTGAGAGATTAAATTAACTGATTGAACCCCTAAATTTTTAGCTTTGAGTAAAGTTCCCTTAGGAACGGTTGTCAGTTTTTCAACACTATCAATCTCGATCGCTTTTAGAGCATTGGTAATTCTAACTGGTAAATCCAACTCCTCAACTGATAATTTCAAAGCGCTATTAGCTAAAACCGGCTCTACCGCCACCTCTTCATCCAAAGTGGGGTTATAGATCTGTTTGAAATAACCGCTGAGAATCCTGGAGGCAAGATGTAGAGCCTCCTCTGGCGGAGTAGTTCCATCAGTGGTTACATAAAGAGTTAATTTATCAAAGTTAGAAGATCTGCCAACCCTAGTTGGCTCAACTTTATACGAAACTTCAACGACTGGTGAGTAGATTGAATCAATTGGCAACACCCCGATCTCATTAGTCTTTTTATCATCCGCCATAACATACCCCACACCTTTTTCAGCGGTCATCTCAATTGTTAATTTGGCTGTTGGTGAATTAAGTGAGGCCAGATGTAAATCCTTATTGATAATCTCAGCTGTTCCTAGAGTGTCAATATCTGAAGCCTTAACATCTTTTTTACCGGATACTTTTAATGAAAATTTGACCTGTTTATCTGAGTAAATACTTAGCCTGACCTTTTTTAAGTTTAAAATTATCTCAATGACATCCTCAGAGATGCCAGGAATTGTTGAGAAAACATGAGAAACTCCACTAATCTTAACTGAGGAGATAGCTCCTCCTTCAAGTGAAGATAGCAACACTCGTCTTAACACGTTTCCAACAGTGTGACCAAAACCACGCTCTAGAGGTTCGAGAACAAAAGTGCCTTTATTCTCTTCAATATTTTCTAACGTTGTCTTAAAGTTCAACATAATAGTTATTACCGACTGTAAGCAGCCTACCGGCTATAGAACTCAACAATTAAGGACTCATTAACCCCTTGCTCCATCTCGTCCCGCTGCGGTAATCTCACAACTTTACCTACAGTCGCCTTTCGCTCTAACCAGGGCGCAGGGTTTTCTGAATCCTTTAAACTTTTTACAGTTTGTGTATTATCTAACATTTTACTTCTTATTGCAATAGTTTGCCCCACTTTGACCATATAGGAAGGAATGTCCACTTTTTTGCTATCTACATCAATGTGTCCGTGTGAAACCATCTGTCTAGCCCCTGCCCTAGAGGGAGAAAACCCCAACCTGTAGACTACATTATCTAATCTTGTTTCCAATTGACTCATCAACGAATGGCCAGTATTTCCTTTAGATTTTGAAGCAGCAATGTAGTACCTTCGAAACTGTTTTTCCATTAAACCATAGATACGTTTAGTTTTTTGCTTGGCTCTAAGTTGAACTCCATACTCAGATAGTTTACGGGGACGACGTGACCCAGCATGTGGCCCAGGAACTACAGCTCCTTTTCGCTCAATAAAAGCAGCGTCCTTAGCAAACAAAGCCACCCCTTCTCGCCGACTTAATCTTCGTTTTGGTCCGGTATATCTTGCCATTTATTTAGGTTCTCCTTTTCTTTTTGGCCCGTGGCCCATTGTAAGGAACCGGGGTAACATCGGCAATCATGGTAATATTTAAACCTGCTCCACGTAAGGCTCTAATTGAGGCATCTCGACCTGGACCTGGACCTTTGATATAAACCTCAGCCTGACCCATACCCAAAGCTTTAGCCTTAGTTGCCACCTTTTCAATGGCAGAGATTGCTGCAAACGGAGTAGCTCGCCTTGCCCCTTTAAATCCCGCTTCACCAGATGAAGACCAAGCTAGGGTATTTCCCTGTAAGTCTGTTAGCGTTATCAGGGTATTATTAAATGTAGCCGTTACATAAACCCGACCAGACAAGACCTGTTTTTGTGTAGCTGTCTTCTTGACTGATTTAGATGATTTAATCTGTTTCTTGGCCATTGATTATGCTACTGGCTTTGTGCCAGCCGGAGCCTCCTTTTTGATTGCACCAATGGTCTTCCTCTTGCCCCTTTTAGTTCTAGCATTTGACCTAGTTCTTTGCCCACGAGAAGGCAATCCTTTGCGGTGACGAATACCCCGATAAGCCCCAATCTCCTCTAATCTTCTAATGTTAACTGAAATCTCTCTTTGTAAGTCTCCCTCCACTGTGAACTTTTCAAGCGCTTTTTGTAACTTCCCTACCTCTTCTTCAGTCAGATCTTTAATCCTCTTGGCTGGATCTACCTTACTTGCCTCTAAAAGCTGTATAACGTTGGCTCTGCCGATCCCATAGATATAAGTCAATCCTATGTCGGTTCTTTTTTCTGATGGTAACTCAACTCCTGAAATTCTTGCCATAATTATCCTTGCCTCTGTTTGTGTCTCGGGTCACGAGAACAGATGACGTATAAAACGCCCTCCCTTTTTACTACATTGCATGATGTGCATCTTTTTTTAATACTCGGTTGTACATGCATAATTTACTTTATCCTAAAGGTAATTCTACCTTTCTCAATATCATACTTCGGACTCATCTCTACTCTAACCCTATCTCCGTTTAACAATCTAATATAATTCATGCGCATTTTACCTGAAATGTGAGCTAAAATCACCCTCCCAATCATCTCAGGCAATTCTACACTCCTCTCAACACTCACCCTAAATAGAGTGTTTGGTAACACCTCAACCACTTTCCCCTCAACACTTATTACATCAGCGTTTTTAGAGACAGTTGAACCCCTTGCTAAAAAATCGCTTCTTCGACTCATAATTATGCAAGCAATTATACCGCGAGCTTGCGAGCGAGTGTCTTTAACCGTACAATTCTATCAGATTTAGCCTGATATTACAACCCAAAATTGTCTCTTCTCCTCCAATCAGTTAAAACTTCAGGACTATCACCAACGATAACTGTCATCTCAAATAGCCCAGCTAAGGACTGATCCTCTGAAGAAATTGTCCAACCATCCTCTATCGTCACTACCCTGCCTGATCCGGCAGTATATATTGCCTCAATTGCCAGGGTCATCCCTGATTGAAGTTCCAATCCAGTATTTTTTTCCCCAAACGTTGGAACCTCAGGATCCTCATGCCCAGATCTACCAACTCCATGCCCACACAAACTTCTAACAACATTATATCCTGCATTTTCTATCACCTCTTGCAAAGCACAGGAGATGTCTCCAATTTTATTGCCAGCCTGAGCCTGTTTTATTCCGGCCCACATAGCCTCCTCTCCTATCGTCAAAAGTTTGCTATTGCCTGACTCTGTCGACCCTGCAACCATCACTGTCCAAGCTGCATCAGTGTGCCATCCATCTACCTCTGCTCCAAAATCAATTTTTAGAATGTCCCCTGACTTTAAAATAATATTTCTCGGCAAACCATGAACCACCTCTGAGTTAACGTTCAGACAAGTCGCAAAATGATAACCAGGAACGCTCTTAAATGAGGCCCTGGCCTTTAATATTTCTAACTCCCTATTTGCCAACGCCTCCAGATCCAACAGATTAACTCCCGGCTTAACAGCTGCAATTAATTTTTTCAGAATTAGAGCTGTTACCTGACCTGATTTGCGCATCACCTGCAACTCGTCTTTAGTCTTTATTAAATGACTCATATTTGCTCCTCAATACTTTGGAAGACCTCATCCTGATTTTTATTACCATCTATATTTATCAAAATTCCCAAATCTTGATAGTGATTTAAAACCTCTTTAGTTTTTTGATGAAAGATCTCTAGTCTTCTTTTAATTCCGGCTGGGGTATCATCTACTCTGCCTCTTTTACTAAGCCTTTCAATAGCTACTTCATCAGATATTTCCAGGTAAAAAACCTTTTGATACTGGGGATCAAAGTCTGCCAGCTGTTTCAGTGAACGGGGATAACCGTCAACAATAAAACCATTTTGACAATCCATCTCCTGCAATCTTATTTTCAAAATTTCTGCTGCTATCTCATTGGCAACTAAGTTACCTGACTCTACAGCTTCCTGAATACTTTTACCAATAACGTCATTGATCTCTCCCCGATCCCGGATCAACTGGCCAGTATCCACAACACACACATCTAATTTTTCAGCTAAAAGCTTCGACTGGGTGCTCTTGCCAGAGCCTTGTGAACCCATGATACCAATTCTCATTGGTATGCCCCTTCTTTTATCCGTTTTATAAGTCCAAACTGGCCGATACAATCTCGATAATGCTGGACTGGTAGGCTAACTGACCCCTGACGAAGTGGGGAATAGGCTCTGGAGATAGCCCTAGATAATGTTTCCCCAAATGCAGCAACCGTTAAGATTCGCCCCAAACCAGTTGTTACTACCTTGTCACCATCTAAGACAGTTCCTGAGTGAAATACTTGGACATCTGCTCCAAAATTCTCATCTGCTCCTCTAATATTCCGTCCAATATCTACAAAACGATTGGATTGCAAAGCCTCTAAAACTACTGCTACTCCAAATCCCTCTTTAAAACTCAACGTATTGGGGTTCAATCTACCAGCTGCACAAGCTTTCATGGTCGCCAGCAAATCCCCCTGGCAAAGCATCATTAAAGCCTGAGTTTCCGGATCCCCCAACCGAACATTCCATTCCAAAACTTTTGGTCCATCCTCTGTCACCATTAAACCCGCATATAAAGCCCCCCTAAAGAAATGGCCTTCTTCCCTCATTCCTTGCACAGCTTTTTCTAAGATACTTTTCTGAATACAATTTCTTAACTCAGGGGTTATCTGAGGAACTGGAGCATAAGCTCCTTTACCACCGGTGTTTGGGTTATCTCCCTCATAATCATCATCAAATCTTTTTTTATGATCCTGGGATTCCGGGAGATAAATAATGCTCTCACCATCAGTTATTATCTGAGCTGAGACCTCAAAGCCATTAATTTTCTCTTGAATAACAACACCAGTCTCGCCCGATCTAGAATATCCACCAGCTACTAGCTCTCTAATACGATCTCGGGCCAGTTGTTTATCCGTGCCCACGACAAAAACTGCTTTACCTCCTGCCAAACCATCACCTTTAACAACCATTGGCCAATCTATACTATTTACACCAGCTAGGGCATCTACTGGGCGAGTATAGCTGCGAAACCCAGGTTGAGGAATACCATGATCTCGGTTAAATCTAACGCCCTCTATCTTACTAGATTCCAGTCTAGCTATATTTTGAGTTGGCCCAAATACCAAAATACCTGCTTCTTTAAATTGATCAACTGCTCCCAAGTTTAGCTGATTCTCAGAGCTAATAAAAGCAAGTCCCACCTGATTATCTTTGGACCACCTAATTTGGCGCTCAAAATCATTAGGGTCAATATTTAAATCTACTCCTAGGTAAGCAGTCCCGGCATTAACAGCGGGAAATACTAGCTCAATTTCACTTTTTGTGGTTTGGAGAATCTTCCAAGCGATTGAGTGAGATCTAGCGTCTCGACCGTTAATTAAAACCCTCTCCATTTATCTTAAAAATCCCTCGTAGTTTCGTTCAATTAACTTACTCTCAAATTGCTTGACTGTATCCATCACCACAGACACAACAATTAATAATCCCGTTCCTCCCAAAGCTAGTGTGGAGATGCCAGTGAAAGATGAAGCCATGGTAGGCAAAACTGCAATTGCTCCTAAAAATACCGCTCCTGCCAAAGTTATCCTGGAAAGAACATAATTTAAATAACTAGCAGTAGCAGCCCCGGGACGAATACCAGGTATAAAGGCTCCTCCTTTTTTAATTTCATCAGCTATTTTAGTCGGATTAAAGACCACTGCGGTATAAAAGTAAGTAAAGGCAATGATTAATAAAAAGTAACTTAGGTTGTACCAAATTCCAGTCACCGCAAAGTTGGTAATTAACCATCTACCTATTAGGTTTAGTTGCGGTTGAGAAACGCCGGACAGGTATTGACCGCCAAATGAAGGTATTAAAACTAAAGATACAGCAAAGATAATTGGGATTACCCCAGCCTGGTTTACTCGTAGCGGTAGGTAGGTCGAAGCTCCACCCACCTCACGTCCTCCAACAAACCGCCTAGCATAGTTGACTGCAATCTGTCGTCGCCCTTCATTAATAAAGACTACCGCTGCTGTAACCAATATTCCCAGCCCAGCAAACATCAATAAATTTAACAGCTGTTGTTGATCTACAACCGAGGCAGTTTGATATAAACTGACCGGAGCTTGAGCAACAATCCCAGCAAAAATTAATATTGAGATTCCATTTCCAATTCCGTATTCAGTAATTAACTCCCCAATCCACATTACAAATAAAGTCCCGGCACACATAGTAACCACAATTGTTAAAATACTAATCAAATTTGTTTGGTTAATTACCCCCTGATTTTTAAGCAGGGTATACATGCCAATTGATTGGAGAATGGCTAGGGGAACTGTCAGATATCTTGTATATTGAGTAATTTTTTGTTTTCCATACTCACCTTCTTTGGATAATGCCTCTAGTGTTGGAAAAACCATAGTTAAAAGCTGCATGATGATTGAGGCATTAATATAAGGATTTAGTCCCAATGAGATTACTGAAAAATTCGCTAAAGTCCCTCCGGAGAAAATATCTAGTAACCCCAAAAATTGATTACCTGCAAATAAATTTTTCAGCGACGGCAAATCAACTCCACCTGCCGGAATGTGCGCAGCTATGCGGTAAATTATGATCAGCAGAGTAGTTATGAGTAGTTTGCGTCGTAAATCAGGTACTTTTAGTGCATTAATTAAAGGGTTAATCCAGTTAGACACCAAGCACCTTCCCGCCCGCCTTAATGATGGTGGATTTGGCTGAGGCAGTTGTTGGCAAAACTACGTTTAAGGGAACCCGCAAATCTGATTTACCAACTAGCTTGACCCCTTTAGTTAGCGCGTCTTTCGGATCAACAATTTTGCTTTCAATCAACAAAGCTACGGTAATCTCTGTCCCAGATTTGAATATGGATAATTTCTCTACCGAAACTGGTAAAAACTTTGGGCTAACCTTGCTGTTTCCCAATCCCCTTTTGAAAGGCAGTTTCTTATAGATGGCTAGGGTTCCACCAATGAATCCCAAAGCCACCTTACCCCTAGCTTTTTGTCCCTTAGTACCACGAGCTGAGGTCTTACCTTTACCAGATCCTGCACCACGTCCTAATCTTTTCCCAGATCTGGCAGCTAATTTTGGCAACTGATGTAGCTTCATGGCTTACTCCCTTTTTTAGATTCTCTAATAATTGGTTTTAACTGTTGCAGTGCTTCTAGTGTAGCATAGACATTTGAGGCTCGATTAGATGTCCCTAAAATCTTAGAGACTACATCTAAGATTCCTGCTGCCTCTACCACCACTCTAACTGCTCCACCAGCGATGATCCCAGTTCCGCTCTTGGCTGGACGAATCATCACCTTGGCTGCCCCACGTTTGATTAAAACTGTATGAGGAATCGTTCGGTTCTCTTTTAGGGGAACCTCTATCAGATGACGTTTGGCGTAAGCCGTAGCTTTTTTGACTGCAGACTGAACATCGGCCGCTTTCCCTAAGCCGACCCCGACCCTACCTTTTTTATCCCCAACCACCACTAATACCGAAAGAGATCTTTTATCCCCTCCCTTAGTTTTTTTGGAGACCCGGTTTACTTGCACCACTCTCTCGAAATATTCAGGATTCACATTATTATCCATAGTTAAAACTGTAAACCTCCCTCTCTTGCACCTTTAGCTACTTGAGCAATTCTACCATGATATAAAAATCCACCCCTATCAAAGACAACTTTTTTGATACCTTTTTTAACAGCACCAAGCGCCACTTTTTTTCCTACCTCAAAAGCCTTGTCGCTTTTTTTACCCTGAGAAGAATCCTTTAAATCCGACCCTGATACCAAGGTCTCTTTTTTGAGATCATCAATAATTTGTGCATAGATGTGTGAGTGTGATCTAAACACCGCCAACCTGGGACAATCTTTAGTTCCCATAACAACTCTTCTAATTCTTTTATGTCTAGTTTGTCTTTTTAACAACTTGGATTTTTTCATATTATTTAGCTCCTCCTGCTCCTACTTTCCCAGCTTTTCCAGCCTTTCTTCTCACATATTCACCAACATATCTAATACCTTTACCCTGATATGGTTCTGGTGGACGAACCGCCCTAATTCTAGCTGCTACCTGACCGATTAGCTCTTTATCAATTCCCGAAACAGTGATCTTAGTATTGTCTGCTACCGCAAACTTAACTCCTTGAGGAGCTACAATCTCCACCGGATGAGAATAACCAACACTCAAAGATAACTTATCTCCGGTTGTTTGAGATCTAAAACCCACTCCCACTAGCTCTAATTTTTTCTCCCAGCCTTTTTCAACTCCCCAAACAGCGTTGGCAATCAAAGCTCTGGTCAATCCATGCAATGACTTTGATATTTTATCTTCCTTTTTTCTGGCAATTTTTATTTTCCCTTCTTCAACCGTCACTTTTACTTGCGGTAAGGTCGAAACTGATAAGTCACCAAGCGGTCCGTGTATCAAAACAGTTAGACCATCCATATTGATAGTAACGTTGCTTGGTATCGAGATCGGGTTATTACCTATTCTTGACATATTTTTACCAAACGTAGGCCATTACCTCACCACCTACGCCCTCCTTTCTAGCTTGCTTATCTGTCATTACACCTTTTGGTGTTGAGATAATAGCAACTCCCATCCCGTCTAATACCCGAGGTAGTAACTCTTTACTTTTATAAATTCTTCTCCCTGGTTTAGAGATCCTTTTAACATCAGTTAGCGCTGGACCTCTCTCCAGGTATTTTAAAGAGACCTGAATCTCTCGGTCGACAGTTTTGAATGAATTAATATAGCCTTCCTTTTGTAAGACCTCTAATATTGCTCGACTAAGATTTGAAGACAAAACCATTACCTCAATTCTAGAAGCCATGTAACCATTTTTGATTCTGATTAATAAATCTCCCACTTTATCCATAATTTTTACCAGCTCGCTTTCTTCACACCTGGCAGTTGTCCAGCGTGAGCTAACTCTCTAAAACATAATCTGCAGATCCCAAACCTTCTAAATACAAACCTAGACCGACCACAACGAAAACACCGACTGTGATATCGACCCGGATACTTTTCTTTACTTTTTACAACATTACTTTTTTTAGCCATTACAATTGCTCCTTTTTAAACGGCACCCCTAGTAACTCCAATAGTCTTCTTCCTTGTTCTTTATTTTGAGCTGTTGTGACCATTGAGATCTCTAAGCCTCTCATCTTACCGGATTGGGAGCTTCCATGAAAGCTAATCTCGGGAAATAAGGTTTGCTCTCTTAATCCTAAAGTGTAGTTTCCTTGGTTATCAAAAGCGTCCCTGGATAGTCCCCGAAAATCCCTTACTTTAGGCAAAGCTATTGTTACCAGTTTATCTAAAAAGTCATACATTCTGTCTCCTCTTAAAGTTACCATCACTCCCACTGATTGACCCTTCCCAACTTTAAATCCAGAGATCGATTTTTTAGCTTTAGTGATAACCGCTTTTTGTCCTGAGATCTGGGATACCTCTTTAACAACAGTATCTAAAACACCTTGATTGTCTTTAGCCTCACCCACACCAACATTAACCACAATCTTTTTCAAGGTTGGTATCGCCATCTTATTTTTAATCCCAAACTCCTCTTGGAGCTTAGACTGAATCTCTGCTCTATACTTAATTTTTAACCTCGACATATTTTTTTAAATAACCTCCTGACATTTTCGACAAATTCTTAGTTTACTCTCTCCATCTATCTTAAAACCTACCCGAGTCGCTTTTTTACAGGTTTTACAAACTAAAGCCACATTACTTACATCCACGGGTTTGATAATATCAATAATTCCCCCTTCAACACCCTGACGTCCTTTAACATGCTTTTTATAGCTGTTTATTCCTTCCACCAATACTTTACCTTCCTTAGGAAACACCCGTAAAACTTTTCCAACTCTACCTTGGTCTTTTCCTAACATTATCTCTACCTGATCATCTTTTTTAATTTTTGACATAGTTACCACACCTCCGGTGCAAGTGATGCAATTTTAGTAAACCCAGCATCACGAACCTCTCTGGCAATTGGCCCAAAAACCCGAGTGGCCCTTAAATTACCGTCTTTATCAACGATCACTCCCGCATTATCATCAAATTTAATATACGAACCATCCTCCCGACGTCGCTCTTTTCTAGCTCGGACAACCACAACCCTAACAATCTCATGATCCTTTACTGTGCCGTTCGGATCGGCTCCCTTAACTACTCCCGACACCAACTGCCCAATAGTTGCTTTTCTTTTACCAGATCCTCCTAGTGGCTGGATTACCTGAACATACTTAGCCCCACTGTTATCTGCTACTTTCAAATAAGACCTATGTTGCACCATGTTATTTAGCCTCCTTTTTAATACGGCTGCGTTTTGGTTTTTCAACTATCTCAGTTTTTTCTTCTAACTCCACTGTCTTCTCTGGATCGGTAATCTCTACTGGCATTACCTCCGCAATAGCTTCAGCGACCTCATTTTTTAACTTCTCAGAGACAATAGTGGCCATATCAACACCCACTACTCGCAATATTTTGAACCGTTTAGCTCTAGACATGGGCCTAGTTTGAACAATCTCTACTAAATCCCCTTCTTTAACACCAACTTCATCATGCACCAAATATTTTTTACTCTGCTTGATAGCTTTATGGTACAAAGGATGCATTCTTGATCTCCCAACCAAAACAGTAACAGTCTGCTTGGCTTTTGCTGCTACCACTAAACCGCGCAGGACGTGGCTGGCACTATTAACCTGATTTTGTTGCTCTTTTTTAGACATGACTTTTCTCCAACTCAACAATCAACTGCTTTTGTTTCAGAACGGTTAATATCTGAGAGATATCTTTCTTCTTATTTCTCAGATCTTTTAGACTGGTTAATTTATTCATATTTTTATCCATCACTAACTCTGCTACTTCCAAACGCACCTTCTTAACTCTTTCTAGTAAGGCCTTAATTTCTAATTTTTTAACCTCAGCTAGCTCATTTTTTTTCATAGTTTTATTTAAAGTACTCCCTCTTTAGTTATAAATCTAGTTTTAACTGGTAACTTATGAGAAGCCAATCTAATTGCTTCAGCTGCTACCTCTTTTGAGACCGCCCCCATCTCAAAAATCATCGTCCCTGGTTTAACCACTGCAACATATCCCACCACATCTCCTTTTCCAGAACCCATTCTAGATTCGGCAGGATGCTTGGTAACAGGCTTATCCGGAAAGATTCTAATCCAAATTCTTCCTCCACGGGAGGTAAAATTAGTCATAGCTCTTCTGGCTGCCTCAATTTGCCGACTCGAAATCCACCCCGCCTGCATTGACTTTAAGCCAAAACTTCCAAAGGAGATCTCTGTTCCTCGACTAGCCACCCCGCCCCGTTTACCGCGGAATGCTTTTCTAAACTTAGCCCGTTTTGGTACTAAAAGCGCCATAATTTTAAATCTCTCCCTCTCCTTTATTAATCCAAACCTTAACTCCCACATATCCAGATTTGGTTAAAGCGGGAACACCGGCATAATCAATGTTTAATCTTAAGGTATGTAACGGCATAGTTCCTTGCGCCTTCCATTCACGCCTGGCGATCTCTGCTCCACCAATTCTTCCCGACAATACTACCCTCACCCCTTTAGCCCCTGCTCTCATGACTCTCTCAACAGTTTGATTCATAACTCTTTGGGCTGGGAAGCGTCTGATTAACTGATCAACTATACCTTGAGCCACTAAATAAGCTGACAGATCCGGAGCCTTAACGTCCATAGGAGCAATCTCCAGAGTATTTTCATCTTTTATCTTTAACTCTTTCAGTAAAAACTTCTTTAACTCTAATAAACCAACTCCTCCTCGTCCAATCATTACTCCTGGCCTAGAAACAAAGATCAGTATCTTAAGTTTATTGCTAGCCCTTTCAATCTCAACCCGACTAATTCCAGCTGGTCGCAATTTTTTCATCAATATTTCCCGGACTTTAATATCCCCAAGCAAATTGAGGCGGTATTTTTTAGGATCGGCAAACCATCTTGACTGCCAAGTTGCAGTAGTGCCCAATCTAAAACCTATCGGATTAATCTTTTGACCCATTTAAATTACCCCTTTCACATCAGTTAAAATCACCTTAATTTGACTAGTTTTTCTCTGATATGGTTGGCGGTGTGATCTACCAGCAGCTCTCATTCTTTTCATTCTCAACCCTTCGTTAACCTCTAATGATTTAAAAATCAAACCCTCTAGATTTGGATTTGTGTTTTTAGCATTTGCTAAAGCAGTTTGAATAGCCTTTGCTAACGGTAAAGCTGCTGATTTTTGAGTGAACTGCAGTGCCACAACCGCTTTGTCTGGACTCATCCCCCGAACCATATCAGCCACCAACCTCAATTTACGAGGGCTGGTGTGAATATTTTTCTGGATATGCATAAATTCCATATTAAGTCTTTTCTAGTGTCCTTTTAGTAACTGTTCCATGTCCCCTAAATGTTCTCGTGGGAGAAAATTCACCCAAACGATGTCCCACCATCGATTCACTAACATAGACTGAGATAAAATCCTTCCCATTGTGAACCTGAAAAGTGAACCCTACAAACTCTGGTGCGATAGAACAGCCCCTGGCCCAGGTTTTAATAGGCAACTTTTTATTAGACTCTTTTTGAGCCATGACCTTCTTCATCAACTTCTCGTCAATATATGGTCCTTTTTTTAAACTTCTAGACATTAACTTTTTCTCCTTTTAACGATAAATTTATTAGAATTATTCTTTTTCTTCCTTGTATTTCCTACCGCCGGCCGGCCATATCTAGTCATTGGTTTCTTTCTTCCTACCCCAGACCTAGCTTCTCCTCCACCATGAGGATGCGAGTCCGGATCTTGAGCCACACCCCGAACCGTTGGTCTAATTCCCATGTGCCTGGCTCTACCAGCTTTTCCCAACACCATGTTTTTCCACTCCTCGTTACCCAACACCCCAACTGTTGCTAAACAATCAAGAGGCACCATTCTAACCTCTCCTGAGGGTAACCTCAAGTGAGCATAGGGTTCCTGTTTGGCAACCACCATAATTGAGGTTCCAGCTGCCCGACCCATCTGCCCAGCACGACCTGGCATTAACTCTACATTGTGAATCAAGGTCCCGATTGGCAGATTTTTTAATTTCATAGCATTACCTACCTTAATCTCCACTCTCTCCCCAGAGATAATAGTATCTTTTACCTTTAATCCTTTGGGGGCTAATATGTAACGGTATTCTCCATCAGGATATTTAATCAACGCCAAATCAACATTGCGATTTGGATCATACTCTAAAGCCACGACAACCCCTTCAATCCCAAACTTTTCTCTTAAAAAATCCACTACTCGGTATTGTCGTCTGTGTCTACCGCCTTGATGCCGAACAGTAATTCTTCCTCCAGATCTTCCAGCGTGTTTTTTAAGAATACCCTTCAATCTCTTGGGAGCCATTCCCCCTCTACCAGCCCGTACCATCTTAGAAGCAAACCGTCTGGTTCTAGTTTTTTCAGCGTACTGTACTAACGGCATATTACTCCTGCTCCTTTTTTACTGTTGGTTTTTTAATGTTTCTTTCAATCTTCACTTTTGTTCCTTTTAAGAGACTTTTCTTCTCTTTGACCGTTGTTTCCAACTCACTTGGATCTACTGAATCTTTTGTCGAGACTGCTTCAAAAAGAGCAATTTTTTGTCCTTTTTTAAGCTGTACCAAAGCTTTTTTAAACCCAGATCTGGTAAAATAACCCTTTCTACTTCTTTGCATCTTACTTAACGGTTTCATACTAATGGTTCTAACAGACACCACGTCAACATTGAATTTACTGTGAACTATTTTTTTTATCTCTTCTTTGGTAGCTGTTTGTAAAACCTTAAATGTGTACAGTCCAGTACCTGCCAACTGCATTGATTTTTCAGTAATATATGGCTTCTCTATTAAAATTTTCATTTTTGTTCTCCTAATTTTTCAACAGCATCCTGACTTATAATCACCGTTTTATGTTTTAAAATCTCTAGGGTATTAAGGTTTCCGGCAGTCACAACACTGATTTTACCTAAATTCTTAACAGCCCTCTGAACAATCTCATTTCTCTCACCCAAAATAAACAAGGTACTTTTTTTCTCTAACTTTTTCATCAGCATATCAAACTGGGATGTTTTTCCACTGGCCTTTTCTAAACCGTTGATTCCCAATACCTCTCCCTCCAATGTTTTTAGTGATAAAGCTGAGATGATTGCAGCTTTCCTCATTTTTTGAGGGAAGTCTAAAATAACTTTTCTTGATTTGGGACCTAGTGCGATACCTCCACCCACAAATATAGGAGCCCGGTTAGAACCATGCCTGGCTCCTCCTGTACCTTTTTGCTTATAAATCTTTCTGGTTGAACCTCGCACCTCGGATCTGGTTTTAGTATTTGCAAAATGAGCAGTTTGGTTGTTGAGATAAATCCGCACCGCTTGAGCCAGTAATGATCTATTAACCTTCTCTCCAAACACCTGTTTTGGCAGATCTAAATTACCACTTACCTTCCCATCCAAAGAATACATGGGAACTGAGAGTCCAACTACTGCTTTCTTAACTGGCATTTTCTTCTCCTTCTTTGACCACTGCTTCCTGTTCTGTAATAACCTCAGCTGGATTACCTACCGCTTCCTCAACGGCTTCTTCATTTTCATCCACTTTTTCCTCTGGAGGAGGAGTATACCCTTT
This sequence comes from Candidatus Daviesbacteria bacterium RIFCSPHIGHO2_01_FULL_41_45, assembly GCA_001776975.1. GTDB lineage: Bacteria > Patescibacteriota > Microgenomatia > Daviesbacterales > UBA10151 > 2-01-FULL-40-24. The sequence continues at coordinate 34,541 of MFCS01000022.1, forward strand.
GATGCGTCCTAACTTAGTCAAACTAACAACAGATCCGCTACTGCCCGGAACCGCCCCTTTTAAAACTAGCAAATTACTGACTTTATCAACTGCCAGTACCTCTAGGTTTCTAGTGCTGACTGTATCAACCCCCATATGTCCCGCCATTTTCTTACCCTTATAAACCCGGCCTGGCGTTGTCGTTTGACCAATTGATCCAGGAGCTCGATGTCTATCTGATTGACCATGAGTTTTGGGTCCTCCCGCAAAACCATGACGTCTAACCCCACCTTGAAAACCTTTTCCTTTGGATATTCCGGTTACCTTAACAGCATCTCCAATAGAAAAAACCTGGTTCACTAAAATCTGTGTTCCAGGTTTTATTTCCTCACTAGCTTCTGGGGTTTTAATTCTTAACTCCCTAAGCCATCTTAAGGGCTGAGTTACACCAGCTTTTTTAATATGTCCCATCTGTGGTTTTTTAAGATTCTTTTTATTCCCAAAACCAAGTTGGACAGCACTGTAACCATCTTTTTTATCAGCAGTTTTAACTTGGGTAATAAAATGAGGGGTCACTTCAATCACCGTAGCTCCTACCCGCCTACCACGGGAGTCATAACTACTTGTCATATTCTTTTTAATTCCAAACAGTGTATCTAACATATGTTATCTTCCATTTTACTTACTTATGGTCTGCGACCACTAAAAAGAGTGAGGCCCAAATCACTTTGGAGCACTCACTCAGTAATCTTTCGTCACTTTGTTCTTCAAGACAAGTCGCTATGAGCGGGGAGCTTATCCCAAACTCAGCATCTTCGCCCTGAAGCACGGGACGCGATCTACTGATAAGTTAAAGACTAATTTAACCCGACTGAATAACCATCAATCAATAATGAATTGTACCAGATTCATAGCCTCAAATGCAAGCAAACTATAACTTGGGTAGTGGGTCAATTTGAAATTGAGCACTGATCTTGCTTGACTGGTCATGTACCTTCTGATACGATTTCTTCATGGATGTAAACAAGCTCGCTCATAGAATAACAAAGGAGGCTACTGAAGAAAAGAAAAATCCTGCTGCGGTAGCTCTAGGCAGGCTTGGTGGTTTAGTAGGTGGTCATGCGCGGGCAAAAAAACTTAGTGCAAAACGAAAAAAGGAAATTGCAAAGCAAGCTGCGAGTGCTCGGTGGTCAAAATAAATAAGGTAAGTTAATAGTCATATTCCAGTACTTTCTTAGCCAGTTTATAAGTATTTCCATGCTTTAAAAGTCCTAAATCTGAGGGACTTGAGGTTCAGAAGGCTTGCGAAGGGAAAAGACAAACCGATTGACCAGAGCCCACTCGCGGGCAGGTCTCGCCCAACCGTCGTAGAGCCAAAGCTCGTCCCCACGGCGTCCCAGACCAAAGACGCCCGGACCGCCGTAAGAGCCTGAAATTTGTTTCATTGCAATATAACACCACTCGCCTACTTTTTGATTCTTATACGCTATTCTATATTCCGGCCCTACTTCGGGAGGACATAGTTCTAATCCCAACTCCTTAGCTTTATCATAGATCTGATCAGTTGTTGGCGTACCTTTATCAAACCCGAGGTCGGAAACTTTAAGAGTAACTAGTGTAAGGCTTTGCTTGTTTATTTCATTAGGAAAATCAGGATTATCAATCATGGTTTCAGCATAACTACCGTCACTTTTTCTCCATTTAATATCATTACCATCCAATTTTTGTTTCAATTCTGCTTTCGTTTTACGTTCTATCTCTAATTCCTCTATGCGAATTTTTACTTCCGGGAATTTTGTATAAATATGATCTATGCCATACTTTGACAACAATTCGAAAACATCTGCTTGGAGAGGTCCAACATAGGCTTTAGTATCTGGTCTAATTTCGCTTGGATTCCTGGCAATTTGTTGTATCTCACAGCCAAAAACAACTGGCATATCTTCATCAGGAATTCTTTGCGAACGGATTGCATCAATACGAGGATCTCTATTATAACCAAACCCTTCTATTGGAGCGTCTATTTCATACAAGAATGTTAAATCTTCTCCTGAAAGGTTTTGTCCAGTTTTTATTTTATGATCGATAGCTGTCAAAGTTCTCATGTCAACTGATCTTTTTTTATACATCTTGCCTTCTTGCTCAAATTCCGGTTCAGACAATTTTGTGTCCACAACATCGCCTATATGGGCATCAAGATGCTCCTGTGTTGCTACTCCTCTGACTTCTGTAATACTTCCGTTTTGATTAATGACCATAACTACCCGGGGAACAACAGCGTCTCCTGCCTGGTCATTTGAATAATAAACATGCAAATCATTCTTATCATTTACGAGATACCGTCTGGCTACAGCTTCCCCTCGCAGACACCAGCCGGTACCATAGTTAGCTATAGATGAAACCAGTTGTTTTGGATCAGACCCACTGGGATATTTAACCCATCTTCCTTCAGTGATTTTTAATAATTCCTCTCCTATCGGTTTAAACTCTTCTATTGCAAGACCATAAAGTTGACTGAAATTTTTATTATCTAAAGCTTTTAGATATTTTTGCTTTGCATCTCCCGAAATATCAAAACGACTAGTGAATTCAAAATTAGTCCTATTACCAGGTTTGAGTTGGTCATTTGGATATTTCTTTTCGAGATCGTCCAAAACTATGGCTAAAGCTTCTCTGTTGAGTTCAGGGAAAGGAGCAGTCGTTCTTCCGCCTCTTGTTCTTTCATTAAAAACGCCTCGGTTTTTGTCATAATTACCCATCCCCAGAACACTTCTAAAAGCAAAATATTTCAACCAGTCTGGATATTTCGCATCATCTGAAACAAGATAGTCAATCCACAGATCAAGAGATCTTTTCTGATCTTCTACAATGGTTTGTGCAAGCTCTTGTCGGTTAACGGGTGGGATTTCAATATCTCCATGTCCTTCTTCTTTATGTTTACGTTTTATAGCATCATAATAACTTTCTGGTATGGTTTCTGGCTTAGTAACAAAATCTCTATGAAGGCCATGTTTTAGGAGTGTGACATTTCTTTCTTGCCTGTCAAAGTTATCATGACCTTCTAATAACTTAGGAGGATTAATAACTCCATGTAAGCGATCAAGGTAATTTTGTATCCGAGTACTGAAATCACCTTGATCAACTGATTCACCTGTACGCTTCTCGTGGCGTTTTGCGGTAATCACCACCCCAGGATCTTTATTCAGTTGATACTTTTGTTGAAGAAATTCTGCTCCGCTATTGTCTCCCATATGTTCTATACCCACCTTGTCGTAGAGTTATTATAGCAAAAATGAGATTGTAAATTAATCCTCACTCTCATCCTCCGACGACACAGTAATCCACCCAGTCTATCCGTTCACTCACTATACAGAAGACCCTAATTACAAACCAACAGAATGGGATGATCCTACGGTTCCTGAAGAAGGTTTTGATTCCTTAAGAAGGGAATAATTATCTACTTAGCTTTCCCAGATTCCACAATTGAGATTATTGGTTGAGAAATATCTGGTTGTTTGGGCCATCGCTGCATATCGCCGTCATAATCAGAGCCTTTAGGAAATTTATAGGGATCATCGAAACCTCTCCTTTTATACCATGAATAAAGAGGTCCCTGGGTTAATTTGCCGCCCTTGTCAACTGGATTTAAGTATATTCTCCAACCATTAAGATCTGCTAAAGCACAAAGGTTATCCAATAAAAAACTACCTACACCTTCTGCATTGTTATACCCAAATTTTTCTGGCAAATGTGCCGTCTCTGTCTGGATCATATCTACTCTAATTGCCGGAACATGGTCTGGAGTATCAAGATTATTGATCTCTAATACACCAACTCTTCCATTACCTAATTTATGGCTTTCTAGCCAATGGTCAAAACCTGGAGCGATTTCTCCTTTTTTCATCATTTCCTCGGCAGCAGATTTTTGATCCTCCCAATTAGGAACACTTACTGACCACTCAAAATCGGCAGGCTTGACTGGAATATCTCCCTCAAAAATATAAGGTAGGTCTTTTACTGCAACTTCTTGCCTAAAGTGTAGAGGTTTTGGCGCTTCTTTTTCTTGGATAGCAGGGTTACTCCCGAATTCTTGCGTATCAATTGCCATAAATGATTTATATCATATTTTAGGTAGTCTTACCCGGAGTTCTTAAGTTAAACAAATTCAGAAATAGTTTATGCTCAGGTAATTAAAATATATGGACAACAACCAGAACAGGAAAAAAGGTACAGCCCAGCAGAGTGTGTTGCAACTGAAAAGCAGATTATGCAAGGAAATCCTGACATTACTAAAATCTCTACCAGCTATGTTGAAAGACAGAATTTAACCATGAGGATGAATATGCGAAGGTTTACCAGACTAACAAACGCCTTTTCAAAGAAAATACAAAACTTAGAACATGCAGTAGCACTCCATTTTATGTATTACAACTTCTGTAGACCACACAAGACTTTAAATCTGAAGAAATCTTTAGGCATAACCCCTGCTATGGCCTCAGGGGTAACAAAGAAAAGATGGACAATAGGGGACATTATTTATTTGATTAATTCAAATTGACCCACTACCATAACTTGACACTCTTAAGTATTATGTATAACAATAAGTCTGGTGATAGAGTCTCCTGTTTTTCCTAATCTAGTTCTAGGTGGAAAAAGTGTTTATGCTGCTTTTGGCATACTCACTACGTTCGGCAGCGAGCTACAACGCTTCATTATAATCTCACAACAGATTCATCTACTGGAACCAGGGTCTGAAACTGTAAATGCTAGGATAGAGTATCTTTATGACTACCTAGATCCTCATACAGAAGATGGATTTGAATCTAAGATGATGTCGTGGAGAGAGATATATATAACTCACCAGCTAAGACATGTTTTCCAGAGACAATAATCGCTCCCTTGCACTTTTCTGAAGTTCTTTTCTTGCTCCTCGAGCTCTCCCCAAAACTTCTGCTATAGCTACGCTCTCATGGATAGCAACTCTGGGAAATCTACCATGTTCTCCATTAGGCTGCACCTCTTCCCACCCTAAAAACTCACATCCCCTGGTAATGCCTTCCATGTTGCTTAGGCGTTGCATGGGATCACCCGTAATTTTCCCTAATTGAGACTCTGTGTTTTCCATAATTACATCTTTACTTCGATCTCAACTCCAGCTGGTAACTCTAAATGCATCAGTGAATCAATGGTCTTGTCCGTTGGTTCAACAATCTCAACTAATCTTTTATGAATTTTTAACTCAAACGCTTCTTGGGAATCTTTATCTGTGAAAGGAGAACGGGGAACAGTAAATCTAGTAGTTTTTGTAGGAAGAGGTATCGGACCGACAATCTTGGCTCCGGTTCGTAAAGCTGTATCCAAAAGCTGCTCGGTCGTTGAATCGAGCACCCGATAGTCATAGCTTTTTAATTTAATTCTAATTCTTCCTTTTGCCATCTAATTTTCCTCTTCTCTTGTAAACGTGCAAGCAATTGTACCAGATCTCGAGCCTAAAAACAAAAAAGGGGCTTTTGGCCCCAACTAAACCCCATACCCAACCCTTAAAATACTACTTATTAATCTTGGTAATAACTCCCGCTCCAACTGTTTTACCACCTTCTCTAACCGCAAACCTTAATCCGTCCTCCATAGCCACAGGAGTAATTAACTTAATATTCATCTTGGTTGTATCTCCTGGCATAGCCATCTCAACGCCTTCTGGTAAAATAACCTCTCCAGTCACATCAGTGGTTCTGATATAAAATTGTGGTCGGTATCCTTTAAAGAAAGGCGTGTGTCTGCCACCCTCTTCTTTGGAGAGAATGTACACCTCAGCTTCAAACTCAGAGTGAGGGGTGATTGACCCTGGTTTAGCCAAAACTTGACCTCTTTCAACGTCATCTTTCTCCACACCTCTTAATAAGACTCCAGCATTATCTCCAGCCTGTCCCTCATCCAATAGCTTATGAAACATCTCAATCCCAGTCACAACTGATTTTCTGGTTGGCTTAATTCCCACAATCTCGATCTCCTCATTAACCTTAACCTTGCCTCGTTCAATCCTACCTGTTACCACGGTTCCCCGTCCTTTAATAGAAAAAACGTCCTCCACAGCCATTAAGAACGGTTTATCAATCTCGCGAACCGGATTTGGGATAAATTCATCAACAGCTTTCATTAAATCCTCAATTGATTTAACTGCTTCCGGGTCACCCTCCAAGGCTTTTCTAGCTGATCCCTTAATAATCGGGGCATTGCGATCAAATTCATATTTGGCTAATAAATCTCGGACCTCTTCTTCAACCAGATCTAAGAGCTCAGCATCATCCACCATGTCGGTTTTATTAAGATAAACAACTACAGCTGGTACTCCCACCTGCCTGGCCAGTAATAAATGTTCCCTGGTTTGAGGCATTGGTCCGTCCGGAGCTGAAACCACCAAGATAGCTCCATCAACCTGAGCTGCTCCAGTAATCATATTTTTGATATAGTCAGCATGCCCTGGCATGTCGATATGAGCATAGTGACGGTTGTCTGTTTCATATTCTTGATGAGTGATATTAATGGTGATTCCGCGAGCTCTTTCTTCAGGAGCGTTATCAATCTGTTCGTAGGATTTATACTCAGCTTGACCCTTACCAGCTAAAACTTTAGTGATAGCTGAGGTTAGGGTGGTCTTGCCATGGTCAACGTGACCCATGGTACCGATATTTATGTGTGGTTTATTGCGATTAAATGTACCCGCCATAATTTTTAGATTTTACAATTAAAACCCAGCTCAATCAAGCTGGTACCTGAAAATATACACCAATTACCACTAAATTGCAAGGGGTTATTTCAGGTGGTTTCAACTCGGCCGGTAAATCCAGAGGTTGAGATAATCTTTTGGGAAACGTTAACAGGCACCTCTTCATAATGATCCGCCTCCATATAATAGGTGGCTCTGCCTTGTGACATAGATCTAATAGCTGTAGCATAACCACCCATCTCAGCCAATGGTACCAAGGCTACCACTACCCTAGCATTACCTCTCATCTCAGTAGATGAAATTTGGGCTCTTTTGGAAGAAAGATCAGCAATAATATCTCCCAAAAACTCCTCCGGAGTAGTCACCTCTACCTTCATAATAGGCTCCAATAATACTAATCCAGCGTTATTGGCTGCATCAGTTAAACCCAATGACCCCGCAATTTTAAAAGACATCTCCGATGAATCAACATCGTGGAACGAGCCATCGTAAACTATCACTTTAATATCAGTCACCGGATAGCCGGCGAGAATCCCCGTATCCTCTTTTTCAATGACTCCTTTTTCAATTGGCGAGATAAACTCTCTAGGGATTCTCCCTCCCACCACCTCTGAGACAAACTCCCGACCACTACCTCGAGGAAGTGGCTCAATTTTTAATAAACAGTGACCATATTGACCCCGACCTCCGGTCTGCCTGATATATTTACCCTCACCTTTGGCCGGACGGGTAATAGTTTCTTTATAAGCTACCTGGGGTTCACCAACATTAGCCTCAACCTTAAACTCCCGTTTCATCCGGTCTACTAACACCTCCAGTTGCAACTCACCCATGCCAGCGATAATAGTTTGACCGGTATCAACATCTGTTTTAACCCTAAAGGTTGGGTCTTCTTCAGAGAGCCTAGAGAGAGCCAGCCCTAATTTTTCCTGATCAGATTTGGTTTTTGGCTCAATGGCCAAAGAGATAACCGGCTCAGGAAAAGAGATAGATTCTAATATAATCGGGGCGTTCTCATCACAAAGAGTGTTCCCAGTGATAGTCTCTTTTAAACCCACAGCCGCCACAATCTCTCCGGAAAAAGCCTCATCAATCTCCTCTCTTTCATTCGCATGCATCAAAAGTAGCCTACCAACTCTCTCTCTGGTATTTTTGGTAATGTTGTAAACGTAAGACCCACTCTTTAAAGTTCCCGAATAAATTCTAATGTAGGTTAATTTTCCAACATGTGGATCAACTTGAATCTTAAAAGCTAAAGCAGATAACGGATCACTGGGGATTAACTTCCTAGCTTCTTGTTCTCCACTTTTGGGGTTCTCGCCAATAATCTCCTTAATATCTGAAGGGGAGGGTAGATACTCCACCACAGCATCTAACATCATCTGTACTCCTTTGTTTCTGAGAGATGACCCTGCCAAAACCGGCACGATCTTGCTTTCAATAACTGCCTGCCTGAGGGCCTTTTTTAACTCCTCCACACTAATATTTTCACCATTTAAATACTTCTCCATTAGCTGATCATCCGTCCCGGCGATCTCTTCAACCAATTTTTCTCTATGCTCTTTTACGGCATCAACCATCTCGGGTGGCATATCAACCTCATGGAATTTGGCACCCGTTTCATCCCCCTCCCAAACAATAGCCTTCTCTGTAAGCAAATCCACCACGCCCTTAAAATCGTTTTCACTACCGATCGGTAAATTATATGGTAGGGCATTAGCTCCTAGTCTATCCCGAGCAGACTGGATCGTTCCCAAAAAGTTAGCTCCCACTACATCCATCTTGTTGGAAAAAGCTACCAAAGGCACTTTGTATTTATTAGCCTGACGCCACACAGTCTCGGTTTGAGATTGGACTCCAGAAGCAGAGTCCAAAACAATTACTCCACCATCCAAAACTCTCAGTGACCGCTCTACCTCAGCAGTAAAATCGACATGACCGGGGGTATCAATTAAATTGATCCTAGTATCCAAATCTTTAAATAAACCACCGTCGGGCTTGACTGTCCAAAAAGTAGTGATGGCAGCCGAGACAATAGTAATACCCCGCTCTTTCTCCTGTTCCATCCAATCCGTAGTGGTAGTACCCTCATCAATGTCCCCAATTTTATAAGTTACCCCGGTGTAAAAGAGGATCCGCTCAGTGGTAGTAGTTTTTCCAGCATCAATGTGGGCAATTATGCCAATATTTCTAATCCTGTCTAAGGGAAAATCCCGTTTGGTTTTGATGATAGCAGCCATAATTTTAGTTACTTATCCTCTTTGATGTTATTTTCAATATTAGCAATAATTTTTTCCGTCTCGTTAATCCTAGCTCGATAGGTATCAGCATCCTCAGACAACATCTGGAAAGCAGCGTTCTCCCGCAGATCTCCCATCTGCATGGCTTCACCTCTTTTTTGCATGACAACTCCGTACTCTACTTTTACCTTTTCGAGCTTATCCTGCCACATTTTTAGTTTTTGTTCGTTTATAGTACTCATACTTTTAACTCGTTAAAATTACAGAAAAAAAGAAGCCCCTCAGGGAGGCTTACCTGCTAATACTAGTCTACTCCTACCTGAAAGTCAAATTAATACTTAGGTTATAGAACGTAGGTGGCTGATAGGGTTTCTTCCACCATTAACATGAAATCTATTTTGTCCCTTTGGTAATCGACCCCTAGCATAATCAGCCCAACTTTTAATAACTGGAGCTTTTTCTATCGGAGCTCTTAATAAACCCTCAGCAAACAACTGACCTCTTATTTGCGCTGCAATATCAGTAGCCACAACCATCTGGTCAACAGCTAATCTGCCATAGGCATCATGAATAGCTATCGCTATCTCCATTGCATGATCTACATCACTTACTGGAATTCCCTTTTTAATAGCTTGAGACTCTGCCAAGCTTCTAATTATTGACAGCCTGGAAACCCCTACTATTGGATCAGCGTCAGGAACCGACATCAGTGGGATTATCCCTTCAGTCATCCCTGTTTCTGCAGTATCTAATAACACCCGTCGAATAATCTCTGCATTTCTTTGACCAAACGAAATTATCCTCTCACGTCTTGTGGGTATAAAATATGCAGGTCGTTCCATAAGTTTTTTGTAAAGAAAGTTTCTAAAATCTAAAGTGAGCGAAGGCCTTATTAGCTTCAGCAGCTCGCATTGAGTTATCTTTCTTGGCAACTGCTGCACCTTTATTGTCTGCTGCATCCAAAAATTCTTGGGCTAATTTATCAGCAAAGGTGTGAAATTGATTGTTTGATCTGGCCCTAGCTGCCTCAATCAGCCATCTGATAGCTAAGGCCTCCCGCCTATCACCTCTTACCTCCACTGGAATTTGGTAAGACGCTCCGCCAATTCTTCTTGGTTTAACCTCCATTTTAGGAACAACATTGGCGATAGCTGTTTCAAAAACCCGTAAGGGATCCTGTCCTGTCTTTTCAATAATCTCAAACCCTTTATACATTAACCCTAAAGCCACACTTTTTTTGCCATCCATCATCATCCGGTTAACAAATCTGGTTACCAAACGGGATCCATAAATTGGGTCAGGGGTTAATATTCTTCTGATAACTTTTCCACTTCTTGGCATATAATTCCTTAAGCTGCTGCCCTTGCTGGACCACTATTTTTGGTTCCATATTTACTTCTCGAGGTTCTCCTACCCACCACCCCAGACATATCTAATTTACCCCTGATAATGTGATACTTTACACCTGGTAAATCTTTAACTCTACCACCTCTCACCATCACAATAGCATGCTCCGCTAGATCGTGACCAATTCCTTGGATATAGGCTGTGATCTCGGTTTTATTGGACAACCTTACCCGAGCCACTTTTCTTAAAGCTGAATTTGGTTTTTTGGGGGTCATAGTTTTAACTAACACCACTACCCCCCGTTTTTGCGGGTTAAAGGTCTGAATATATTTTCTATCCTTAGCATTAAAGGTTCTCCTCAAAGCAGTAGCCTTAATTTTTCTGCTACTTCTACCTCTCCCTTTTCGTACAAGTTGATTAATAGTTGGCATATATATTTATTCCTGACAACTTCAAGCTTTGCTTACTCGAAGAGAAGCTGTGCTTATAGTTGGCATAGTTACTGATCCATCCGAGCTCTATCCGCAGAGGTTGGAATCAGCTTGCCAATTATAACGTTTTCCTTCAACCCTAACAACTTATCTACCTTGCCCTGGGAAGCAGCATCAGCCAAAATGGTGGTTGTCTCTTGGAAAGAAGCTGCTGATAAGAACGACTCAGTTAACAATGAGGCTCTAGTAATTCCCAATATTACCACGGTCGCAGTTGCCGGATCTCCACCCTCAGCTAACACCCGCTGATTCTCCTCTTCAAATCTCACTCGGTCAATTATCTCCCCTGGCAGCAAGTTGGTGTCTCCTTGAGACTCAACTCTGACCTTATCAGACATCTTGCGTACAACTACCTCAAAGTGTTTCTCATTAATCGGTACCCCTTGGGAGGCATAGACGTCGCGAACTGCATCAACAATATATCTTTGAGCTTCTTTTAAGCCTCTAACCCTAACAATCTCTTTAATATCCAAGTGCCCGGATGATAACTGAGTTCCTGCAGAGATCAGTTGTCCGTCCTCAACTAAAAGCTGCAACGAGGCCGGAATGACATACTCTCTCTCCTCATATGGCTTGGTGGTAGTTCTAATTCTGATCTTAACTCCCGAATCTTCCCCTTCAATAATCGTCACCTTTCCAGCAATCTCAGATAACGGTGAGGTATTTTTGGGAGTTCTAGCCTCGAATAACTCCTCAACTCGAGGCAAACCCATGGTAATATCTAGACCTTTAATACCACCTGAATGGAAGGTTCTCATAGTTAACTGAGTACCTGGCTCACCAATTGATTGAGCAGCTACCACCCCAACCGGTACGCCGATCGCTACCAATTTACGGGTTGTGAAATCCCATCCGTAGCACTTAGCACAAAGCCCGAATTTAGTCTTGCAGGTCAACGGCGAGAAGACCGCAAGTTGTGAGACTTTAGTTTCTAGGATAACTGCCAAAGCTGCCTCATCCAAAAACTCACCGGCATCGATTAAGGTCTTTTTAGTCTTTGGATCTACCACCTTGGCTGCTAATTTTCTGCCTAAGAATCTAGATTGGATAAAAGATGCCGTCTCTGGAACTTCCAAAGCTGCTCCTTCTGTATCCCGACATTCACCGAGTCTAATAATCACATCATGGGCAACATCAACCAAGCGTCGGGTGAGGTATCCGGCATCAGCAGTCTTCAAAGCCTTGTCAGCCACACCTTTTCTGGCTCCTCTAGCGGAGGTAAAATACTCAAAAACTCTAAATCCTTGCCTATAATTTGATTTAGCAGGCAATTCGACAATCTTGCCGGTTGGATCAACCGAGAATCCTCTCATTCCGGAGAGCTGTTTAATCTGTTCTGATGTAGCCCGGGCTCCACCTGACTTCATAATTATATTAACCGGATTATCAGCAGATAGGGAACCTAAGGTCTTTTTAGCTATCTCATCTCCAATTCTGGTCCAAATCTCCTCTGATAAAATCCGCTTTTCTGAATCGGTAATTAAACCCTTTTTAAGATTGTCCTCAACCTCCTCAATCTCTTTATCCCCTGCTTTGATCATGTCATCCTTTTCTGGAATAATGGTATTATCAAATACCCCCAAAGACAGTCCTGAGACCGTTGATCCCCAAAAACCAAAATCCTTTAAATCGTCTATTAACTCCACCACTCTAACCTTTTCGTATTTATTAAAGGCTCGCATGACGATCTCTTGAATCCCTCGTCCACCGACTGTCTCATTCATAAACCACATCTCTTTTGGCAAAATTCTATTAAAGAAGATTCTTCCCACAGTTGATTCAACAACCTGTCCCGGAGCAATCCGCACCATAATCTTCTGACGGAAATTTATCCTGCCTGTGTGATAAGCTAAAACCGCTTCCTCCATATTAAAAGCTGTTTCAGTGATAGCCGGGATATTTTCATTCACGGAAGTAGCATAGTAAGTTCCCAGTGCCATCTCCCGGTTAGGAATAGTGACGGGTTGTCCAGAGGCAGGCTTTAAGATATTTTCTTTGGCCATCATTAGCTCTCTAGCCTCAGCTTGTGCCTCTTTGGAGAGTGGGACGTGAACCGCCATTTGATCTCCGTCAAAGTCAGCTCCAAAACCGGTACAAACACAAGGATGGATTTGAATTGCTGATCCATCAATCAACACCGGATAAAAAGCTTGGATTCCTAAGCGATGTAGAGTGGGAGCCCGGTTGATAAGAACCGGGTGACCCTTAATAACATCCTCCAAGATATCCCAAACCTCAATTGGGCGTAACTCTAAAATATTTTTAGCTCCCTTAATATTAGCTGCTAAACCTCTGCCGATGACCTCACGCAAGACAAACGGCTTAAACATCTCCAGAGCCATCTCTTTGGGTAACCCAACCTGATCAAGCTTTAATTGTGGGCCCACCACGATAACCGAACGGCCGGAGTAATCAACCCGCTTACCAAGTAAATTCTGCCTAAACCTACCCTGTTTCCCGCGTAGCATATCAGAAAGCGATCTTAATTGATGGTCACCACCACGCCTGGCAGTTCGTAGATTAGAATCTATTAAAGCATCAACTGCTTCCTGGAGCATCCGTTTTTCATTTCGCAAGATAATCTCTGGAGCCCCCAGGTCAATTAATCTCTTCAGCCGGTTATTGCGGTTAATTACTCGGCGGTATAGATCATTTAAATCGGAAGTAGCAAATCTTCCTCCTGGTAATTGCACCATCGGGCGAAGATCCGGTGGTAAAACTGGCAAAATGCTTAATATCATCCAAGCAGGTTCCATACCTGCTCCCCGCATCCCTTCAACCACTCTTAATCTTTTAGTAGCTTTGATATGGCGCTGACCAGATGTTTTTCTGACCTCATCACGTAAGTTGGCTGAAAGCTTATCAAGATCAATTTGACCCAAAACCTCAAGTACCCCCTCTGCTCCCATCCCAACCACCAAAAATTCCGCCACTCCATACTCATCTAGCTTCAGGTACTCATCCTCTGAGAGAACTCTCATGGGATTAATACTCTTCACCAAATCCGCAACAGCTTTAAGTATCTGATCCAACTGTCCTTGCTCAATTACCAAACCATCCCTCTTCTTTTGCATATCCTGTTTGGTTTGCAACTCCAGCTCTTGGGACTCTAAATCAAATCTCTCTTTACCACCAGTGGTTTTTTTCAACTCTGAGAGCTGTTTTTTCATCTCACTCTCAGCTTCAGCAATTCTTTTATTTAAGTTCTCTGCAGCTAATTTTTTCTTAGCCTCGTTATCTTTTTCTAATTTCTCCAGAGCCTCTGCCTTAGCCTCAACATTAACCGAGGTTACTAAATATGAAGCAAAGTAGATAATTGACTCTAAGCTCTTTAAAGATAAATCTAAAATTAGTGATAATTTAGAAGGAGCTCCCTTAACAAACCAGTTGTGAGCGACCGGAGCAGCTAGGGTAATATGTCCCATCCTCTCTCGTCTGACCTTGGATTGGGTAACTTCTACTCCACACTTATCACAGATTACCCCTCTATATCTGATTCTTTTATATTTTCCACAGTAACACTCGTAATCCTTAGTTGGACCAAAAATATTCTCAGCAAATAAACCATCTTTTTCCGGTTTTAAGGTGCGATAATTAATAGTTTCCGGTTTGGTAATCTCTCCAAATGACCACTGCTTGATCTGCTCTGGGGAAGAGATAGTTACCTGCAACCCTTCAAAATCTAATAAATCTGTTGTTTGTTGTGGGTTCATAGTGTTGTTTTTAAATTACTCCTCTCCTTTCTCTTCGACCGCTAAATTCTGTGCCATCTGCTCTTGCAAGTCTACAACTGGGATTGATTCCAACTCCTCCGCTGTACCTGTCTCTGTTACCTCTAGGACCTCCTTTAACTCTGCAACGCTCTGATCTATCTGTTTCTGAGCTGCCTCTGACTCCTCAGTTACTGGTGCCTCCTCAACTGTTTCAATCTTGGGATTAATTGTTCTAACATTAATATTCAACGATTGTAACTCCTTGACCAACACCTTAAATGATTCAGGAACAGAGGGTTGGGGAATATCCTCACCCTGGATAATGGCTTGATAAGCCCTGGTTCTATTTACCACATCATCTGATTTGGTAGTTAACATCTCCTGCAAAATATAGGCTGCACCGTACGCCTCTAATGCCCAAACCTCCATCTCTCCCAAGCGCTGACCACCCATCTGAGCTTTTCCACCAAGAGGTTGTTGAGTTACCATTGAGTATGGTCCAGTTGAACGGGCATGCTGTTTATCCTCTACCATGTGTATTAACTTCAAAAAGTAGGATTTGCCTACAGTAATATCTTGATCAAAGTACTCTCCAGTTCTTCCATCTACCAGCTTCATCTTTCCCGAGACAGGTAGGTTAGCTTTCTTAAGCTCCTCAATCACCACATCCTCTGGAACCTTTTCAAACACCGGTGCAGCTATCTTGTAGTCTAACTTTGTGGCTGCCATCCCTAAGTGGGTTTCTAGTAATTGCCCTAAATTCATACGAGAAAGGATTGTCACTGGAGAGATAATAATATCAATTGGAGTACCATCCTCCATATGAGGCATGTCTTCTTGAGCCACAATTTTGGAGATAACCCCTTTGTTACCGTGTCGACCAGCTAATTTATCGCCAACTGTCACCTTTCTTAGTTGAGCTACCTTAACCTTAATTCTCTTCAGAGTACCAGCATCAAGCTCATCACCCTCAGCTCGAGATAAAACATGAATTCCAGTAACAATTCCCCGCTCGCCGTGTGGCATTCTTAGTGAAGTATCTCTAACCTCTTTAGCTTTTTCTCCGAAGATAGCTCTAAGTAGTCTTTCTTCAGCCGTTAGCTCGGTCTCACCTTTTGGCTGAACTTTTCCAACCAATATATCATTTGGTCCAACGTTAGCTCCAACTCGGATAATCCCACCCTCATCTAGATTCCCTAAAGCCTCTTCGGAAACGTTGGGGATATCACGGGTTAGCTCATCTGGTCCCAGTTTAGTCTCAACCACATCAGAGATGTACTCTTCAATATGAATCGAGGTTAAGGTATCTTGTTTGACCATTCTGTCGGAGATAACGATGGCATCTTCATATCCCAAACCTTCATAATTCATGTAGGCTATCAATAAATTCTGTCCCAAAGCGAGCTCTCCATTATCGGTGGCTGTTCCGTCAACTAATAGATCTCCAGTTTTAACCTTCTGGCCAATTTTCGCTGCCGGACTCTGAGAATAACAGGTACTCTCAGGAGTGTTGACAAACTTTTTAATCTCAAAAGTGGCCTCTTCTTTTTTACCGCTCAAAGTTAGTTTATCGGCATCAACATAGCTCACTACTCCGTCAAAAGGGGCCCTAATAACCCGACCCATATTATCAGCAACTACTCTTTCCATGCCAGTTCCCACCACCGGTGAATCAGGTATTAATAAAGGTACTGCTTGATTTTGCATGTGTGATCCCATTAAAGCCCGATTAGCATCATCGTGTGCTAAAAAGGCAATTAACGAGGCAGAAATTCCTACCACCTGTTGCGGGGCTACATCAATCAGTTGCACTCGGTCTGCGTCTGATTCAAAAAAGCTGCCATTAAATCTAACTGGTACTCTCTTTTGAGTCAAAAATCCATCCTCATCAACCGGAATGGTTGCTTCAGTAATATAATAATCTTCCTCGTCATCAGCTGTCATATAAGTAATCTCGTCTGTTACCTTTGATCTACCACCTATTAAGGTCACTTTTTTATAAGGAGTCTGTAAAAATCCATACTCATCTACCTTCGAATAAAGGGCTAGGTAAGTGACCAATCCGATGTTTTGTCCTTCTGGGGACCTAATCGGGTCAATTCTACCGTATTGAGAATGATTGATATCGCGGATCGAGAAAGAGGCTCTCTCGCGGGTAATACCGCCCTGGCCGGTAACAGTTAGTCTTCTTAAGTGATCTACCTCTGACAAGGGGTTGGTTTGATCTAAAATTTGAGATAACTGAGAAGATCGGAAAAATTCATTCACAGCAGCGATAATCGGCCGGGCGTTGACTAAACTACCAGGATTAATCTCAATGTCAGCTGACAGCAAAGACATTCTTTCTTTGATAACCCTCTCGAGCCTGAGTAGCCCTACCCAAAAAGCGTTCTGAGCCACTAATTCTCCTACCCTTCTAACCCGGCGGTTAGCTAGATGATCAATATCATCAACCTTACCAGCTCCATTTTGTAAGTTGATTAAATATTTTAAAGTAGAAACTATATCTTCTTTAGTTAAAATCCAATTTTCCGGAGTATTGGGGACATCCAGATTTAATTTCTTGTTGATCTTGTACCTACCCACTCGGGTCAGATCATAACGGCGGTTGTTGAAAAACATACCGTTAATTAAATTCTTAGCTGATTCTAAAACTACTGGGTCACCCGGCCTCATCTTTCTGAATATCTCCAAAAGCGCTTCATCGGTGTTTTTAGTTAGATCTTTATCTAAAGTTATCTCCATAAACTTGGTATCTTCAGATGTATCAACATCCTTAAATAACTCTCTTAAAACTTCATCCTCTGAATAACCCAAGGCTCTTAAAAAGGTGGTAGCAGCAAACTTGCGACGTCTATCAATTTTAACCATCAGAACTCCGGTGCGAGAAACTGAGAACTCTAACCATGATCCATGTGAAGGTCTTAGTTCAGCTGAGTGTAATACCTTAGCAGTGATTGGGTCAGCAGTAGCTGAGAAAAATACCCCTGGGGCTCTGACAATTTGATTAACTACTACCCTCTCAATACCGTTGATAATAAAAGTTCCCTTAGAGGTCATGAGGGGGATGTCCCCTAAAAACACCTCCTGTTTATACTCTTCGTTAGTTTGTAAATTATTTAAGATCACCTTAACTCTCAGTGGGGCATCATATGAAACACCTTTTAAAACACACTTTTCGGGGGAAAAACGGGATTTACCTAAAACATATTCACCAAACTCTAACTTCCAATTTTTGCCGGTAAAATCTATTACCGGATTAATCGAGGCAATAATTTCACCTATGCCCTCTTTGGTAAACCACTCATAAGACTCCCGTTGCAAGGAGGTCAGATCAAAACTTTTATTAGCCAAATCAGGGCGGTGACCCCAATAGGTTCTCAGACCATATGTTTGATGTGGTGCGCTTGTCTCAGGCATCAGTTTTTTGCTTTCTTAGGGCAGATGAGCAAAACAACAAAAAGAAGCATACTTTCCCTAGT
>MFCS01000023.1 GCA_001776975.1 Candidatus Daviesbacteria bacterium RIFCSPHIGHO2_01_FULL_41_45
AACGCACCGCTATTGCCCGGGCCATAATTGGTAAACCAGAGATTTTACTAGCAGATGAGCCGACCGGAGACTTGGATCCACAAACTGCTTGGCAGGTATTGC
Source organism: Candidatus Daviesbacteria bacterium RIFCSPHIGHO2_01_FULL_41_45 (assembly GCA_001776975.1). GTDB lineage: Bacteria > Patescibacteriota > Microgenomatia > Daviesbacterales > UBA10151 > 2-01-FULL-40-24. The sequence continues at coordinate 103 of MFCS01000023.1, forward strand.
AGCTGTTAATTGAGATTAATTCCTGGGGCACAACCGTAGTGATGGCCACCCATAATAAAGAGATTGTTGACACTCAAAAAAGACGGGTAGTTTCTTTAAAAGATGGTAAGGTGGTTAAAGATAGCTCTGAAGGGGGGTATGAACTTCACTAAATGATACTGCTTGACATCGTAAAACGGAATATCCGCAGAACTCCTTACCAGGCCCTGGCTGCTTCAATGGTAATGTTTTTCACTTTTTTAGTACTTTGCATATTCCTACTTCTCGCCATTGGTTCCGAGCAAATTTTAAATTATTATGAAAGCAAGCCTCAAGCTATCGCTTTCTTTAAGGATGGAATTCAGGACTCCGATATTAAAGTTATCCAAGATGCACTAATTGCCACCGGCCGGGTGACTGCTTTTAAGTATGTCTCCAAAAATGAGGCTTTAGCGATCTATAAAGAGAGAAATAAAAATAACCCTCTACTTTTAGAGTTAGTAACAGCCAATATTTTGCCAGCCTCCCTGGAGATCTCTACCGTTGCACCAGAGGATCTCAAACTAGTAGCAGAATTGGTTAAAAAGGAACCAGTAGTGGAAGAGGTGGTATTTCCAGAGGATGTTGTAGCTTCACTAACTTCAGCCACCAGAGTGATCAGAACGGTTGGCGGGGCAGTCACTATATTTTTGATTATTTTTTCCACCATGATTATTGTCATGATAATTGGCTTTAAGATCAGGATTAAGCGGGAGGAGATTGGCATCATGAAACTTTTAGGGGCTTCCAGTTGGTTTGTCCGTTTACCATATCTGGCTGAAGGAATATTTTATGCAGTATCTGGTGCTGTTTTAGGGTATCTGGTCAGCTTTGGGTTACTGTGGTACTTTGAACCAATCTTAAAAAACAACTTAGGTGAGGTTGCAGCGGTTTTATTCCCCATTCCATTGCTAACAATGGCCGGTTTTTTTGCAGTGGTAGTATTAGTTGCCGTTCTTATCGGTGGGATCGGATCAGTAGTTGCTGTCCGTCGCTATCTTAGGATATGAACTATGCCTTCATGGTTGACCGATTATAAACTATCCATATTTCTTACTCTTACATTACTCACCTTTACCTACTTGTTGATTAATATTCTGCCAGTTTTTGCCCAAAGCATCGAGGAGCAGGATAGAAAACTCCAGGATATTCAAAAACAAATCTCAGATCTTGAGGGTAAGCTTTCTGCCACTAAATCCCAGGAAAAAACTCTCAATTCACAACTTCAATTCATAGATGCTCAAACAGAGCTGACTACCTTAAAAATTCAACAAACCAATGCCCAGGTTATTAAATTAGACAGAGAGATCACTGACCTTTCATCCAGAATCGAGAGACTCTCCACCACAGTTGATTCAATCAGCCAGGTTTTATTAAACCGTATTGTTCAGACCTATAAGTATGGCAACTATGGAACCATTGACCTATTATTTTCTGCTAATGGCTTCTCTGATCTATTACTAAGAAGCAAGTATATCCAGGTAGCTCAACAAAATGATAAAAAAGTTCTCTACCAACTCCAAGCTACTAAAGCCACCTATAATGATCAAAAAACTGACAAACAAAACCGCCAAGCACAACAGGAAAAACTCAAAAAAGACCTGGAAAAATACCAGTCTCAACTGACTGAGCAAAAAAAAGCCAAACAGGAGTTTTTAAGAGTCACTCAAAACGATGAAAACAGATTCCAAGCGGAGATCGCCAAATTAAGAGCGGAACAAGAATCTATTGCTCGAGCTATCTCTAATATTCAAACAGTTATCGGACCGGTTACTAAAGGTCAAACCATAGCTGCTATGGGATCCACTGGTTGTTCTACTGGGCCACATCTACATTTTGAGGTATTTGAAAACGCTAAAGTTGAAGGCGGAAAAATTATTGGAAATAGAACCAGTCCTAGATCATTTATTGATAGCGGGCGGATGGGTGCACCAATTAGGGGTTACCCGGGTGAGACGGTAGTTACCACTGAGTATGGTGAGATCTACTTCTTGGGTACTCACACTGGCTTAGATATCGCTCCTAGTAGGTACGAAGGTTCCGGAAGAGCTATCTTGGCTGCTGATAACGGCATCGCCTACTCAACTTCAGCTCCTTGTTCTTATAATATCTCTGGAGGCTCATCAGTTGGAAAAGGAATTATTATTGATCATCAAAACGGCTTTGTGACTCTTTACTGGCATGTCTTGTGAAACAATACTGGGACTTTCTCTGTTACTATAGAATTCATCATTCCATAATAACGACCGACCATTCTATTTGTATCGCTAACTAAATCGGCAGGAATATCAAAATCAATCATTAAACTTTTTGAATTTATACCACTAGACCCTGTTGCTAATAACTCAAAATTGCTTGCTCGGATTGAATATTCCCAGCGGGTAGAACCTCTGCCTGGTCTAATGTAATCAAATTTTGCATCAGCTAATATAAGCCTGGCCCTTGTATCAAAAAACTCTTTAACCTCATCTCCACTAAAACCCCGAAAAAAACTATTATTGTCCAGGTGATACATACACTCCAGTCTTCTTCGATCTTTAATTCCTGTCTCTTCAGAGAGATTGATCCGAGATATCCTGGGCCACCTAACAAATACCACATCCCCCGCATCTTTATCCCATGCATTTGCTCTCCAACTACCGATAACGGTACCCGCAAAAAAATCTCGTAAATTTTGCTCCTTGGGTTTATTACCCACTACAAAATCTCTTACTTTTCCATACCCATAGACTTCAAATAGAAATCGTCTTATCTCGCTGGATAAAAGCATGATACCGCTTGATCTTTCCATGCCTGAATTATACCTCAAATCAGCACTTTTTGTAAAAAATGATACTATTGGACTAGTGAGATCCCTGATTTTATATATCATATTCTCAGCTTTCTTTTTTCCGATTACAGTCCAGGCTGTTGTTTTAAATGAACTGATGGTTACACCCTCTAGCGGGTATGACTGGGTAGAGTTATACAATCCCTCCTCAGAAACAGTTGATCTTACTGGCTGGAGCTTAACCGATAATGCCACCACCTCAATGAAAACTTTATCTGGGAGCATTTTGGGTAATGGATTCCTCACTTTTGATGTTGGCACCAGACTAAACGTCGGCGGGGATACTGTTAATTTAAAAGATGTCTCCTCAATAATTGTTGATACTCATAGTTACTCCTCCAATCCAGGAACAGATATCTCAATTGGCAGATCACCTGACGGTGAAACCTGGGCTACTTTAACCTCCACTTCTAAGGGCTCCACTAATGGTGGGGCTTTAGCAACTCCAACTTCCCTACCTCCCACCCTTGAACCAACCTCTACTCCTAAACCTACCACCACACCCAAACCAACCCCGACAACAAAACCCACCTCTACTCCAAAACCTATCAAAGAACCTACTGCTACTCCTACTCCGAAAACCACCGCCAAATCACAAACCACCTCTACCTCATCCCAAAATACCTCCTCCAGTAAAACCGCCAACTCTGCCAAGATTCCCTCTAATTTACTTGGTGAGTCCACCTCCTCTGCTGAAAATAATTCCCCATCTGATGAAACTCCAACTCAGATCTCACCAACTCAATCTATTAATATTCCATATATTATAGGAGGAGTTGCTTTCTTGCTGATCGGGGTCGGATTGTTGTATATTCGCTTCAGAACAAATGAAAAAATATCAGACTAACTCAGCTACTGAGACCCAAAAAATAGCAGCAGATCTCGCTAGTTGCTGCAAAAATGGAGGAATTATAGCTTTATCTGGACCTTTGGGGTCAGGTAAAACCACCTTTACTCAAGGTTTTGCCAAGACTTTGGGGATCACTCAAAATTTAATCTCCCCGACCTTTATTTTAATCAGAAGTTATCCAATCCCCGAAAATAACCAGGGTCAATTATTTCACATTGATCTTTATAGGTTAGAAAATAAGAGTCAGATTGAGACAATTGGGCTATCTGATATTTTGGATAATCCATACAATATTACCTTAATTGAATGGGCCGAGAGGTTAGATAAATTACCTGAGAATACTATTAAAATAAATATTGCCCCGAAAGGTGAAAACTCACGAGAGATTGAAGTTATTGAGTAGCTCTGCGGTCAAACACCGAGGTAGCTCCCGGTGCAATTTGTCCAGATGAAGAAGCCTGAGCTGAAGGAGAAGCTCCACTCAAACTACCCAGACTAGTCCCGCTGTCTAGATTAGGAATTACTGTTGGAGTAGGAACACTTGCCCGAGGCGGGCTGGTTAGGGTCTGTTGAGTAGCTGGCAGTGAGGTTGAATCTGTAGTTGGCTGCCCAATCCCCAAGATAAAATAAGCTGATGCTCCAAGCACCGCAAGTAGCCCAGTAATTGCTCCAACTATCAAAGCCCACTTTGGAAGATGTAAGCCACGTGATCCAGTTACAACTGTCGGTGTTTCAGGAGGAGTTGGTTGAGGAGCAGCTGCAACTGGCTGACTGCCACCCAGATTATCAGGAGACCCTAGTGCTGCTGCTAAACTGGATAAGTCAGTTGGGGCAGCATCAGGAGGCAAGGCTGGATCAACTACGGGCGCACTTACTGGATCCTCTGTCACAGGAGATTGTGACCAATCAGCAGGTATTTGAGGTGGTGTTGCTGGTTCAGAAACTGGGGGTGCCTGAGTCATGTCAGTAGGTGCATCCCAAACCGGATCTGGAGCTGGAGGTAGCTCTGAACTTAGCTGTGGTTGAGGCGACCCCACTTGATCCATAGGAAAAGCCAGGGGAACCACGGGATCAGCCACAGTTATAGATTCAGCAGGAGTGGCAGGTGGTGGAGGAGTAGTAGGTGGAACATCGGACGATACTACGTCCAAAGGTTGGGGTGTTGGGGGCAAATTTGGGTCAGTGGGCTGCGTTGGATTCATGGGCAGTTTGTAAGATAAGTTTAGTAAAAATTATGGTATAAATCAACTGTTAAAAACAGTATAATTCCTCTATGCTTAATCTCTTCTCTCGGTTCGTTGACTCCAACCAACGAGATCTTAACCGACTTTCCAAGATAGCTGAATCGATTAACTCACTAGAAAAAAAGTATCAAAAACTGACTGATAAACAACTTAAAGACAAAACCGAGGAGTTCAAAAAAGATCTCTCCCAGGGAAAAACTTTAGAGCAAATTTTACCAGATGTTTTTGCTACAGTTAGAGAGGCTTTTATTCGCTCTTTAAAAGTCCGCTTGTATGACGTGCAATTAATAGCAGCTATCACCCTCCACGAGGGTAATATTGCTGAGCAAAAAACTGGAGAAGGAAAAACGTTCTCGGCTGTTCCAGCTTTGTATTTAAATTCCTTATTGGGAAAAGGGGTTCATTTGGTAACTGTCAACGATTATTTAGCAAGACGCGAGGCGGGATGGACAGGACCAGTTTATGAAAAGCTGGGGGTCAAAATCGGCAGTATTGTCCATGATGAATCTTTTATCTTTGATCCTAAATTTAAAGAGACCTCTCATGTTGATACAAGGCTAAATAATCTTAAACCTGTATCCCGCAAAGAAGCTTACAACGCAGATATCACCGTCGGAACTAACAATGAGTTTGGGTTTGATTATTTAAGAGACAACATGGTTCGTGATCTCTCCCAATACCAACAGCGCGGACATTATTTCGCTGTAGTAGATGAGGTGGACTCTATTTTAATTGATGAGGCCCGTACTCCCCTGATTATATCTGCTCCATCTGGTGAACCTACTCAAAAGTATTTTGAGTTTGCTAAACTGATTGACAAGCTATCTGCTGAGACTGACTATACTATCGATGAAAAACAACGAACTGCTTCACTAACCGAGGCTGGTATCTTGAGAGTTGAAAAACTGCTGGGAGTGGACAATTTATATGAGAAAGACTTCTCAACTCTACATCATATTGAGCAATCTTTAAAATCTAAAACACTTTTTCAAAAAGATAAAGATTATGTTGTTAAGGATGGTGAGGTCATTATTGTTGATGAATTTACCGGACGCTTAATGCCGGGCAGGCGCTATTCTGAAGGACTACATCAAGCGATTGAAGCCAAGGAGGCAGTTACCATTCAACAGGAATCACAAACACTCGCCACCATATCCTTCCAAAACTATTTTAGAATGTACCAAAAATTAGCTGGGATGACCGGTACAGCCTCTACTGAGTCAGAGGAATTTCATAAAATATACAACCTGAATGTATTAGTGATCCCAACCCATCGGCCAATGGTAAGAATTGATCAACCGGACATGATTTATAAAACCCAAACCGCCAAATACAATGCAGTGGCAGAGGAGATCGTCAGACTTCATAAAAACGGTCAGCCGGTCTTGGTTGGTACTACCTCAATTGAAAAAAACGAGTATCTTTCTAATTTATTAAAAAAACTTGGCATCTCACACGCTTTACTTAACGCTAAAAATCACGAGAAAGAGGCGGATATTATCTCCAAGGCCGGCGAAAAGGGAGCAGTTACAGTCGCTACCAATATGGCTGGGCGGGGAGTTGATATTAAGTTGAGTAAGGGAGTTACTGAACTAGGTGGACTCTATGTTCTCGGAACCGAACGACATGAATCAAGAAGAATTGACAATCAGCTAAGGGGCAGATCCGGCCGGCAAGGTGATCCTGGAGCTTCCCGATTTTTTGTTTCACTGGAAGATGATCTGATGAGGATTTTTGGTGGAGAGCAGGTTGCTAAAGTGATGAATTTTTTGAAGATTCCTGAGGACACCCCAATTGAACATGGCATGGTCTCCAAAGCGATTGAGTCAGCCCAAAAAAAGGTGGAGGGACACAACTTTGATGCCAGGAAATACACCGTTGAGTATGACGATGTTATGAATCAACAACGGCAGGTTATTTATGGAATTAGAAAAAGAGTTTTGGCTGCATCTGAGCATAAAGAAGGCTTGGGATTAAAAGATGAAGTGCTGGAGAAAATCGATAAAGAGATTGAGCAACTGGTTTTAATTCACACAGCTGAGGGAGTGGAATCTAAACAAATAATTGATCGGTTTTCCTCTATCATTAATTTTGATCCTAATTCACAAGCAGAGCTAGAAAAACAGGTCTCTAATTTAGGGTCTCACGAAGAAATTACCAGCTTCTTAATAAAATTAGCCCATGATTTATATGAAGCTAGGGAAAAGGAGTTTGGGGTTGAGGTGATCCGGCAGATGGAGGTATTTGTTTACTTAAATGTCATTGATACTCTTTGGGTTGAGCATCTAGATTCAGTTGATGATTTAAGGACTGGTATAGGACTCCGGTCTTTTGGGCAAAGAGAGCCTTTAGTGGAATACAAAAGGGAAGCCTTCGATATGTTTGACAGATTAATTAAAACCATTGACTCATCAATTGTCCATCAGATCTATAAACTATCTACCCAAGGCAAAGAAAACATACCTTTATCTCAACCACTTCCTCAAATAAAGGAGATTCATCAAGAAGCTTTGGAGCAAAAAATTGAGCACCTAACAGACTCCCCTACTAGGGTTACTGTTGAAAGGGGAGGCCAGGTTATCTCCCAACAAACGATCGGTTCAGACGGGGGAGTTCAAAAACAAAAGATCGGTAGAAATGATCCCTGCTGGTGTAGATCTGGCAAGAAATATAAAAAGTGTCATTATCCTAATTAAATCCACCCTTGACCAATTGAGGGACATTTCAATGAAAAAAATATTAGTCTCTTTATTTACTTGGGTAAACTCCCATAATTTAGTTTTAATCTTTATCACTATTTATTTTTTAATCTCAGTCATTAAAATTGAGCATCCCGGAGTTAATAACGACCAGTTAATGTTTGTTAATGCTGCAACTTTTAATCCGGATAACTTCTTTTTATGGAAGAGTTTTAATGGCCTGCCAATTATGGTTTTTCCCTATATTGGTGCCCTAAAGTCATACATCTATATGCCAATATTTTACCTTTTTGGTGTCAATATTTTATCAATCAGACTCCCCCATATAATTATAATCTCCATCTCTTTATTTATTCTCTATAAAACTTTAAGAGGGTTCTTTGATAAAAAAACTGCCCTAATTTGTGTTTTATTTTTAAGTCTGGATCCCAGCCTCATCTCTTACTCTAGGGCTGATAACGGACCAACTGTCTTAGAATTTTTTCTTAAGATCTTAAGCATTTATTTATTATCACTATACCTAAAAACTAAGAATATATATTATTTTCTGGGAATATATATCATTCTCGCTTTGGGAATATTTAATAAAATAAACTTCATATGGTTTGCTAATTCTTTAATTATTAGTTTCTTAATTATTTACGGGAAGACTTTCCATAACAACCTCAAACACTTTGGAAGATTTATATCACTATTATTAATTGGATTTCCTACATATTTTCTTCTGCGATTTTTTTTCAAACTCTCCCGGGAAACAGCACTAAGCTATAAACACTTTACCAGTGAGGTATCTCTTATTAATATAATTCGCAACTTCCCTATTTTTATTAGCAATTTATCTGATCTGACCAACGGTACTTTATTTTACCAAACCATTTATGGGTATGACCCTACTCCACTGGGAATCTTATTTTCATTGTTAATTTTGATTATTGTTTTAGCTGGGGCAATATTAATATTTAAACAAAGCAATCATTTTAGATTCTTAACCCTAGTTGTCATTCTGATAAGTCTACAGATTCTTTTAACAAAACGGGCAGTATCTGCTTGGCATATCTTGGTCCTTTCTCCTTTCCCAACAATTTTATTAAGTATTGGTTATGTAAAAATTTATTCTTTTTGTAAAAACATCCACTTAAAAATAATGCTTACTTTTTTAATTATTTTTCTTGCAACCTACCAATTAGTCGTCAATGGATTATATCTTATAAAATACTCACAACCTACAAAATTGATTGCTTGGTCATCAGCAATTTATCCTTTAATAAATTACACAAAAAACTACCCAGTTAAATTTGTCTGTTTAGATGTTGATATCTGCAATCAACTATTAAGCTTTAACCAAGAAACAGAAAAATATATTGAACCATTTAGTTTTCTTGATGCTCATACTTATGGAGCTACATTGGTGAATTTATCCAAAAATTTTAAAAAAACCGATGAATACCTATATATTGCCCATGCTGATGAAAATTCTCATTTCATATCAGCAAAATTAGAGTTTCTAAAATTCTTAAGAGATAGTAATATTAATTACCGGATAATTAAAGATTTTAAAGATGGAGAAACTGTAATATTTGAAATATACAAATTAAATATATGAAGGTCGTCCTTTTTTTATTCTTGCTGACATTTACCGTTAGGTCACTATTTTTAATGACCGAGGGAGTATCTTTTCATTATGATATGTCCCGGGATGCGTTTTTAGTTCAGGAGATTATTCAGGGAGATCCAAAAATTCAAGGTCCTCCCACCTCAACACCAGGGTTATATCATGGAGTCGCCTATTATTATCTCTTGGTACCTGGATACTTGTTGGGAGGAGGGGATCCAAAAATCGCCTCAGTGTGGTTGTTGTTAATTAATTCAACTGCTGTTATCCCAATTTATTTACTTTCTAAGGGTCTTCTAAGAAATAAGTTCTGGGCTACTATCGCTGGGATTTTATTTGCTACCTCTTTTCAAGCTACGCAGTATGGACCCTGGCTATCAAATCCATCTCCGGTATTAGTAACTTCTGCTTGGTTTTTTTACTCTTTGTGGCTATGGCAAAAAGGGCACCGATTGGGATTACCCTTGGCCTGTTTTTGGGCAGCTTTATCCTGTCAATTTCAGCTTTTTATGCTGTATCTTTTTATCTTAATTCCCATCTTTGGGTGTTTATTTAAAATTAATGTTCCCAACAAAAAAACATTAATAATATCAGCTATGGTGACTGCTGTTGTTTTAAGTACTTTTGTGATGTCTGCTGTTAAGTTCAACTCTTTTAATCAGACGGTTCAAGGATTTAATTTTATCTCAGAAACCAAAAACTTAGAGTGGAGACCCATGTTTATTCCTCAATTTATTAACTACCTAAATAAGTTAGCCGATACTTTCATCTATAATTTATTACCAACAAATGTATTCTTGGGAGGGCTACTAGGATTTTTGATTGTTTATCTTAATAAAAGCCAGCCATTTATAATCTTTACTCTATTATCTTCTTTGATAATTTTTTTGTTTGGGGGTCATAACTCTAACTATGCCAACATTGGTTTAATATCTTCAGTGATTATTGCTACAACATTTGTCTTAAAAAGTTTTAAGTCTAAAAGCGGGTTGTTATTTTTTGTAACGGTATCTGTAATTTTATACTCCAATATCACTACAATTATCTCTCAAAATCCTAAAGGTCAAACACTGTTGGTAATCCCTGATGATATGAATTTAAAAAATCAATTGGCTTTAATAGATAAAACCTACCAGATAGCTGATGGTGGACCATTTTATATTAATAACATTACTGTACCTTTGTGGACCAACACTACTTGGGCCTATCTTTATAGTTGGTACGGCAAAGATAAATACGGATACCTACCGATATTTTATGGCCCCAACCAGATTAACCTGTTAGGTGATGGCGTACTAGAAAGAACCGATCAGCCACTATCTATTTCATTTTTGATTATAGAACCACCAGAAGGAATCCCGTCTCAAATGTTGGCCAAAGAGTTAGAGATAGAAAACTATAAAACTAAACTGATCAACGAGGAAATTTTCGGCAGTATAAAGTTACAAGTCAGGTTCCCTGTCTCAAGCACTGCTTTGCTCAATTATTGAACCTATAGCTTTAATATGTTACACTACCCTCATGACTACAGAGACAAGACTTGGTCAGCCTAGATTAGTTGAGGTTAGAGCCGCTAATAAAGCAGTTCTCCCGGGTCTCGGATATTTGGCAGATGCAGCTAAAGAAGCTCCTTTCACTAGAGAAGTCTTTGATCTTAAATCCATGACTTTGGATCCTGATTCGGTAGGCCATGAGGTACTGCGTATTTTTAATACAGTTCCAGCGGTTGGTAAAAAAAGATTTTATGTAGATTCATATTCAAAGATGGAAACTAACGGGATGTTTCATCTAGCAAATGCCTTAACCATCGTGCTAGCGCCTTACGTTTTAAGTACCATACAGAGCAAGCAACGATTCTACAAAGAATTTGAAGCTGCCGGTGTTGAACTTAACTTTACTAATCCACCCCAAAGCATCAAAGAACATTTAGTTCCAGTCTTTAACAGAGATCATATTAAAGGTGGGAGAAGAGATAATGAGGTCTTTTATTTTGGAGGGGTTAATTTGGATGGTGCTACAGTTAATTTTGCCGAATTTATGGTGAAATTTACCGGTAGAGTAGCCGAAAAACTAGCGGATGAATTTGATAATTTACATACCAATCCTTACCCAAAAGATAAAGAAATACCTCTAACCAATAATACTTATCTTTATATTGATGCTGGTGTTCCAGGTCAATCAGTCACTAGACATAAAGCTATGGCTATAACTCAAAACGCCAGAAAATATATCCTAGATTCCTCATTTTTTCCGCGGGGGGGTACTATTGCCAGGGCGTTTTCAGATGCGTCTACCAGAGGTGTGAATGTTGAATCGCTTACTCATATTCTTCAGTTAGGCATAAAAGATTTTTTAACTCCTATTGGCTGGCATCATCTACAATGGACTCTCGGTCAAATTAACAGAAGAGCTCAAATAAAAAATGGTTACCGCTTTACAACTAGAGTAAACCCTTTTAGAGACCAACATGGCAAGTTATTAATCGCGGATGATGGGGGCGGCGAGATTGCTCTATTTGGAACCAATAACTTGGAGGATAAGGGAATTGACGCAGGAACCAGAGAGTGGTCCATCCTAACCTGGGATCCTGAATTAGTAGCCAATTTAAAACGACAATGGTTTGATTTTAGAATGGAAACAAACGAAGCGCTCCAAGAAGTTCTCTAGCCTTCTTACCATTTTTACTACTTGACCCATAGCTTGGTTTTTTGTCAAAATGGTATGTATTACTAATCTGAGAGGGGGTGAAAATTTATATGGACAACACAACTCAAGATCCAGCAGGAGTAACAACTCCTCCAGTGGTTGCACCAACTACAGGCGGTATGGGTGATCCTACAGCTCCGTCTGTACCCACAGAGGCACCAACTGATGTTACACCAGATCCCCAAGTACCGGGCACTGACGTGACAGATGTACCACTAGCAGTACCTGTATCGGAAGCTCCGACAAACGAGCAACCTAATCCAACAACTCCTCCCTCAACTACGTAATGAGAGAGGACGAGGGGCCTTTGATATCAAAGGCCCCTCTAATTTGTATGCCAATAAAAGATCGAAGTTTTTTTATAGTTTTAATTTTGACACTAACCGTTGGTGTTCTCTTCCGTTTACTACTTACACAAAACGGTAGCTTCATATTCCACATGGACTCAGCCAGGGACTTTATAGATGTAAGAGAGATGGTGGAGCTTAAAAAACCACGACTAATTGGGCCCACCTCTGCAATAGATGGTTTTTATAATGGGCCTGCTTGGTATTATTTATTGGCAATCCCTTACACCTTATCCGGGGGAAATCCTTATTCAGCAATTATTATGGAAATTATTTTTTGGGCAATAGGTGGATATTTTTTACTCAAACTTGTTCAAGGATATGGCTTATTTTCCATGGTAGTTGCCGGATCGCTATGGGTTTCCTCAAACTACATAGTTTTATTAACCTCTTACTCATTTAACCCTAATCCGGTAGCACTTTTGACTCCACTGTTTGTTTATTTATTAATGCACTCAATAGAAACTAACAAATCAAAAGATTGGTTTGTAACCTTTTTTTTGGGGGGAATATTTTTCAACTTTGAGATGAATGCTGGAGTTTTTGTTCCATTAATTATTTTTGCTTCCCTAATACTATCCAATAACCTGAAACTTTCAAAAAGGAAAGAATTTTGGCTGGGAACTTCTGGATTTATTATCTGTTTATTACCTCAATTATTATTTGACCTGCGACACAATTTTATTATGGCTAACTCAGTGATTAAATATATTGCGGAAAATCCTAGCGGGTCCGGATTTAATCCCAGCTATCGATTCAGTCTTATAACAGAAACGTTTTATAACGGTTTAGTAGCGACATTTTTTAATATTAAGTGGTTAGTCAATATTTTAGTTATCTCTTTAATTGCACTAGTTATTAAAACACAAAAAAATAAATTAGCTCAGGACCCATTATTAGGTACATCACTATCCTTAATTATTGTTCCCTTTTTAGGATATATTTTTATACCGGTTGCTGTTAATCCTTGGCACCTAGGATTAATCGTTGTATCAGGAATCATACTAAGTAGTTGGGTTATTTACCATTCTCCTAAATTTTTGTCTTTGATACTAGCATCAGTAATTTTTATTCTCTCTTTAAACAATATTGTTCATTTTTTTCAGTTTGATTATGGAAAGAGAAACCAAGACCCTTCATTACTTGCCAATGAAATTGACGCCATTGATTATGTATATAAAAAATCAAATGGTGCTAACTTTAAAGTTTATTCATACCTGCCCTCTGTTTATGATTTTCCTTATCAATATCTTTTTTGGTGGTACGGAAAAAAACAGTACGGGTATTTACCCAGTGAATATACTTATGCCCCCAATAAACCACCCTACGTTCCCTCTCAACAGTTTTTTCAAAATAATATATCCAAAAAAGAGTCTGATTTAGTGTTTTTAATCGTTCAGCCCCAGGACGAAAAACTTAAAGATCTTTGGTATAACCACTTTAAAAACTATACTTTATTGGAAAAACAACCGATAGGCCCACTGATAGTTGAAACTAGAATTGATCCTTAGCTTAATTATTACTTGGGTTTTATCTCTGAAAAATTTGTATAAGGGTATAATGCTTCGGGGATTCTGATACTTCCATCTTTTTGTTGATTATTTTCCAGCAAAGCTATGAGAATTCTCGGGGAGGGCATAACCGTAGTATTTAAGGTATAACAATAATAATTTTTCCCCTCAGACTTACTTTTATATTTCAAGTTTAATCTTCTGGATTGCCAGTCGGTTAAGTTAGAGTTGGAACAGATTTCACCATACTTACCACGAGCTGCCATCCATATCTCAATATCATTCATCCTATACTTCCCTGCTCCCATATCCCCGGTGGATGTTTTTACAACTTGATAAGCAATCTCCAGCTCCCTTAGTATCTCCTCTGTGGTTGACTGCATCTCCTGAAAAATTCTTTCTGATTCGTCAAGATCATCTCGGCAGATAACTACCTGCTCCACTTTATCAAACTCATGCACCCGATACAAACCTCGGGTATCTTTACCATAATCTCCTACCTCAGATCGGTAACACTTGGTCATAGCACAAACTTTAATGGGTAATTTTGTCTCTTCAATAACTTCATCCATATAGTATGCCAAAAGTGCAGGCTCTGAGGTACCAGTTAAATATAGAGGATTTTTAATATCTTCCCCGGTTGCCAGCTTCCCAGGATTTGCTATCTGATAAACATTCTCTTTTCCAAAAGGGAAGTGTCCACTACCAACCAGGACCCTACTATTAACCAATGTCGGTGGGATAACCGGTGAGAATCCTTTGGATACTATCTTGTCAAAAGCATAATTTAATAAAGCTAGATGTAGCGTTGCACCTTCATTTTTTAAATAATAACCCCTAAATCCGGAAGTTTTAGTTCCCGCTTCCAAATCTATAATATCTAACTCTCTACCTATCTCAACATGATCTTTAATCTCAAAATCAAACTCTGGAATGTGACCCCATTTGGAAACAACTTGATTAGCAGCTGCATCTTTTCCCACAGGAGAGTCCACTGAGGGAATATTGGGTACATACAACATTAAATGAGTCAGTCTCTCCTCTGATTCCTGAAGATCTATACTCCAAGTTTCCAGCTCTCTTTTTACCTCTCTACCTTTTTCTACATCACGTCTTCCAGCAGCTTCATTTCTTTGCTGTCGTAACTCCTCTACTTTGGCTAACATCTGACGCCTTTTTTGATCAACCCTTAGTAATTCATCAATATCTAAATCAATCCCTTTATCTTCAATAGCTTTTTTAACTATCCCTGAATTTTTACGAATAAAATCTATGTCTAACATAATGTTTTAAAGCCCCAACTGACCTGATATTTTTTGCATCGCCCTTAAGCTTATTCTAACAAATTCTTCTAAAGGAATCCCTAGCTCTTCTTCCGAGGCTTTAATCTGCTCTCTTTTGGCACCAGCAGCAAAAGACGATTGCTTAAATTTTTTCATTACTGATTCAACCGTGACAGATGATAATTTTTTCTCTGGCTGAACTAACGCACAGGCAGTAATCAATCCTGCTAATTCATCTATGCAGTAGATAGCTTTTTCCATTAAATTATCTCTCACTGGTTTCTTGAGTGAGTGATGAGCCAATATTCCCTTAATCAACCTCTCGCTCTCTTTTAACTCCTGTAACTTACCCACTATTACATCAGTGTGGGTTTCTAAATCTTTATTAGTTACCTCATAATCAGCATCATGCAATAATCCCACCAACCCCCACTCTTCTTTGTCAAACTCCTGACTAGAAAGTTCCGGATGCTTATCTTGAAGATACTCACACACCTCCACCATTATGGCCTCGACCGCTAAACAATGCTTAACTAAGTTAGGATTAGTCAGCATTGAGGTAACCAATTGATACGATTGATCTCTGGTCATCAACTATCCCTATTTTTGTTCCTTCATGGATGGAAAAAATACGGTTTCTCTAATCGGCTTATCAACCATCACCGCAAATAACCTTTGTGACAAGCCAAATCCAGCTGCCGGTGGCATTCCATATTCTAAAGCCTCAACATAATCCAAATCCATCATTTGCGCCTCATCATCTCCGCTTTTTCGTAACTTTGATTGTTCTTTAAAGCGATTTAACTGATCAATTGGATCATTAAGCTCTGAAAAGCCATTTCCCACCTCAGTTCCCCCAACTAATATCTGCATCCTTTCGACTCTCTTGGGGTTTGACGGCATTCTTTTGGCCAGAGGAGAAACCGCAACCGGATGATTTATCAAAAATGTTGGTTGAATTAATTTTGCTCGAACTGTTCTTTTGTAGATACTATCAATTAACCGCCCTAATCCAACTTTTGCATCAATGGGAATTCTATTTTGCTGAGCATATTCCCTTAATTGATCCTCTGTTACCTCACCATCCAAATTTATTCCCGTCGCAACTTTAAAAGCCTCGACATAATCTATCTTTGGCCAATTTCCATCCCATTTAATCTTGTGGCCATGATAGATAGTTTGCCAAGACCCGGTAGTTTGTTTAACAACATATTGATACAGCTTCTGAGTCATAGTCATTAAATCCTGATAATTTGCATAGGCCCAATAAAACTCCATCTGTAAATAGTCTTGAAGATGCTCAGCATCCATCCCTTCATTTCTAAACACCTTGCCAACCTCAAATATCTTCTCCATTCCTCCAACCAACATTCTTTTTTGATATAGCTCCAAGGATATCCTGAGAAAAAGCTTTCTTTTTAAGGCATAGTGGTGGGTGGTAAATGGTCTGGCATCTGCCCCACCAGCAATTGGCTCTAAGGCCGGAGTCTCAACCTCTAAAAATCCATCTTTAAGCAGGTACTCTCTAATAGCGCTCCAAAATTTGGACTTTTTAATAAACAACTCTTTAACTTCTGGGTTAATAATACTGTCTAGATATCTTTTTCTTAACCTAGTCTCATCATCTTTTAGACCATACCAATCTGCAGGGATTGGTCTTAAAGATTTAGTTAACAGATTATATGAGGATACTCTAACGGTGATCTCCCCAGACTGGGTTTTAAAAACTTCACCCTCAGTTTGCAAAAAATCACCAATATCTAGGTTAACTAGGAAATCGTATTGATCGGATTTCAACTCTGCTTGAGAGAAAAAAATCTGCATCCGTCCACTCATATCCTCTAAGTCTGCGAAGATAATTTTACCATGAGCCCTTAATGATTTAATTCTACCAGCCACCGAAACTTTTTTTTGGAGAGAACTTTTAGCTTCAGAGATGGTATGAGTTCTTTTCACTGAGGCAGGGTATGGATCACTACCCAACTTTTTAATGTTCTTTAACTTTTTAATCCGTTCTTTCTGTAAATCCTTTAGAGGCATACGTGAAGTATATCTGAAGCTGAGGATAGCTGGCAAGCCGTAGCCTGTTTAGGCTATGCTTAGCACCTTACAACGGTATTTTAAATTGGGAGTACTAATCTCAATCTCCTCACCAATTCTAGCCCCTAATAAAGCTGCTCCTACTGGGGATTCATTAGAGATTTTTTTCTTGGCAGGATTAGCTTCAACTTTTCCCACAATGGTAAACTCTTGTATACTTCCACCCATATCCACTCTTACTGTTGAACCAACTAATACACTCTCATTAGCAGCATCTTTTGTAATTAATTTAGCGTTGTGTAAAACCTCTTCCAGATAAACAATTTTACTCTCGATTAAACTCTGTTCCTCAATGGCTGCGTCATATTCAGAATTTTCCTCATCATCATCTTGCTGTCTAGCAGCCTCAATTCGATCTGAGACCTCTTTTCTTTTAATACTTTTTAACGTCTCCAAATCCGCCCTGGTGTTTTCTAATCCCGACTGGGTGAAATATACTTTTGGTGTAGAGGTAGACAGCTTACCCTTTTTAGAAGTAGGCATTTTTTTTAAAACTGCTGTGAATTTTATGACATAGATCACAACTTGTCAATTGTTAGAGAGATACCACAGATGGTATTAAACAAAGTACCGCCAACGGGATTTGAACCCGTGATTTCATGAATGAGAATCATGTGTCCTAGGCCACTAGACGATGGCGGCATATTAAATTTTTAAGGTACACCATCTGCGAGTAAGCTCTAATGACGATGGCGACGCAATTTGCATTATACCCAATTTTAGATTCATCTCCAAATTTAAGGGGTAAGATTATTTTTCTGAATATATTCTATTACCTCTAATTGTTCTTTAATTGAGTTGCTCAGCTCTATTACTTGATATCCACCAAAACAATAATCGGGGATATCTTTTAAATAATTCAGCTGTGTTAAGTCGGTTAACCTATGCATATCATAGTGAAAACCCCACCGATCAGTAACTGGCTGTTTTAAAATAGCACTGATATGATTAGCTCCTACAGGATTTGTGCGAATTAAGTTCATTAAATCCTGATAATCCTTAGGCTTAGATAAACGAGTGTTTTCCAGATGAGACATATCTATTAACAAACCAGCAAATCCCTCTAAATCAGCTTGAGTAGGTATTACCCCGCTATTTTCAATGTAGATATATTTTGTTAATTCACCTAAAGGATACTTCAATGGCCAAGATCGCAGAGTATGGAGATTAAACTTCTTGGTACCAAATGTATCCATCAGATACCGATATTCCTCTGGTGTCATCTCAGATACGGCATGAACAAAAGGTATCCTGATCCCTTTCATGTCCTCTAAAATATGATATAAATCTGATCTCTCGCTAGAAGACAAGCCAGTTAAAAATACGGCGAATTGTTTAACCTGTAAATCTTCAAGATCTTTTAGTGCCTGTCTCCAATCAGCCTTATGCACAGTGGTCACACTAGGTAAAATTGATCTGTTTTCAGCCATAGATGAAAATTATACAATAGGGTTGACAAAACTCATAGTGTATATTAAGTTAAATAAAGTGAATAAGAACCTTGGAGCAGTAGTTGTCATTCTCATAGTGGTCGCTGTTGGCGGATACCTGGCTTATAGATCATATAAGCCATCTTCGATAGTTTCACCAGCCACTATCAACCCAACCCCCCAAATTAGTGCTCCCGAAAGCTCACCAAGTTCTGAGGCCACCTCTGGCTCTCAAATCAAGGAAGCGGTAGTAAAGATTGCCTCCACTGGTTTTGATCCCAAAACTATTAAGATTAAGGCTGGTGGAACAGTTGCTTGGATAAACACTGACAATAAAACCCATAACATCTCCTCAGCCCCTCACCCTCAACACACAACTTACCCTGCTTTAAATATCGGGAATATTATCAACGGTAAAGAAGTAACCTTAGCATTCCCCACCAAAGGTACTTATGTGTACCATAATCACCTCTTCCCCACCTTAACAGGCTCGGTTATTGTCGAATAAGTTCGTACTGACTTGACAATCCGGGATTGGAAAGCTAAATTATTAGGATGCCCTACCGTTTAACTAAGTTTACTAAGAGTGGTCTTTACCATATATACAATCGGGGATTACAAAAGCAACCAATATTTACAGATAGAAAAGATTACTCTCACTTTCTTCAAACCTTTTTCTATTACCAAATAGAAAATCCAAAGCCCAAATTCTCCACATATCGAATAAGTAAACTTTTCAAAATCGACCCTTCTAAAAAGATAGTTGATATCATCTGCTATTGCTTAATGCCTAATCATTTTCATCTCTTAGTAACTCAGCTAAGAGACGGGGGAGTATCTGAGTTTATGAGAAGGTTCATTCATAGTTATACCAAATACAGAAACATTAAGTATAATCTGCAAGGACCTATTTTCCAAGGAATATTTAAAGCTGTAGAGATTGAGACTGATGAACAGCTTCTACACCTTTCTAGATACATCCATCTCAACCCCGTAGTGTCTTGTCTTATAAATAATCCCGATCTGTACCCATGGTCATCATATAACTCATATTTTATAGAAGGTGGCCCATTCATAAATAAGGGGAAAATTTTAGAGCATTTTAAATCTTTAGATAGTTATCGAGATTTTGTTTTAAATCAAAAAGAGTACGGCAAAACCCTAGAGATCCTAAAACACATCACCCTAGATAAAGACTGATCCTCCAATCCCGGATTGGAAAGCTGATTATTAAAGTTGCAACTTATCAATCGCTGTTCTACAATACCTTCAATAAGATGTCTTGGCAGGCTAAATCTTGTGAGCATTATCTTGATCTAACCCATCACTCTAGAGGTGGTGACCAATTTTCTCGATCGGTTATATATGAACCTCACAATGACTTTACAAGTTTACAAGTAAGTCTTCTTGAGGGTTGTACTAGGTTAGAAATCGTTCCCTATAAAGTTGATGTGTTAAGTTGTGATGTAGAAATACCTACACCAAGAGGTACTCTTAATAGATTACTGGTAGGAATTAGGGATGAGAGGTTCATATCCTATGTTTCTAAATTATGGACACCTAGAGAACTAGACGGAGAGGGTTTTGAGCAGTATTATTTCAGTAATGATCGGCCAAGTTCATATAGTGCCACGAGGATTTCGAGTCTTGATTGGCCTCTTAATCGTGGAGTTATAATTGGACCTCAAGAGATGCCATATTTTCGATTACTAGGTCAACAGAGACCTACGGTCTCTGTCAGTTTAGCAGCATGTTTACCTTATTTACGCTCCCCGGGAATTAATTACTAAGACTCTTCAGAGGATTTAGTATCATTTGCTACAAGGTAACTAGAAAGTATTACTTTAAGAAGGGAACCAATAGAAGGGCAACGATATTGGCTACCTTTATCATTGGGTTAATGGCTGGCCCGGCGGTATCTTTGTATGGATCCCCAATAGTATCGCCAGTAACTGCTGCTTGATGGGCAACTGAGCCCTTACCGCCTAGATTACCGGCTTCAATATACTTTTTAGCATTATCCCAAGCTGCTCCACCAGTTGTCATAGATATCCCCACAAACAGCCCGGTGATGATCGAACCAATTAATAACCCTCCCAGGGCTACCGGCCCTAAAATTAACCCTACTGCCACCGGAATTACAACTGGGATCAAGGCCGGAACAAACATCTCTTTTTGGGCAGCAGCTGTCACAATCCGCACACAGGCTGCATAATCTGGTTTGGCTTTACCTTCCATAATTCCCTTAATCTGTTTAAATTGACGCCTAACCTCCTCTACCACAGCTGCTCCAGCCACACCTACTGCTTCCATTGCTAGAGATGCAAATAAATATGGCATGGCTCCACCAATAAATAACCCTACTAATACCTGTGGATCAGCCAAATCAAACCTTAAGGGTGCCCCTAATTCACCCAACTCTTGTGCATATGAGGCAAACAAAACTAGAGCTGCCAATCCAGCCGAGGCGATAGCATAAGCTTTAGTGACTGCCTTAGTGGTATTACCAACAGCGTCCAGTGGATCGGTGTTATCCCGCACTTTTTCCGGCAAACCAGCCATCTCAGCAATCCCACCGGCGTTATCAGTGATCGGTCCAAAAGCATCGATTGCTACTATTATACCGGCCAGTGATAACATCGCTACAGCTGCTAGGGCTACTCCATATAAGCCGGCCAAGGAAAAACTTACTAATATACCCAGAGAGATTAGTAATATTGGAGCAAAGGTGGATTTCATTGATAAAGCCAGTCCAGCGATAGCGTTGGTGCCGTGACCGGTTTTGGAAGCATTAGCGATATGTTTTACTGGTGAAAAACCGATACCAGTATAGTACTCAGTAATCGCCATCATTCCCCCGGTAATCACCAATCCAACCAAAGTAGAAAGATATAGATTTAGTGCTGGGTAAGTACCATTGTTGGCCATTAAACTTAAAGTTACTGGGTAAAACACAGCTGCAGATAAAACCAAAGCTACGATTAATCCTTGATACAAAGCCTTCATAATCCTCCGCCCTGTTAAGCGAACCAAGATGCTGCCAATAATTGAGGTAAATGTAGCAACTGATAAAATTACCAATGGATAAACAACGGCTCCAGCAAAATTCGGCAATAACATCTCGCCCAAAAGCAGGGCTGCGATTGCGGTTACTGCATAAGTTTCAAAAACATCAGCTGCCATCCCAGCGTCATCACCAACATTATCTCCCACATTATCAGCGATCACAGCTGGATTCCGCGGATCATCTTCCGGAATCCCGGCCTCTATTTTACCAACTAAATCAGCTCCAACATCTGCTCCCTTGGTATAAATCCCTCCCCCAAGTCTCGCAAACACCGAGATCAGTGAACCTCCAAAACCCAAAGAAATTAATGATCTTAAATCTCCCCCAGTATATTGATAGAATCCATATACTGCTGTCAGCCCCAAACCTGCTACTAAAAACCCGGTTACTGCTCCACCTTTATAAGCTACATTAAAAGCCGGAGCTAATCCAGTTTTGGCAGCCTCAGCACATCTAACATTTGCCCGAACCGCCACATTCATGCCAATAAAACCAGCTACGGCTGAGCAGATCGCTCCAACAAAAAATCCTAACAGCGAGTTTAAGCCTAAGAAGTAAAATAGAGCCACCCCTATTACCAAAGCGACCATGGCGATAATTTGGTATTGGCGGGTCAGATATGCTGCGGCACCTTCTTGGATAGCTGTAGCAATCTCTCTCATCTTTTGGTCACCATCAGGCAACTTTAAAATCCACACCGCAAGAACTAGTCCATACACTAAAGAGGCTACAGCCCCAGACCAAATTATTAAACTAGAGTACTGAGTGATTAAATCCATATATTTAATTTACCCAAAAAATGCCCTCTCGGGCAAGACACTCTTTGTAATTTACTATATTTTGATCCTAAATTCAAGCAGCTTCTAACTGGTTAATTTTTTGCTCATACTCTTTAAGTTGTCCTTCTAGATCTATTACTTTAGCCGAAAAGTTATCTATTTTTCTTTCAAGTGAACTTAGTCTGTTCTCTATGGAACCTAATCGGTTCTTAACATCCTTAAGATCACTTTTAATGTCGTCAAGTTCAGGAACAACTATTCCTTGAAAAACTTCTGTAAACAACTCGATAAAATCTTCTCTAAATTTCTTGTCGATCATAAAATAAGTATGGCTTTATAAGCAAATCTTGTCAATTCAGACAAAACAGATCATCCTTCATTCCTGGCAAACTGCCCAGTTTCTTTTGACTTTTTGAAAAGAAAATTAAATATCCAACAAGACACAACTAACCACACAAGATTTACAATTAAACTCATTCCTAGTAACTGCCAATTTATCTGTCCAGTTTTCATGCTAAATCTAATCGCCTCAAACGCAAAGGTTGTCGGAAATACATACGCAATTACCTGTAGTGCTCTCGGCAAAACCTCTACCGGATAAA